>JAHQVU010000010.1 GCA_019634145.1 Micavibrio sp. | reverse complement strand
CTATGGTCACGAATATTCAAAGCATTACATCCCCTGCCCCACAAGGCTCATCCGTAAATAATTCTTCCCCGCAAAAAAGCCCTGCCGGCCAAAACAAGGAAAGCATGACAGCCGAAGAGCAAGCTTTAGAGCAAGAAAAGCAAGAAATGCGTGAGGAGGAAGAAGCGCGCCTTGCTGAAGCCGAAGAGGCACTGAAAAACGCCATTGAAAACTCACCCGAATTTATTGAGATCAAAGACAACATCATTATTGATATGACCCACGAGGGCCTGCGCATACAAGTCATAGACCGCGAAGGAAAACCTATGTTTGCCAAAGGCTCGTCGCGCATGTATGAAAAAACAGAGAAACTCTTACAAAAGATTTCCGAGGTCATTCAAACACAACCTAATTTTATCTCAGTACGTGGTCACACCGATAGCCTAAGCTATGGCAGAAACTCGAATTACTCCAACTGGGAGCTGTCAGCCGACCGTGCAAACTCCAGCCGCCGCGCCTTAATAGAAAGCGGGTATAAGCCCGCAAAAGTTTTCGACGTTGTCGGTAAAGCAGACACTGAGCTTCTATACCCGAAAGAGCCAACCAACGCCGGAAACCGACGCATTTCAATTACACTTCTTCGCGAAGAGCTTACAAATCCTGACTATAATAAAAAAGCTAGTCAGCGCGTTAACAAAGCAAAAAAAGAAAAAAAGAAGCCAGATTCTGGCTCAAATACCAATACAAAAAAATCTACCCCCATGCCCAAGATCGTAACATTCAAAAAAACGCCCGGCTCGGTCGAATTCCCTTAAATTTTACGTCCTGATATAAACCACTATAATAAATTCCACTTCGCCAATGAAGTCTATGACTATGATACCGACCAATGGTCGCCAATCGTAAAATAAATCTCACCTGCCCCTTGAGCTAAACCCCTTGATAGCTATATCCTCTGATTGATATTTCTAAATTAAATAAAGAGCATATTCATGATAAGTACCTACTCAAAACTTTTGCTTACAGCGTTAAGCCTGATAGCTATTGCACCACACGCCTCTGCTCAAGATGAAAAAGCTGCCAGCGAGCCAACTCTTGAACTCTACCGCTTAAATTGTGGAGAAATCCATGTCACCAATCTTGACGTATTTTCGGACACAAAACAGTATGTAGGCGAAGAAAAAACCCTCACAGATTCCTGCTACGTTATAAAATCAGGCGCTAACATATTACTTTGGGATACAGGGCTTCCAGATGACATCGTCGGACAAGAAAATGCCGGATCACCGCCTTTCTTGCTTAAAAAAGAAACCAAACTGGCCGATGAACTGACAAAAATGAGTTTAAAACCCGAAGACATTACACATTTAGGAATTAGCCACGCACATTTTGACCATGCTGCCAATGTATCGCTTTTCAAGGATGCTAAACTGATTATCCAAAAAGCAGAATATGACTTTATGGTGAACCAGCCTGAAGAGGCAAAAGCGTATCATATGGATCCTGAAAATTTTGGAGAGTATTTAAAAGAGGAAAATAAAGCAAAGGTAGAAGCGCTCACCGGTGACAAGGACATCTTCAGTGACGGTTCAGTTATTGCCCTGACATTACCGGGTCACACACCGGGTCACATGGGCCTTTTAGTGAATCTTAAGACCACCGGCCCCGTCTTGTTAGCGGGCGATCAATGGCACTTCCACGAAAATCATGAGAACAACGGCGTACCAAGCTTTAACTATGACCGAGCAGATACGCTGGCCTCATCAAATCGCTTAGATAAAATGGCCCAAAACCTGAATGCCAAGCTCGTCATTCAACACGAACCAAAAGATCAAAAGCTATTTCCGGCTTTGCCGAATGCTTTAAAATAAGGTGGTGTAGCATCACTCAAAAAAAAGGAGCCACGCTGGCTCCTTTTTTATTATCCGTTAAAGCTGTTATTCTTCGGAAAACCGTTCGGCGGCATCTTTCCGGCCGATGCTCGCTTACCAAGCCACGGCGTCAAATCATCAACTTTGCTAATACCGGCGCCATATCTGAACTCTAATCCCTCAGCCTGACTGAATGTTTTAATATCCGACACCCCGCCATCTTTGTATTTCTGCAAGATCACGCCCTTACCGCGCCCCATTTCGGGCATCTCTTCCATATCAAAAACCAGCAACTTGCGGTTCTGCCCGATCACCGCAACCATATCATGGCTGCCATCAACATAAGCGGCCAGCTTCGCCTTAACCGTGCCACTAACATTCAGAACCTGCTTACCATTCTTGGTCTGCGCCAAGACATCATCAGCAGGCACAATAAACCCGTGTCCGCTTGTCGCCACGACCAAAATCTTCGCACCCATCTTATGCAGCATCAACTGTGCGATATCTACATCACCAGGTAAATCCATCATCAGGCGTATCGGCTCACCAAAACCACGACCGGGTGGCAATTTATCGCACCCAAGCGTATAAAAGCGCCCATTCGTGGCGAAAACTAGCAACTTATCAGTGGTTTGCGCCTCTAAAACAAACGCTTCCTTGTCACCATCTTTGTACTTAACGTCATCAGCTTTAACGCCGTGCCCTTTCATAGCCTTAATCCAACCTTGGCTCGAGCAGATGATCGTGATTGGCTCTTTTTCAATCATCGCCGCTTCCAGGTCAATAGCAACGGGCGCAGGCGGCTTTCCAACAACTGTGCGACGCGCACCCAATTTTGTATCCTCGCCAAATTGCTTCTTAAGGCCTGCTATCTGCTTCTTGATACGTGTCCATTGACGCGCATCCGACCCTATAAGCTTCTCCAGCTCATCACGTTCATTACTTAATGCATCATGCTCGGTGCGGATCTCCATCTCTTCTAGCTTATGCAAACGGCGTAAACGAAGGTTCAAAACAGCCTCGACCTGCACCTCGGATAGCCCGAATTTCTTCGCAAGCTCTGCCTTGGGATCATCTTCAAAGCGGATAATACGAATTACCTCGTCAATATTAAGGTAAACAACCAGATACCCTTCAAGAACTTCTAAGCGATGCAAAACCTTTTCAAGGCGATATTGCGAACGGCGAACCAGCACTTCCTTTTGATGGTTCATCCAGTGTTGCAAGACCTCTTTTAGGTTCATGACACGGGGCACCAGACCATTTTCCAGCACGTTCATATTCATTGAAAAGCGGCTCTCAAGATCAGTATTGCGAAATAAAGCTTCCATCAAAACGATTGGGTCAACATTACGGTTCTTTGGCACGAGAACGAGCCTAATATCTTCTGCCGACTCATCAATCACATCGTCCAGCATAGGCAGTTTACGCGTTGTAATCAGCTCTGCAATTTTCTCGATAAGCTTGGATTTTTGTACCTGATAAGGGATCTCAGTAACTACAATCTGATATTGCCCCTGCTTGAGGTCTTCTTTTTCCCATTTCGCGCGAACACGAAACGCCCCACGACCCGTTTCATAGGCCTTTACAATATCCTCGGCGCTTTCAACCAATGTTCCACCTGTCGGAAAATCCGGCCCGCCAACATAGGTACATAACTCGGCAACGCTCACATCCTTATTTTCAAGGATCATCTCCATCGCGCTACAAAGCTCAGCAACGTTATGCGGTGGAATGCTTGTGGCCATACCGACGGCGATCCCGCTTGATCCATTGGCCAGCAAGTTCGGAAAACCTCCGGGCAGAACAACCGGCTCTTTCTCTGACCCGTCATAAGTCGGACGGAAATCAACCGCATTTTCTTCAATACCATCGAGCAGCAACAGCGCGACATCGGTCAAACGCGCTTCGGTATATCGCATCGCCGCGGCATTATCACCGTCAATGTTACCAAAATTCCCCTGCCCATCAACCAGTGGATAGCGCTGCGCAAAATCCTGCGCTAAACGAACCATCGCGTCATAAACGGCAGTATCACCATGTGGGTGAAACTTACCAATCACATCACCGACCACACGCGCTGATTTTTTCGGGGGGGTGGTCGGGCTGAGTTTCAGCTGATACATCGCATACATTAGGCGGCGATGCACAGGCTTCATCCCGTCACGCACATCAGGCAGGGATCTGCTCATAATAGTAGATAGCGCATAAGACAAATACCGCTCGGAAAGCAGCTCCGTAAACGGCTGATCGATAATATCGTGATCTATAACTTCATTTTGCGCCATAGTGCCCTACAGGTGTTGGTATCTGTGTGTCTTGCTCAGCAACACTTCTCGCAAATCGTTCGGCAAAAAGCAAGCGTTGAGGCGGAATTCCGTGAGAATGATGTGCAAAAACCCACCACTCAAGGAAATATCCGGTCATATCGAGCCCCTTGGCGACCTCCTCCTCGTCCGGCTCACCCCCTTGCGGCTTCAAGAAATCGGGCATCTTTAAAAGCTTGTCTTTATAAGGCGCCCCCGCGCTATGGCTCACCGCCCTGCCCGTCTTTGGCGAAACATAAGCCAGTGTGCGATCATCCCCTCCACCCGCACATGCTGTTAAATCCAGCGAAAACCCAAGCTCCTTTAAAAAAGCAATCTCCCACATTATATAGGCCGCGCCCCAAACAGGGCTTTCAAACTGATCAAACAGCGCCAACAGTCCATAATAAAGCCCATCATGCGCCTCACGCTCAGGCAGCCCCCATGCACACAAAGCGCAGGCCGATTGCATCGCAGAAAGTTTAACAGCATCGCCCATAACAACTGCGGCATATGATTTATGCAACTCCAACATATATGTGCCAAGCCCGTCATCTGTACGACTTTGCCAATTCGCATCAACAACAGAGCCGATCTCTAATGTCCCGCGCATCTTGGATGATCGCGCGCCACGCACATACCCTGCCACTCGCCCCTGTGACGGTGTTAACAGCTGAACGATGCCGCCATTCTCTCCGTGGGCACGCACGCCCAGCACAATTCCTTGATCTTGCCATTTATCCATGACATAAGAATAGGCTTGCTGAAGATGAAAGACCAGAGCATGCAAGCACACTATACACACAAACCCACACAAACTGTTGGTATCGCCGGAACCGGTGCACTTGGAAGCGCCGTTGCCAGAGCATTAATTAAAGGCATCGATGGCCTCACCCTCACACACTTAAGCGACCTCATCCCGTCAGATGAATTTTCACAGCCGTACGTCTCTTTCAAAGAGTTGGTAAACAATTGCGATATTATCGTCGAATGCCTACCACCAAAAGCTGTGCCCGAACTCGCCATAAAATGCATTGATGCGCATAAAACACTCATTATGATCTCAGGATGCGCTTTGCTCATGTTTCCTGAAATCCTAGATACCCACAGCTTATCCACTGGATCAGAAATGGGGCGCATAATCGTACCATCGGGTGCGCTTGCCGGTATAGATGGCATTAAAGCAGTAAAAGAGCTTGGCATCGTCAGCAGCAAGATAGCGTCAACAAAGCCTCCACGCGGATTTTTCGGCGCACCCTATGTGGATAAAATGGGGATAGATTTAAGCAAAATCGTTTCAAAGACCCGCATTTTCGAAGGCAACGCTTTTGAGGCTGCAGAGGGCTTTCCGGCGAACGTAAATGTTGCCGCAACACTCTCGCTAGCGGGCATTGGTCCTGATAAAACCCGCGTAGAAATCTGGGCCGACCCTGATGCGAAAGGCAACATGCATGAAGTCACAGTCGAAGGCACGTACAGCACTTTATACTCACGCATCGAAAATATGCCCGATCCAGAAAATCCGAAAAGCTCGATGCTCGCAGCACAATCCATCGTCGCGGCGCTTCGAGATTTCAACAACTCCCTTATTATATTGTAGGTATAAAAGATGAATGTCCCGATTAAACATTTCTATATGATCCGCCACGGCCAGAGCGAAGCAAATGCCGCAAAAATCTTGGCAGGACATACGGATTCTCCATTAACCG
>JAHQVU010000009.1 GCA_019634145.1 Micavibrio sp. | reverse complement strand
AGTGACGGGAATGTCTACGGCATCGATCATCGCTTCCATACAATCGGCCACCAGGTCAGGCTCGCCCATAAGGCACGCGCCGATTTTGCCCTTTTGTACACGATCAGATGGACACCCGCAATTAAGGTTGATCTCGTCATACCCCGCGTCCGCGCCCATTTTCGCGCACTTAGCCAAATCCGCAGGGTCACTCCCGCCGAGCTGTAACGCGACCGGGTGTTCTTCATCATTAAAGCGCAAAAACCGCTCCGCATCACCGTGAATAAGTGCGCCCGTTGTCACCATTTCCGTATAGAGCAGGGCGTTAGGCGTAATCAGGCGATGGAAATAACGGCAGTGCCGATTTGTCCAATCCATCATTGGGGCGACTGATATTTCAGGTTTTTGTGTCATATCCTGCCTTTTAACTTATATCCTTAAAAAAACGCAAATGTTATATGCATAAAAAATATTGCCAAAATGGGGG
This sequence comes from Micavibrio sp., assembly GCA_019634145.1. GTDB lineage: Bacteria > Pseudomonadota > Alphaproteobacteria > Micavibrionales > Micavibrionaceae > TMED27. The sequence continues at coordinate 36,330 of JAHQVU010000009.1, read as the reverse complement.
CGGACGCGATAGAAAGGATTATGCGCCTCGCATTTATATTCATAGCTCTAACGTTTTTTATAAGTCTTCCTGTGCGCGCGCAGGAGGAAAAGGATCCTTTTCACACAACGCCTTATCCATTGCCACGATTCGTTTCACTGGGGTCTGGAGAGGTTGCTGTACGTACCGGTCCCGGATTTAAATATCCGATTCTATGGATGTTTACCATGAAGGGGCTGCCTGTCGAAATTATTCTGGAATATGATAATTGGCGGAAAGTCAGGGATTTCGAAGGGCAAAAAGGTTGGGTGCACCAATCTCTTTTGAGTGGAAAGCGCAATGCATTGGTGAAAAGCGGTCCTAAATCACCCATTCACAAGCATCCTTCAAAAGAGGGCGCTATTTTAGCTTATCTTGAACCGTCAGTTATTTTGCCCCTCGATGAATGCGTAAAGGGTTGGTGTAAAACAGAAATACAAGGTCATAAGGGGTGGGTTGAAAAAACTATGCTCTTTGGTGTTTACGAAGCTGAAAAATTCGATTAACCTTATATACGTAGCTGATTCGGCTGCTGTCCACAGATTTATCCACAACTCAAATTCTAACACGCACTGATTAGCTAGTCATAGTTAATCCATTTCGATTCCGGCTTTGTCTTCTCATTGGTGCGATCAACGAAATAGTATGTTTTTTGCTTTGACAGAAAAGCCCGGCATGGGCGCGCGTCTTTATACTGGTCTCATCGGAATGGCCTCCGACCCTGTGAAGGGAGTTGATGCCACCAAGATGATACAGCATATGGCTGGGGTGTTGGTCGAAACCTATATGGTGTTTGATCAGCCGGATGAAGCTATGGCTGCGAGCTTGCATAAGCTGGGCGAGCGCATGGAGTGTAAGCCCATTGAAGGGAAGCTTCCGCCGCATTCCTTGCCTCCTGCCCATATCATAGATGCCGAAACTGAAAAGGGACGCTTGGCGGCTCGTGGTTTTTTTGAAGAGTGGCTCGATTGCGCCTTTGAATTTCACAATCTTATGCTTGTTATCGTCCACAATGTTTTACAAGGCTTTGAGGATCAGGGGCTTGCAAAGGACGAGTCTTTGCGCCTTTTGGTGGAGTGTACGCATAAATGCATGGCCTTCGAGATCGCTTCACAAGAGCTTTGCGATATCGTGATTGAGCGAAAAATTGCAACTGAGTTTTGGAGCTTGGGTGATTGTGTTGCTGCACTTAGTGCGGTTTCAGGGCGTCGTGTTGCCCTGTCATTAAATGCCGAATTCTGCGAGCTTTTTGAGGGTAGCCATTACCTTCCTCAATATCTCGATCACGTTGTATGCGTCATGACAAAAGAAGCTGTACGTCTGGGTGTTCCCGCCGGAACGGATTGGCGTTTTGGTCTTCCGGCCAATGATACTCCTGTAAACGCACCGCTAGATTTGATTTATGGCATAGAGCCGTTTTGCGATGCCTTTTTTGGCGCTATAAACATGACGAACCATTATGATCAGGCTGTTGCCTGTGCCAAGGCTGCTGGGCGTATGCTGGCTGTTGCTGCTGGTGGTGAGGTTCCTGATTTGGAGCCAGCTATCGCTAAGCCACTTGCTATGGCGGCTATGACGGAGACTTATAAGTCCGTATGCATGACTCATAACATGGTGACAATGTAATTCAAAAATAGATTGCCCCTTGCGCCCCTGTTTGAATCTTCCTATAACTGCCTAGATTGCATCAAAACAGGTAAAAAGGTTGTTATGAACTTCGAACAAAAATCCAGCTATTCTTATGAAGAAATCATCAAATGCGGTGAAGGTGAGCTTTTCGGCCCCGGTAATGCGCAGCTTCCGCTGCCACCGATGCTGATGTTTGACCGTATCACAAATGTTAGTATTGATGGGGGTGAGTATGGCAAGGGCCAGATCATTGCTGAATTTGATATAAATCCTGACCTTTGGTTTTTCCAGTGTCACTTTAAGGGTGATCCAGTCATGCCTGGCTGTTTGGGGCTTGATGCTTTGTGGCAGCTTACGGGCTTTTTCCTTGGCTGGACGGGCGCGAAAGGCTCTGGCCGTGCGCTTGGTCTTGGTGAGTTGAAGTTTACCGATCAGGTGCTTCCAACGACAAAGCTTGTGCGCTATATCGTTGACTTTAAGCGCGTGATTAACCGTAGGCTTGTTCTTGGTGTTGCTGACGGTAAGCTGGAAGCTGATGGACAGGTTATCTATGAGGCTAAAGACATGAAAGTTGGCCTGTTTGATAATTCTAAAAAAGACTAATAGAGATTAGGAGGCAATATGCGCCGCGTAGTAATCACAGGAATCGGGATTGTATCCTGTATCGGAAATAACAAAGAAGAAGTGCTCGAAAGCCTAAAGGCGGGGAAAAGCGGTATTTCTTTTTCTCCTGAATATGCAGAGCTTGGTTTTCGCTCGCAAGTTCACGGCAAGCCGAACATTAATTTGGCCGAAGCCATTGATAAGCGACTTTTCCGCTTTATGGGCGATGCGGCTGCTTATACGCACCTCTCTATGGAGCAGGCAATTGCCGACAGTAGCTTGTCAGAGGACAAGGTTTCGAACGAGCGTACGGGCATTATCGTCGGATCCGGCGGGCCGTCTACAAAGGCGCAGGTCGCAGCGGCTGACATCACCCGCGAGAAAAGCCCAAAGCGCGTTGGTCCTTTTGCTGTGCCGAAGGCGATGTGTTCTACGACTTCAGCGACTGCGGCAACAAACTTTAAGATCAAGGGCGTGAATTACACAATTTCGAGCGCGTGTTCTACGTCCGCCCATTGTATTGGGGCTGCGACTGAGCAAATACAATGGGGTAAGCAGGATGTAATGTTTGCTGGCGGTGGTGAGGAGCTAGATTGGACGCTTTCTGTGCTGTTCGATGCCATGGGCGCGATGTCATCCAAATGCAATGATACGCCGGAAACGGCGGCTAGAGCCTATGATGCAAACCGTGATGGTTTTGTAATATCTGGCGGCGGCGGCATTGTGGTGCTTGAAGAGCTTGAGCACGCCAAGGCACGCGGCGCAAAGATTTATGGTGAGATCACGGGCTATGGCGCGACTTCAGATGGGCATGATATGGTTGCACCAAGCGGTGAGGGTGGAAAACGTGCGATGCTACGCGCACTTGATACCGTAAAAACTCCAGTGACTTATATCAATAGTCATGGCACATCCACGCCTGTAGGTGATATCACAGAGCTGAATGCAATTGCCGAAGTCTTCGAAGGTAAAGATCAGCCCTATATTAGCGCCACGAAGTCTATGACAGGGCACTCTCTTGGTGCAACTGGCGTGCAAGAAGCGATCTATTGTGCACTGATGTTGAATAACGACTTCGTAGCACCGTCTATCAACATTGAAGACCTCGATGAAGGCGCGAAAGATTTTAAAATAGCGCGCGAGCGCGTTGATGGCGTTAAGCACGAGACATTGATTTCTAACAGTTTTGGCTTTGGCGGCACAAATTGCTGCATCGCTATGAGTAAATATGAGGATTAAACGCTTATGAACGATCTTATGAACGATCTTATGAAGGGCAAAAAAGGCCTGATTATGGGCGTGGCAAACGAAAAATCGATCGCTTGGGGCATGGCCAAAGCGCTTGCTGAGCAGGGTGCTGAACTGGCATTTACCTATCAGGGCGAAGCTTTTGGAAAGCGTGTTAAGCCATTGGCCGAGAGCCTTGGATCATCCATTCTTTTGGATTGTGATGTAACGAAGGAAGATGACCTCGATAAGGTTTTTGCTGAACTAGAAGCCAAATGGGGTGAGATGGACTTTGTTGTTCATGCTGTAGCGTTCTCTGATAAGAATGAGTTGCAAGGGCGCTATGTTGATACCAGCCTTAATAACTTTCTGATGTCCATGCACATTTCCTGTTATTCCTTCACGTCTGTTATGCGTCGCGCCAAGGATTTGATGAAAAATGGCGGTGGTGCGGTGACCTTAAGCTATTATGGCGCCGAGAAGGTAATGCCGAATTATAATGTTATGGGCGTTGCAAAAGCCGCCCTTGAAGCTTCAACACGCTACCTTGCAGCAGATCTTGGCCCAGAAGGTGTTCGCGTCAATGCGATTAGCGCTGGCCCAATGAGAACGCTGGCCGGCGCAGTTATTGGCGGCGCAAGAACAACATTTAAATACAATGTGTTAACATCTCCTCTTCGTAGATCGGTTGAGCTGGAAGAGTTGGGTGGAACGGCGCTGTACCTTTTGTCCGACCTGTCCAGTGCCGTAACAGGTGAAATCCACTATGTTGATTGCGGGTTCAACGCCGTCGGCATGCCGCCACATGAGGCACTCAAGGAATTTGGCGCTTAGAATGTCTTTATGTAGGGCTTAGTTCATGAGTCTTATATCCGGGATCGGGTAATCTTTGCTTTGGGAGAATTGTATGCTGGTTCATGATGGCATATTCGAAGATTAGTTTTAGGTTTTCTGCAAGTTGCCCCCTGTATCTATCTTGATTTTCGGGCAGGTATACTTTCTCACCGCCTCCATCCCTTCTTTTAAGATGAAGTTTCTGTGCAACAGCTCTAAAAAGATTATTCCTTCCAGTGGCATAAGAAATGGCGCTGCTCTGCGATAATTCATGGCCCGCAACAGGTTTTTCCGGAAGTTGATGAAAAGACCCATAACATTGCACCTTAACATCAAGCATCTTTTTTGAGCCTTCGAATGCAAGAACAGCCCATAAATGGCGATCCGTTGCGTCCCATTCTTTTCCCTTGTGATGAACAAATGAATCGCGTTTTAAGAACTCTTGAACCTGTATTTTTGCATATATATTTTCGTGATTTTTTTTCCAGTACTTCAGACCATACCCTGCCTCCTTGCCAAGTATTGAGGTGATTTCGTCAAAATTGTTGGTGCTGAGGCTCTTCGCAACGGCTTTAAAATCTTTGGTAGGTACGATGAGCACGCCATGACCCTGAAAGCCGTCAACGGGTTTTATAACCACTGATTGTGAAGCGTATGAAGTCATATCAAGTGTGTGTAGCTCTGGTTTTGTGCATGTGTTTGATATTGGAAAATTCTGAGCACCCGCTTTTTTCGCTAGATTAAACATAAAGCTTTTATTTCCTTTGCTTTCTTCGATAGCGAAATTGTAATTATCTAATATGGTATTTTCGTAACTTCTGGATATATCAAAGACATTGAGGTTGCTGCGCATATCATGTCCGCGAATGATGATGTTTGTTTTTTTATTTTGTGGATTTTCGCTAAGGGCTAGGCCTATGGCTGTTTTTACGCAGTGTCCATAGTTTCTTAGAGCTATGACATTGTACGTATCGCCTAGCGTCTTTTGTATATCGGGAGCGATTATATCCGCAATAGTATCTCGAACGCCGTATTTTTGGTTAAGGCATGCGATGTTGGAGCGCTCTCCAGGGTTCATTTCCAGCAGTAATCCTTTCGAATCTGTTGTAAATATATGAACCCCTATAAGTTTCTTCTCGGACATGCGGGGGATTATAATACAAACGCACCCCAATGTCAATAAATATGTAAAATATACGGGCGTGGCTTAATGCACCATAAAAATGCCGTCCATTATAGTGTCCGGCTCATCAGTGAAAAAGCCTGTAATGCCCATTGCCTGTAGCTCACGCGCTAAATCGGGGTCGTTAATGGTGTAGGCCAGTAGCGCTAAGTCGAGATCTTGTAGGCCCAAAAGCTGTTCTGGCGTGGTTGTATTTCCATCAATGCTCAGTGCTTTTACTTCCAAATAGCGCGCAAGCTCTGCGACATTTTCGGGCAACGCATCACCGCCGCCAATACAAAAGCTTCTCGCCCAGTCATTTGCCATGTCTGCAGCAATTTCCAGTGAAACATGTGAGAAAGAGGAAATCAGGATTTTTGAATGATCGTCCCAGATCTGCGAGAGGTAATCTAGTACGACCTCGGCGGTCTCTTTTTCGCGTCCTGCGCAAGGTTTGATTTCAAAGTTTACGCCCATATCACGCTCAATCAATGCATCGACAGCCTGTTCCAGCGTGGGGATACGCAAATCGAAAAAGCTGTCACCAAACCAGTGTCCGGCATCAAGATCGCGCACTTCTTTGAGGGTTAAGTCGGCAACATTGCCTGAACCGTTCGTGGTGCGATCTAATGTATCATCATGGAAAAGAATAGGTATATTGTCTTTAGTCAACTTCACATCAAGCTCAACCCAATCGACGCCCATATCAGCGGCTGTATGTATGCCGACAATTGTATTCTCGGGTGCGTATGCTGCGGCGCCTCTATGGCCAATTATGCGGGGAATTTTAAAAATACTCTTTGTCATTTGGTCGTTAAGTACCTGTAATTAAATTGCTATTAGACTTACTCAGTTCGTTCGTCATTTTTAAAAAAACATGCCTGATATGCTTTTTCCGCCATAAACATGGATAAAGCCTTTTATATTTCAAAAAGGCTTTCGAGTAAACGCAGATATGGCGTTGATATAGGAACTATATGGCAAAACAGCAAGGGTTACAAGCTTTTGTGCCGGATGGCATGCTAAGTGTGTTTTCAAGCCTTGCATAATCTCTGGCATTGGCCATATCAATCTATTTTTATTTATTTGCAGTGAGCCTAAACATATCTTCCGTAATATATAAACAAGATAATAAAAAGCCGGATCGTGAATGACCCGGCTTTTGAATTTATATTGGAAGGAGGGCTTAGTTAGCCTGCTTTCTTCTGGTCGTCTTTTTCTTCTTCTTCCAGAACTTCGCCTGTCTCTTGATCAACGCGCTTCATCGAAAGCTTGATCTTGCCTCGATCATCAATGCCCATAAGGAGGACTTTAACTTCGTCACCTTCATTCACAACATCAGTTGTGTTTGCAGTGCGTGCGTTTTGCAACTCAGAGATATGAACTAGACCATCTTTTGCGCCCATGAAGTTCACAAAAGCACCGAAATCAACAGTCTTCACAACTTTACCTGTGTAGACAGTGCCGACCTCAGGCTCATCAGTGATACCTTTGATCCAAGCAATAGCTTTGTCGATATTGTCTTTGTTGGTCGCAGCAACTTTCACTGTACCTTCATCATCGATATCGATCTTAGTCTCTGTAACTTCGATGATCTCGCGGATCACTTTGCCGCCAGTACCAATCACTTCACGGATTTTGTCAGTCGGGATCTGAATAGAAACGATTTGCGGTGCGTGGGAGCTCATTTCTGAACGAGCTTCGGTCAGAGCTTTGCTCATCTCGTCGAGAATGTGGATACGGCCATCTTTCGCCTGATCCAATGCAACAGTCATAATCTCTTCTGTAATTGAAGTGATTTTGATGTCCATTTGAAGAGCTGTAATACCGTCTTTCGTCCCGGCCACTTTGAAGTCCATATCGCCAAGGTGATCTTCATCACCAAGAATGTCGGACAGAACAGCAAAGTCATCGCCTTCCTTGATCAAACCCATCGCAATACCAGCAACAGGCGCTTTAAGAGGAACACCGGCATCCATAAGGGCGAGAGATGTACCACAAACAGTCGCCATAGAAGAAGAACCATTGGATTCTGTGATCTCTGATACTGTACGCATGGTGTAAGGGAAATCTTCTCTAGATGGCAGAAGTGGGTGAACTGCGCGCCATGCCAACTTACCGTGACCGATTTCGCGACGACCCGGGGGACCCATACGACCGGCTTCACCAACAGAATATGGAGGGAAGTTATAGTGTAGCAAGAAACTCTCTTTATATTCGCCATCGAGCGCATCAATGATTTGCTCATCCTGACCGGTGCCGAGAGTTGTTACGACCAAAGCCTGTGTCTCACCACGTGTGAACAGGGCAGAGCCGTGTGTACGTGAAAGTACACCAACTTCCGCCACAATCGGACGTACAGTCTTCGTATCACGATCATCAATACGCTTGCCTGTTTTGAGGATAGAGCCGCGTACAACGTCCGCTTCCAAAGATTTGAACTTGGCGGTAATGATCTTGTCATCAATGCCAGCTTCCTCATCTGTGAATGCTTCGATCGCTGCTGCCCGAACTTCGCCAACAGCCGCCTGACGCTCTAGCTTGTCTTTTATGCCATATGCTTTTTCAACATCCTTGGCGTACTTATTCTTGATGTCTGCTTCAAGCTTTTTGATGGCATCGGGTGTTTCCGCGATGTCCCACATATCTTTGGCACACATTTCGGCCAATTCAATAATGCCGTCAATTACAGGCTGGTACGCTTTGTGACCAGCAGCAACAGCGCCGAGCATGGTTTTCTCGTCCAGCTCATTGGCTTCTGATTCAACCATAAGAACGCCTTCTTGCGTACCGGCTACGATCAAATCAAGATCCATATCACCAACCTCATACATTGGCGGGTTAATAAGGTATTCACCGTCCTTATAACAAATGCGCGCGCCACCGATTGGCCCCATAAATGGAATGCCCGAGATTGTCAGAGCCGCAGACGCGCCAACAAGCGCAACCATGTCTGGATCATTCTCAAGGTCATGAGAGATAACCGTCAAAACAACTTGAACCTCGTTCAAGAACCCTTTCGGGAACAATGGACGAATAGGGCGGTCAATAAGACGTGATGTCAGTGTTTCTTTCTCAGAAGGACGTGCTTCACGTTTGAAGAAACCACCAGGGATTTTGCCGGCGGCGTATGTTTTTTCCTGATAGTGTACAGAAAGCGGGAAGAAATCCTGCCCCGGCTTAATGTTCTTTGCACCGGTTACGGCACAAAGAACGGATGTTTCACCCATTGTGGCAATCACGCAGCCATCGGCCTGACGTGCAACTTTACCAGTTTCGAGTGTGAGGGTTTTTCCTGCAAAATCAATATCTTTGCGGTATACGTTAAACATATAGTTTACCTTTCAGTTATTTAGATTCGTGGCGTAAAAACGCACACGGATTTTTAAAGTTAATATATCTGGAAATTTGTGGGGTGGACTGCAAAAAGCATTTTTTAAGTGCGTTTAACGGTCAACCTCACATCATCCTGTTTACTAACCCATAGATATGTCACCCTATAACGCGAATGTCAAAGGGTTTGAGGGTCTGGTGGATTTTTCTTGCGTTATGGTAATTTGGTCGTGTAAGGTGCCGTCATTTCATGCAACATATATTTAAGGAGAGACACTGATGACGGATAAGACGGAAACTACACTACCAGAGTATGAGAACGAGGTAAAGGCGGACCCGGCACAATATACACTTGCACAAGAGCGCACACAAAATGACGGGATTCTGCCTCCTGTTGATGCAGCAAGAAAAATATATCAAGAAAAAAATAATCGACCATTGGCAGATGCTGGCAATAGTGGCGGCCCAGAAAGCGGGACTGAAAAGAAAGCCCCTTTGCCACCTGGGATGTAATAGAACACACGCCAAATAAAAGCACTGCGCCGCGCTTGGCGAAGCGGGGCGCGGACACTCCTTTATAAAAAGCGTGAAAGCGCTCTTTTCAAATCATAATCTAAATGGCATTATCCGCCGCAAATACTGCTTTAAACAAAACGGAAAGAGGCAAAGCATGTCCGAATTCAGCCCGAAAAAACGCCCCGTAATCCTGACCATCCTTGATGGCTGGGGCATTGGTGATGGCGGTGAATATGACGCAATCGCCAGCGCAAACACCCCGTGCTTTGATGCGCTGATGAGCGAATGCCCGAATACAACACTGACCACGTTCGGTGAACAAGTCGGCTTGCCGGAAGGGCAGATGGGCAATTCCGAAGTCGGCCATATGAATATCGGCGCAGGCCGCGTGGTGATGCAGTTCCTCCCCCGCATTCATAAGGCTTTTCGTGAGGATGAAGTTAAGGGTTTCGAAGCTATCCAAGAGGTTATCGCTGATCTCAAAAAAAGCGGCAAGGCCATGCACATTATGGGGCTGGTTTCTGACGGAGGCGTACACGCGCATATGGACCACATCATTAAATTGGCGCAAATCATGGGCGATGCGGGTGTACCTACACACATACACGCCTTTACCGATGGTCGTGATTGCGCACCCCAAAGCGGTAAAGCCTTTATCGAACGAACTTTGGCGGAAATTAGTCCTTACGAAAGTGTAACACTTTCGACCTTATGTGGCCGCTACTTCGCGATGGATCGCGACAACCGTTGGGAGCGCGTACAAAAATCATATGACGCGATTGTTAATGCTGTTGGTGCGCCGCACTTTGACGCGCCTGAAGCGATGGAAGCTAGCTATTCGGCTGGAGTGACGGATGAGTTTATCGAGCCTGTTATCCTAAGCGGCTATGAAGGTCTCAATGATGGCGATGCGATATTGTTCGCCAATTTCCGCAATGATCGCGCGCGCGAGATTTTGAAAGCTTTGCTGTTGCCGGACTTTGATGGATTTACCCGCGAAGGAGGCCAGCCTAAAATCAGCAAAGCATTAGGCATGGTCGAATATTCCGATGAGCTAAACCCGCTGATGGAGATATTGTTTCAACCGATAAAGCATAAAAACATCCTCGGCGAAGTTGTCGCCGCGCATGGCTTAAAACAACTGCGTACGGCAGAAACCGAGAAATATCCGCATGTGACGTTTTTCTTCAATTGCGGGCGGGAAGAGCCGTTTGAGGGCGAAGATCGCATCCTCGTGAACTCACCCAAGGTCGCGACTTATGACCTTCAGCCGGAAATGTCCGCGCCTGAGCTGTCCGAAAAGCTGCTCGCGGCGGTGGAAAGTGAGATCTATGATGTGGTCATAGTGAATTTCGCCAACACCGATATGGTGGGGCATACAGGCTCCATAGAGGCGGCTAGAGCGGCTGCTGAAGCTGTTGATGGAACGCTGTGTAGACTCCGCGCGGCTGTCGCTGCGCAAGAGGGCGTGTTGATCGTCACCGCTGATCACGGCAATGCCGATAAAATGTTTGACCCCAAAACCAACGGCCCGCACACCGCCCATACACTCAACCCCGTACCGTTCATCATTGACGGGGCAGGGGCGCTAAACCTCACACCCGGTAAGCTTGCCGATATTGCTCCGACAATGCTGCATTTTCTCGGCATTGATAAGCCAGATGAGATGGATGGAGATTGTCTCGTAAAGTAAAAAAAAGGCCGCGAAAATCTGCGGCCTTTTGTTTGTTCTGTATTTTGTCATTGCGAGGAAGCTGGATAGCTGACGTGGCAATCTAGGTTGCTTCGCTGCGCTCCCAATAACGCGAAGTGTTGATTAGCGACGGATGCCCAAGCGCTCGATCAGGCCTTTGTAACGTGCTTCGTCTTTAGACTTAAGATAGTCCAAAAGCTTACGACGGCGCGCAACCATGGCCAAAAGACCGCGGCGTGAGTGGAAATCTTTTTTGTGGGTTTGCATGTGCTCTGACAGCTCGTTAATGCGAGTAGTTAGAATAGCAACCTGTACTTCAGGAGAGCCAGTGTCCCCTTTTTTTGTGGCGTATTCACCGATCACTTCGGCTTTGGATTTAGTATCAAACGACATCGTGTTTTCCTTATGTTTAAATGTTAAAAACGCGAAACGGTTTTAAAGTCGGCCCTTGGCGATATACGAGGGCAAGTTCCTTGCCTTGATATGTCACTAGTGCCTCACCTTCATTTTCAATACCTGATTTGTTCAATCGATCAAAATCGGGCTTGGACACGAAGGCAACTTCATTACCATTTCTAAGCTTTGCCGCTTCACCCTCTTTAACGGCCAGCGCCGGGATATCGTCCAGCGCGGTCGAAAGAGGCAGCAAAAGCTCCGTCAGCGCGGCACTATTAGCCATTTCCTCCAACTTTGCAAGAGAAATCGCATCATTTTCGGAAAAAGGCCAAACCTCAGTGCGGCGAAGGGCGGCAACATAGCCGTATGTACCGAGTTGAAGCGCCAAATCCCGCGCGAGTGAGCGCACATATGTGCCCTTGCCACAGGTCATGGTAAAGCTGGCGCTATTCTCATCATGTGAGAGAATCTCTAATGTTTCGATATAAACAATGCGGGACCTAATCTCGAAATCTTCTCCGCCCCGCGCAAGATCATAAGCGCGTTCACCATCAATTTTGATTGCCGAGAATTTGGGCGGTACCTGCTCAATCTCTCCGATATATTGAGGCAGCGCGGCCTCAATATCTGCCAAAGCAGGGCGTACATCACTGCTGGCGATCACTTCGCCTTCGGAATCATCGGTTGATCGCTGCTCGCCCCACCTTACGGTAAAGCTGTACGTCTTCATTCCGTCCTGAATATAGGGAATAGTCTTTGTGCCTTCACCAAGGGCAATTGGCAATACGCCGCTCGCCAACGGATCGAGCGTGCCCGCATGCCCGGCCTTTTGTGCATTGAATATGCGCCTAACCTTCGCCATCGCCTGCGTTGAGGTTAGCTCTAGCGGTTTATCCAATATGACCCATCCGTGGACGGGATTTCCTTTTTTACGTCTGCCCATGGGGGGCTTTCTACATTAATAATTTCAAAAAGCAAGGGATATAAGCGGACTAATAAGCCTCCATTTTAACTTGGGCTTAAGAGGTGCATTGTAAAATGCTTGTATGCTTAACGTACCGGCAATTTGTAGAGATGCAATTAAAAGAATTGTTATATGCCGATTATGAGTAATGACGAGATATCAAAAGAAAACCTTGTGCTCTACAACAGAATCGATCCGACCTGGAATGATGGCAGGATGCACAACCCAAACCTTCAAATGCTTGCAGAAGTTAAATACAGGCGGGAAGAGGCTATTGAGAGTGGCAATGTAGAAGTACAAAATGCCGCTGTGCGGTTCTTCGAAAATCAGGTGAATGAGCTCAGAAAAATTGGGGCAATCGATGAGATCGTAAATTTGATAGACAATGAAGTCGAGGAGCGTGAATTACAAGCCGTAATACGAGGGCATAGGGCAACTATCTTTGGTGAGTATCACGAAGAAGAAGGCCTGCTTGAATATTACAAGAAAATATTTTCTGCAGCCAGTAAAGAAAATATTAGAGATGTAATGTTAGAATTCCCGCCACATACGCAAGACTGGTTCGATCAAACAACACAACTTTATAAAGGTCTTCTGGAAGAAAAGGATGAAATAACACCCGAGTCATTGATTGAGAAAGCCGAAGAAGTTGCAGAATCAAAATATGAAGCCACAGTCATGTTGGCTGTTGCCTATGATATGAAAATACACGCAACGGATATGAGATACCGTGCTGATATAGATATATTTAACGAAACCCAAACGCTATTTAATGCGTATCTTAAAGAAAATCCACAAGGGGGATTTGGTGATTTTATAAACGCATTGCCTCAAGATGCGCTTGATCATTTTAGCCATATGGCGCAACAGCAGATTATGCCAAGGGATGTGTATGATATTGCACTAAGGTTTGCTGAAACTGGCGCTCTTAATATTTTGCTGCAGCGAGTTATTACAGGTGATCCGAAGACAGCTAAGTTCATGATTGAAAAAGCTGAAGGGCGTCCCTTTATTGCTTTGGTAGGAAAAGCACACATGAACCTAGTAGACGAAGATCAAAATAATTATGAGCAAATGGATTTAGAGGGCGCATTAAGACAATATCTTGGAGAGGAAAATGTAGCCGCCGTAGAAATTGCAGAAGAAATGGATGACGAACAGCTGTATCATGATCAGCCAGACTATACGCTAGACCTAGATGGAAATACAGGCGTTATATCCTTAAATCCAGCGCGCGCACGATAAAAGGCTTAGTATAATAGCTTTTCAGAGTGGAGCGTAAAGCTATGAGCTCATGCCTTCAATAAAGAAATATAGAGCTCAATCTTCCGGAATATGCACACCGCGCAATAGCTCATCGATCTTGGCTGCCTCTTCAAAGCTTTCATCACGAACAAAGCGAACTTTCGGGGTGAATTTTAAACTCGATTGACTGTTAATCTCTTTTTGAAATTGATACGCCTCTTCATTGAGTGCAGGCAATATTGTATCCATATCCAACCCACCCAATGACATGACGTAAGCCTTAGCATGCTTAAGATCAGGAGATACGCGTACCTCCGCAACCGTAATTCGCCCGGCATCTATCAGAATTTCATTGTGAAAATGCCCGCGGCTCATAACTTGCGCAATGATGTGGCGCAGCTGCTCTCCAACGCGAAGTTGGCGCTGTGATGGGCCTGTATTATTATGAGGTGTGCGTTTCATTATAGTAAGGCTTTACTGTACCGTACGGGCTTCTTCGATAATTTCGAAGCACTCGATCACATCGCCATCCTTGATGTCGTCATAGTTTTCAAAGGCCATACCGCATTCGGTACCTTCTTTAACGTCTTTGACTTCATCTTTAAAGCGCTGAAGCGTTTTTAGCTTACCTTCATGGATGACAACGTCGTCACGCAGCAGGCGTACACCCGCTCCACGCTTAACAACGCCCATAGTGACCACACAACCGGCAACCTTACCAACCTTGGTAATGTTAAACACCTGCTTGATCTCGGCGTTACCTATATATTCTTCGCGACGTGTCGGTGAGAGCATGCCAGATAGAACAGCTTTCGCATCATCAATAACGTTATAGATTACGTTATAATAACGAATGTCCACGCCTTCGCGTGATGCCAGATCACGCGCCTGTGCATTTGCACGAACGTTAAAGCCAATAATGATACCACCGGCTGCGCGCGCCAGCTTTACATCGCTTTCGGTAATGCCGCCAACACCGCTATGTAGAACCTGTACGCGAATGTCAGAGTTTTCTTCTTCCATTTTGGTGAATGAGCCGGCAATCGCTTCGACAGAGCCATGTACGTCTCCACGGATAATAACGGGCAGGGCGGTCTTCTCGCCTGCTTCACGTGCAGCGATAAGATCGTCAATCGTTGTACGTCCCTTAACGGCAATCGCTGCTTGCGATTCGCGTTTCTTGCGTTGGCGATATTCACTAACCTCGCGTGCTTTGGAATCATCTTGCGTAACGTTGAATGTATCGCCCGCTTCAGGTGATCCATTCAGACCCAGCACTTCGACAGGTTCGCCGAGCGTAGCGCTTTCCACCATCTCGCCTTTATCATTGATAAGGGCACGTACTTTACCGAACTCGGCACCAACGACGAATACATCACCAATGCGAAGTGTACCGTTTTGGATAAGAACAGTAGCAACAGAGCCGCGGCCTTTTTCGAGCTTGCTTTCTACCACAATACCGTGTGCTTCACGATCAGGGTTTCCTTTAAGCTCTAGGACTTCGGCCTGCAGGAGGATGGCCTCTACCAATTTATCAAGGTTTATCTTCTGCTTGGCGGAAATTTCAATGCACTGTACCTCACCACCCATATCCTCAACAACGACTTCATGCTGAAGCAGCTCTGTTTTAACTTTGTTAGGATCTGCACTCGGAAGATCAATCTTGTTCACCGCGATAATGATCGGCACGTTCGCCGCCTTCGCGTGGGATATAGCTTCAATTGTCTGAGGCATCACGCTGTCTTCTGCAGATACCACAATAATACAGATGTCAGTCACATTCGCACCGCGCGCACGCATATCAGTAAAGGCGGCGTGACCAGGTGTGTCGAGAAAAGTAACTTTGTCGCCGCTTGCTACTTCAATCTGATACGCACCGATATGCTGGGTAATACCGCCAGCCTCGCCGGATACCACATTGGTCTTACGAAGAGCATCTAGCAATGACGTTTTACCATGGTCAACGTGCCCCATAATCGTCACAACTGGCGGACGTGTGATAAGATCCTCGGCCTTATCTTCGATACCCACAAGTCCGACTTCAACATCGGCATCAGTCACGCGTTTGATCTTGTGGCCAAATTCTTCAATAACCAATTCAGCTGTATCGGCATCAATTGACTGATTGATTGTCGCCATAACACCGAGCTTCATCAATGTTTTGATCACTTCACCGCCTGGCTCTGCCATACGATTGGCCAAGTCTGCGACTGTAATGGTCTCTGGCACGACAACGTCACGCACAACTTTTTTTGCGGGCTCTTGTGGGCCTTGCGCCGCCAAACGTGCTTTTTCACGGGCGCGTTTTTGTGCGGCCAATGACATACCGCGATCGCGATCATAATCCTTATTGAGAGCCTGAGTAACCGTAATACGACCGCCGCGGCGCATATTGTTGTTCGGGCGAGGTGGCGCTTTAGGTGCACCTTTTTTCATGCGGTCACGATAACTTTCGGCACCCGGTTTATTGTCTGTTTCTATGAAACGTGGGTCACGTCGAGGCGCATCGCCACCCCGTGTGTCGGTGTTTTCTGGTTGAATAGCAGGTGCACGGGCACGAGTTTCTTCGTTTTTAAGGCGCTCTTCTTCTTCGATAGCGCGCATTTCTTCCATCTCTTTTTCACGAGCGGTTTGCGCGGTTTCTTTTGCTTGAGCTTCTTCTTTTTTCTTATCTTCGATTGTCGTGCGACGCTTAGGCAGAGAGCTCTTTGTTGGCTTGCCGTCATTAGCCAGCGCTGCTTCCAGTGCTTTGGCACGGGCTTCACGTTCGCTTGAAGTCAGGCTCCTATCTTGAGAGCTCGAACCGTCTTGTGTCTGAGTTTGAACAGGTGCACGCTTGCGGCGAACTTCTACGGCTACACCACCAGACGGGCGTGGGGCGCTCGGTGCGTTTTTCAAGCTTAATTTGCCGCCAAGACTCAAGGTCTTCTTGCCGCTATCTTCTTTGTTATCGTCTGTCTTTTTATCTTTTGGTTCGCTCATAATCTCGCTAGTCACTGTTTGGGTGCAAATGGGTTATACACGCAAGGAAGCTCGCATGCAACAAAGCCTTTAATAAGGGGTGATAATAATAAAATAGGATGAAAGCAGGGAAAAGCAACCGCAGGCGCTAATGGCGCGCGGACAAAGGATGATCTATCGAGGACTAATCCGTTTGTAATCAATGCTTTTCCCTTTCGCTTTCATAACCGGTTAGGCCGCAGATTCCGCAGCTGGCGCCGCAGATTCTTCAGGTTGCTGTTCAGTTTCTTCAGGCTGTTGCTCATCTTCAAACCAATGAGCGCGTGCAGCCATAATGACTTCATTCGCCTGTTTCATAGTCATTGAACCTTCGCCCAATATCTCGATCAACTCGTCAGCAGCCAAATCTGCAAGGTCATCACGGGTTTTAACATCCGCTTCACCAAGTTTAATGATCTGTGCAGGCGCCAGACCTTCCAAGCTCATCAGGTCATCACTGATGCCGAGTGTTGAGCGCTTCTCTTCAAGCTCGTTTGCTTGTGCATCAAGCCATGCCGCCGCACGGTTTTGAAGTTCGATTGCGATTTCTTCCTCAAAGCCTTCGATTTGTGTCAACTCATCTATTGGCGTTTCAACGATTTCTTCAATTGTCGAGAATCCTTCAGCCACCAAAAGATGCGCAATAACATCATCAACATCCATAGCAGCCATAAACAACTCGCTACGTACCTTGAATTCCTCGGCGCGACGTGCGGATTCTTCTTCCTCGGTCATGATGTCGATATCCCAACCGGAGAGGATGGACGCTAGACGTACGTTTTGACCACGACGGCCAATGGCAAGAGAGAGCTGCTCATCAGGTACAACAACATCCATGCGCTTTTTATCATCATCAAGGATAACCTTGGCAACGGCCGCAGGCTGCAATGCATTAACGATAAAACTCGCAATGTCTTCGCTCCAAGGAACGATGTCAATTTTCTCGCCGCCAAGCTCGCCAACAACGGCCTGGACGCGTGAACCACGCATACCAACACAAGCGCCAACAGGGTCGATAGAGCCGTCTTTAGAGGCCACTGCGATTTTAGCGCGTGAGCCCGGGTCACGGGCAACAGCTTTGATCTCGATTACACCGTCATAAATTTCTGGAACTTCCTGCGTAAACAGGCGCGCCATAAATTCTGGGTGTGTACGGGATAGGAAAATCTGTGGGCCACGTGTTTCTTCACGGACCTCATAGATGATCGCACGGACACGGTCACCGATCTTAAGGTGCTCGCGAGGAATATTCTCGTCACGACGAAGGAGTGCTTCGGCGCGACCTTGAATATCAATAGTTGCGTTACCATACTCAACGCGCTTAACAACGCCATTTATGATCTCACCAACCTTATCCTTAAATTCACCATATTGACGTGAGCGTTCGGCTTCACGAACTTTCTGCATAATAACCTGTTTCGCGGTTTGTGCCGCAATACGACCAAAATCCAATGGGGGAAGGGCGTCTGTCAAAAATTCGCCAACTTCCGCATCGGGTTTGATTTTCTTCGCATCATCCAGGTAAAGCTGTGCAACTTCATTTTCCAGCTCAATATCATTCTCAACAACCTCACGGAAACGCTTCATGGTGATGTCACCAGTGCTGCGGTCGATCTCTGCACGAATATCATGATCATGACCGTATTTGGAGCGCCCAGCTTTCTGGATCGCTTCTTCCATCGCTTCCAAAACGATGTCACGGTTAATGTTTTTCTCTCTTGCAACGTGGTCGGCAACTTGCAGCAATTCCATAGTATATATCTCCTTAAAGGTTAGCTGTCTTTTTAATCAGGTCATCACTCATAACAAGCTTGGCTTTAACCAGCGCGTTAAAAGGTATGTGTGCTTCGCCCTGATCGGTCTTGATCGTGATGATCTCCCCATCAATGGCAGTAATATATCCGCGGAATTTACGTTGGCCGTTTTCGGTAGGCACATCGCTCTCCACTTTAATTTCAAAATCCTTGTACTTCTCGAAATCCTCAAGCCGTGTAAGCGGACGATCGATTCCAGGGCTACTAATCTCTAGACGGTACGCGCCGCTAATTGGGTCTTCAACATCAAAGACAGCGCTTAAGGCGCGGCTGATCTTTGCTGCATCATCAACACCTAGGCGCCCCGTGGATGTATCTTCAGCCATAACCTGAACTGTGCCGCCATTTTCAGAGAGGTGCTTAATCTGCACGAGCGCGAAGCCGAGGTCTTCTATGACCGGCGCGGCGATTGCAGTCAGCTTTCTTTCCAATGGTGTAAATTTCATCTCTTACCTTTCAAAACTCAATAAAAAAGGCGGGTCTCTTTCGAGCCCACCGTCTGTATAAGATCGGAATGTATGGGTGTTATAACGCGCATACCACGACCGCGCAAGTATTATTTCAAGGATATAAAAAAAGCAGACCGCCAAGCCTGCTTTTTTACCCTCCGGTTTTCACCGTTTGTCACTCTCTATTTATTTCCTGCTCTGTCTGTATTTTTTAGTTAGAGAACTTAGCAAGGCTTACCAATTGGATTTTCTGTTTTTATACCAACTGATTGCTCACTAAAGATGTTTTTGAAAACATCGGCTTTTTGTGGCGTCTTCTATATAAGAGAGTGTAAGGTGTGTCAACACCCTGTTTGTTATTTATTGTGCAATATTGTGATTTTTTAATTACATAAATGCATGGGGTGGCATGGTTAGGCTTTTTGAAAAAGCAAATAGCTCATTTGGGTTGCTCCTTTAGCCCCCTTGACCTCATAGGCTGTGGTGATCCAATCATCAGGACGCACGCGCCAATCATCGGCTTTGTTCGCTGTCCATTCAAATCCTCCATGAAGTGTAACTTCAGTAATAATCCATTCCGCTAGGTAGGGCACATCCGTACTTGCGATAAGATGTCCGCCGGGTTTAAGGATGCGGTGGAAGCAATCCAGCGTCTCGCGGCGAATAATGCGGCGTTTGTGATGGCGCTTTTTATGCCATGGGTCAGCATTGAGGATATAGAGACCGTCCACGCTTTCATCAGCTAATGAGTTTGCAAGCATCATCGCATCATCCATATGTACGCGAATATTATCGTGCGGCATTTCGGCTATATCACGTAAAAAAGCGGCCATACCATTAATGAAAGGCTCTGCCCCAAGAAAGGCATTGTCTGGCTGCCTGCGCATTAATTCGGCCAGATGTTCGCCAGAACCGAAACCAATTTCAAACCATAGCTCTTTAAAGGGCGAAGAGAAGAGGGTGCGCGGATCAAGGCTAGCATCTTCTTTCAATTGTTCTTTTGATAAGGCAAGCCGGGGGAGTAACGTCTGATACGCATCTAGACGCTCGCCCTTCAGTGGGCGGTTTTGCCGCCGCCCATACACACGTTTTTCTTTAATATCGGATTTAGCCAAGGATGCGCTGTAGATCTGTAACCAGATCAGTTTTTTCCCATGAGAAGTGACCTTCCGCTGTCGGCTTGCGGCCAAAGTGACCATAAGCAGCAGATGGAGCGTATATAGGCTTGTTCATTTGCAAATGCTCACGAATACCGCGTGGTGAGAGATCAACGAGGCTTGTAAGCGCCTTGATGATAGCGGCTTCTGGCGCTTTGCCTGTACCATGTGTGTTCACATACACGCCAAGCGGCTTTGAAACACCGATCGCATAAGCAAGCTGGATTGTACACCCTTCGGCATAACCAGCGGCAACAACGTTTTTCGCTAGGTAGCGTGCTATATAAGCAGCCGAGCGGTCAACTTTTGTAGGATCTTTTCCAGAGAATGCGCCGCCACCATGCGGTGCCGCGCCGCCATATGTATCAACAATGATCTTGCGTCCGGTAAGGCCGGCATCACCAACGGGGCCACCGATTACAAAACGACCTGTAGGGTTGATGTAAATTTCTTCTTCAGGAGGCATGAATCCTTCGGGGAGTACGCGCTCGATATAAGGCATAACCATCGCACGCACATCATCTTGTGATAGACCTTCGGCGTGCTGCGTTGATACAACAACGGATGTTGCACGAACAGGCTTGTCATCGCGATACTCCAGCGTGACCTGAGATTTGGCATCCGGCTCAATTTTGCCTTTTAAATCGCCATTTTTACGTGCATCGGCTAGACCACGCAAAATCTCATGAGAGTAGTGAATAGCCGCCGGCATAAGCGCATCAGTCTCGCGGCAAGCATAGCCGAACATAATACCTTGGTCTCCGGCGCCTTCATTTGTGTCAACGCCTGTGCCTTCATCTACACCTTGTGCGATGTCGACAGATTGCTTGTGCAGCAGAACCTGAACATTAGTGGTGTTCCAGTGAAAGCCTTCTTGCTCATAACCGATATCTTTAATCGCTTCACGCGCGGCTTGCTCCATCTTATCTTTAGTGATGCTTTCGGGGCCGCGTACTTCGCCCGCCAAAACAACCGTATCAGTTGTAACCAAAGTCTCACAGGCAACGCGCGAATAAGGGTCTTCGTTTAAGAATAGGTCGAGTATAGAATCGGAAATGCGGTCGCAGATTTTATCGGGATGGCCTTCTGAAACAGATTCGCTAGTAAAGATGTAATCTTTAAGCTCCGGTTTCGTGTGCGTAAATTCTGCTGGCATAGCTTTGGCCGTACTCATGATAATATTCCTTACAACTGTTTTTGTAAAATTCCTTACCTAGACAATAGAGCCGGCTCATAATCCTTGCAAGCCATAATTTTATTGTGCGTGAGAATTTTTTTAATAAAGAATTATTTGAAATGAGCTATCATGCCTTTGATAAGTTTTAACAAATCCTTACGTGTATCAGAATTCTCAATTGAGTAATATATGCGGATCAGCTCAAGAGTCTCTTTGCTAGACATAATGTCATCCATCTCGTTGCTTTTGCTTTTGAATGATTCCTGATTATTGTCTGACATCCCAGGTTGAGTAGAGCCGTCAGTCAATGAGCTGTTTATTTGATCAAAGAAGTAATTAACAGGTACTTCAAGAATTTTGCTGAGTTCATAGAGGCGTCCCGCACTAACTCTATTCGTGCCTCGTTCGTATTTTTGAATTTGTTGAAATGTAAGGCCAATAAGAGAGGCTAATTTCTCTTGGCTGAACCCCATTAATGAACGCCGAATGCGTAAGCGTTGCCCTACATGGATGTCAACTTTGTTTGGTGTTCCCTTAGTTTTAATTTTATTTGTCATTCTTTATCTCATTATAAAATTTATTTGCCAAATACAACGCTTATAGATTTTTATATTTAGCGCTTGGCAAATATTCAAGCAGTCTTCATTTTGAAAGGTAAAGCCAGCAGCACACCAGCGCAACTAACCTTAGGTATAATAATTACTTAAAATATGATGTTTCTTATAAACTATAGGGTGTACTTCACTTAAATAAAAACTTTTCTATTAAGAAAAGTAATCTTTATTTGGGAAAAGTCTAATATTTTTTATTTTTTAATTGGAAGGTTTATTTGGATAATATCGTTTGAATAAAGGGAGGACTTTGCCAGTTCACGGCCAAATGAATCAATGGCACCACTGAATCCTGTGTTGGCAGAGCGTATAACCGGAGTGCCTGATTCTATAGCTCTAAAAACAGCTTTTTGGAAATGCTGATGAGGGCCAGCGCTTACCCCGTACCACGCATCATTTGTGGTGTTGATAATGAAATCAACTTTATCGCCTTTAACAATGCTGCGGCCCGGAAATAGTATTTCGTAACAAACAAGCGGGCTGTAACTTAGGCCTTCTGGCGTGACTAAGGTCATGGGGCCTGTGCCTTTTTCAAAGCCGCTAAACTCTGCTACTGGTCGCAATGGAATATATTGTTGATAGGGAATGTACTCTCCGAAAGGGACGAGGTGGTATTTATCATACCCATTCGATATTTCCCCGCCTTTGTCGATCATAATAATTGAGTTGCGATAGGTTTCGCTTTTGGGGGCGTAGCGTAAAATTCCAGTGATGACATATGCTGGCCCAGTATAGGTGGCGAGCACAGACCGTATGGAGTTCATCACGCCTCGGTCTGTTATCAGCCAGCTTTTAATAGCAGTTTCCGGCCAGATGATATAGGTGGGGGGTGGGTTTTCATTTTGCGCAACGCTCAGCTTGAGAAGTTTTGCAAAATGCTCGGCTGATTTTGCGCTATCCCATTTTTCACTCTGAGGTATATTTGGCTGGACTATGACGAGCGAGACATCATCGTTATATCTGATGGGGTTGGATTGCAGGCGGGTAAAGCCATACCCAAAATTTAAGGCGAGTGTCATAACCGCTAGAAAGCATACGCCCCAACGTACCTGTTTTTTGGCTATCATTATAAAACCAGGCGAGCTGGCCCAGAAAATTGTTAGGGCGCTTAAACCATATGTTCCGATAATAGATATTATTTGCACCATGCTTAGGGTTCCGCCCCAACCATAGGCATAGAGATTCCATGGGAAGCCCGTGAATAGAAACCCTCTCGCCAATTCGGCTAAAACCCAAAGGCCAACGAAAGCGCAAAAGCCCCAAATTTTATCGAGTTTGATCCAGTGTGTGACTAGAGCAGCGATACCCGTATAAAACGCAAAGATGAATGGAAGTCCTATGATGGCAAGAGGATACACCCATTTATATGGATTCCCATCGACGAGTAGGGCATTGCCAATCCATGACAGGCTGCACAGAAAATAACCAAAGCCGAAAAACCAGCCTATAGCGAATGATGCGCGCTTTTTTGTAGCCAGATATAACAGCACATAAAGGGCGGATAGGCCAATGAAAAGAGCTGGGAATGCGTTAAGTGGCGCCATGGAAAGCGCAGAAAATGCGCCAAGCGCAAAGCTTAGAGGGGCGGAATAACGTAAAAGCGCGAGGCGATCTCTAAGAGTTTGTAATGTCACCGGCTGCCCCTGCTTCGGGTATGTTAGACACGCGTAGGCGTTTTACGCGTCTGCGATCGGCATCAACGATTTCCATGGTCAGCCCACTTTCGTGCGTAAGGACCTCGCCTCTCACAGGCACGCGTCCCGCTAGTTTAAATGCCAATCCACCCATAGTGTCACTTTCTTCGCGTTCTTCGTCGGTGAATACTTCGCCAAATTGTCCTTCGAAGTCTTCGATATCCACGCGGGCATCGACTATAAGTGAGCCATCTTGACGCTCTTGAATTTGAATGGGTTCGTTAATATCGTGCTCGTCTTCCATCTCGCCCACGATCGCCTCAATGATATCGCCGATTGTTACCAGGCCATCAATGCCGCCAAACTCATCAACGACCATCACCATGTGACGTCTATTGTCACGCATGGTCAATAGTAGATCGAGTACCGGCATAAATGGGGAAACGATCGGAACATCGGTGAGCATATCTTTTAGATCAAAGTCTTCGCCACGTGCGAGTGAGCCAACGATATCCTTCAGATGAACTGTGCCTAGCACTTCATCGAGAGTATCCATATATACAGGGATGCGGCTAAATTGCTGGCTGGCAAGCATTTTCAGAAAATCTTGCTTCGATGATTTGATGTCGAGGGCTATTATATCCGCGCGCGGAACCATGACTTCATCAACTTTAATGCTGCGTAGTTTTAGGATGTTGTCCAACAGCTCGTTTTCATGCTCGGAAATGGCATCGTCCGAGTTATATTGGCTGAGATCGCGATGGTCTGTGTGGCTGTCTTTATGACTGTTTTCTTCGGCCTGCTGATTTGCGAGTAAATTTTTAAGCATATTCATTATAGAACTGTTTTTAGCTGTCTTGCCAGCTATGGGCGAATGCTCACTATCCTCATCCTGATCTTTATTGTCAGGTGAAGTAATAGACATTGCATGGGTCTCCTTTGGTGTTCTCAACATGATCAGTTCGCATTATGCCATATTAGGAGCGGATTCATAGGGGTTTTTTACATCCAACGCTTCGAGGATTTTAATTTCTAAAGCTTCCATCTCTTCTGCTTCGCTGTCAATGATGTGGTCATGGCCCAGGATATGCAGCGTTCCATGCACCAGCATATGGGTAGTATGGTCGTAAAAGCTTTTATTTTGTTCTTTAGCTTCGCGATAAATCGTTTCATAGGATAGGATTACATCGCCGAGTGATAAATACCCTTTTGCCCCTGCCAGTTCTTCGCGATCCAATTGCGGGAAGGACAAAACATTTGTTGGTTTATCTTTACCGCGGAAATCTTTGTTGAGCTTACGGATGAATGTATCATTCGCCAAAACAATGCTGATTTCGCCAAAGGCTTTGGGCAGGGAACGCTTTAAGGTTTTGTCGACCGTTCTTTTTGTGAGTTCTTCAATATCCTGCGGCCATTTATCGCACTCTCGTGCAATATCGATCTCTATGGTATTCATGATAATGGTTAGCTACCTTTTTTAGCATCATATGCGTCGATTATTCGACCGACAAGCGGGTGGCGGATGACATCGGTACGCGTAAACTTTGAGAAATGAATGCCTTCAACGCCCTCCAACGTTTCTACGCCATCACGAAGGCCTGATTTAACGCCTATCGGAAGGTCGGTCTGGCTGAGGTCTCCATTTACAACCATGCGCGAGGATTCGCCTAATCGCGTTAGCAGCATTTTCATCTGCGTGGTTGTTGTGTTCTGCGCTTCGTCGAGTATAACAAAGGCATTCGAGAGTGTGCGTCCGCGCATAAAGGCGAGGGGGGCAATCTCTATTTCACCGCTTTCCATCTTTTTAAGCGCCAGATCCCACGGCATCATATCCTGAATGGCGTCATAAATCGGACGTAAATATGGATCGACCTTTTCCTTAAGGTCACCGGGTAGAAAACCAAGGCGCTCGCCAGCTTCTACTGCAGGGCGACAAAAGATAAGACGCTCTACCTTGCCTTCTAAATGCATCGCAACGGCCATCGCAACAGCAAGATAGGTTTTACCCGTACCGGCGGGGCCAAGGCCGAACACCAACTCGTTATCCAGAATTGCTTGCAAATAAAGCGCTTGATTAGGAGAGCGCGGCACAATTGTTTTCTTGCGCGTTTTTATAACCATGCCTTCACTATCGCCATTGGAAGCACTGGGAGATGGGGCGTTCTCATTACCATCTTGCAAAAAGCGCAACACAGCATCAATTTCTGCTTTCCCAACCTCTAGCTTTTTCGCAATGCGCCCTTGCAGCATATTTAAGATACTCTCCGCTGTCTTCACATGGCTGTGCGAGCCGCTCAAAGTCAATTGATTACCGCGATCGGAAATCGTGATGCCAAGCTTTTCTTCCAGATATTTAAGGTGTGAATTATGCTCGCCAAAGAGCAGGGGGAGAAGATCGTTATCTTTAAATTCCAGCGTAAGATTATGTGCCAAGTAGTCAACATCCTCTAATAGTTTACACTTTTGATTATAGCATAACTTTAGGTTTCAGCGTGGATTATTTTTTATACGCCCACGACTTACTGAGTGGAAGGGGCGTTATCCATATCAGCTTCTATTAATTCAAAATCATAATGCGAATTATAGAGCACTTTGCTCATATAAAGTGACTTTCCCTGTTTTGATAATGTTTTATAAATTAAGCTCTTAAACGGCTTTTTCTTGGGTGCTGGTTTTATCTTTCAAGCGCCCCTTTAATGAATTGTCAAAACCTTCTTCTATATAAACGTCAACTAACTTATTCATATGGCTGTCATCCGCTTCGACAAAAACGGACTGGTTATAGGGCGAGCGGCCAATTAACTGACCTTCTTTTTTCCCACGGCGATCCAATAATACGCCCATGGTCAAACCGGCACTCTGGCGGTTAAACTCAACTTGCTGCTCATTTATCAAGCCTTGCAATGCGGCTAGGCGCTCGGACGCCACCTTATCATGCACAAGGTTTTTCATGTTTGCCGCCGGTGTTCCCGGGCGGGCAGAGAATTTGAAAGAATATGTGGATACAAACCCAACGCGGCGGATCAAATCCATTGTATCGTCAAAGTCTTGATCCGTTTCACCCGGGAAGCCGACGATAAAGTCAGATGAGAATGTAAGGTCAGGCCTCGCTTTACGCAGGCGCTCGACAACATCAAAGAACAAATCGCGCTTATGTTTACGGTTCATTGCCTCTAAAATCTTGTCCGATCCACTCTGCACAGGCAAATGCAAAAACGGCTGTAACTTTGGCAAGGCGTGCGCCGCGATCAGATCATCATCCATATCGCGCGGGTGTGAAGTAGTGTAGCGAATGCGCTCCAACCCATCGATATCGGCGACTGCATGCAGCAGATCAGCCAAACCCCAAATACTCTTCCCATCTGGGGATGTGCCATGAAAGGCATTCACATTCTGCCCCAACAGCGTGATCTCCAGCGCACCGCCATCAACCATACGCTTGGCTTCGTCGATAATTTCTTTCGCGCCGCGTGAATATTCTGATCCACGCGTATAAGGCACAACACAGAATGTGCAAAATTTATCGCAACCCTCTTGAATAGAGAGGAACGCGCTCACGCCTGTGTTCATCTGCTCTTCAGGCAGTTTGTCGAACTTGTTATCGCCGGGGAATTCAGTATTGATAATACGCGCTTCACCATTTGATTTAGTCGCCTTTGCGACCATTTCCGGCAATTCGTGATACGTCTGCGGCCCGAACACCATGTCGACATAGGGCGCGCGCTCAAGGATAAAATCCCCTTCGGCTTGCGCTACGCATCCGGCGACAGCCATAATCATCTGGCCACCGTCTTTTTCTTTATCTTTCTTATGAACCTTCAAGCGACCGAGATCGGAAAAAACCTTGTCTGTCGCCTTTTCACGAATGTGGCAGGTGTTCAAAATCACCATATCGGCATCATCCGCACTCTTGGTTTGCTCATATCCAAGCGGGCGCAGCACATCGGCCATGCGGTTACTGTCATAGACATTCATCTGACAACCCCATGTTTTGATAAACAGTTTTTTCTTCTGCGGTGAGTTCATAGCCGCTTTAAACCACACCGACACACAAGATTGCAAGAATTTTAAGTTATATTTCTGGACAAAATTGTTCTAATCACGTTATACAGTGATCAAATTCACCACGAATTAATAGAGGAATAAACGGGAATGAATAGGTTTCTAGCGCTTTTGACTGCGTCCTTGTGTGTAATCGGTTTAACAAATGAGGCGATTGCGGCCAATAGCTGCTATTCAAAAATCGAAGCCGAAGCCGAGCAGGGAATCCGTATCCACAGCGAGCTTATGGTCATAGGTCTGAACTGTCAAGCAATGGGCGCGCGCCGTGGTATGAATCTCTACGGTGACTACCGTCAGTTCACAGCTACAAACGCGGATCTGTTCGCGACTTACGAGAATATCCTGATTTCTTACTTCAAGAAAAATGGCTCGGCTAATCCTGAAAAGCAGCTCAACACATTGCGCACTGAATTCGCCAATAAAATCTCTAATGACGCCGCTAAAATGCGCCCGGATGTTTTCTGCTCACGCTACGCTCCGCGAATTGATCAAGCCGCTGATATGCAAAAGAACGATCTCAGAATGTGGGCGTCCACAAGCTATGGTTCACACCCGGTATCAAAACCAGTTTGTGGGGGATAACTCTTCTCATCTGTATAAAGGGGGCTTTTTTCGTTAAATAAAAGCCGCTAGTCTTTTGAGCATGAGTATTGATCAGCAAATAGACCAATTCTTCGCGCCCATCGCAAAAGTCATTTTCGATGTCGTCTTATACTCTGTGCCTATAATGGGCGCTGATGTGAAGCTTTTATTAATCTGGTTCATTGCCGCTGCACTCTTTTTTAGCTTCTATCTAGGCTTTGTGAATTTTCGCTATTTTGGACATGGCGTTAAAGTTGCGCTGGGCCGCTATGATGATCCTAATGATGACGGAGAAATCAGCTCTTTTCAGGCGATGATGGCATCGCTCTCGGGCACCGTCGGTCTCGGTAATATTGCGGGTGTCGCTGTTGCGGTCTCACTCGGTGGGCCGGGTGCGACATTCTGGATGATCGTCATGGGCTTGCTCGGCATGTCCACAAAATTTGCAGAAGTGACGCTGGGCGTTAAATATCGCCGCCATGCCTCTCCTGAACATCCTGAGGCATTATCTGGCGGGCCTATGTATTATTTACAGGAAGGGCTTGCCACACGTGGTTGGCCGAAGGCAGGGCGCATTCTCGGAATATTCTTTGCGCTCTCCTGTATTTTAGGTAGCTTTGGCGGCGCGTCGCTTTTTCAGTCTAACCAGCTTTTCCAGCAGGCCGTAAATGTTACTGGCGGCGAAGAAGGGTTTTTAAGCGGAAATGGTTGGATTTTTGGCCTTGGGTTGGCGTTTCTGACAGGCCTTGTTATTATCGGCGGAATTAAATCGATCGCGCGTGTGGCCGCGACTATTGTTCCTGTAATGGCCATTCTTTACATTTTATGTGCGATTACTATTATTGGCATGAATGTAGAGATGCTTCCTGCAGGTATTGCTGCCATATTTACCGGGGCTTTTAGTATGGAAGCTGGTATCGGTGGCCTGATTGGCGGGATTATGGTTGGGGTGCAACGCGCGAGTTTTTCTAATGAATCTGGCTTGGGCACTGCGGCGATCGTTTACTCTGCTGCCCGCGCAAAACACCCAATTATGCAAGGCATGGCCTCTATGCTAGGACCTTTTGTAGATACGGTGCTCGTCTGTACGATGACCGCACTGGCAATTATAATTTCTGGTGTTCTCGATGGCAGTGATGGCTTGCAAGGGGTTGAGCTGACCTCTTCGGCTTTTGCCACTGTGCATCCTTACTTCCCATACTTCCTGACATTTGCTGTTTTTCTCTTTGCTTATTCTACGCTCATCACTTTTGCGTATTACGCAGAGAAATGTGCGGCTTACCTCTTTGGTGAGCGTGACAGTGTCGCTCTTGCGATAAAGCTAGTGTACTTGGCATTGGTGGTTGTGGGGGCTTCAACGTCTCTAAGTAGCATCATCGACATGACAGATGGTTTGTTCTTGCTTATGGCGGTACCGAATATTTTGGGAATGTACATTTTTGCTCCTGAAATCAAGGCTCTGCTTAAAGACTATATATCCTTGCATAAACCATCCAAATAAACCCGAATCATTAGATGTGAATAACTCTGATTTGTTCCTTGCGCAAAAGGGGCTTGGCGTGGTTTTTTAAAATATCTCAAATGCAATATTTTTAACTTGTTCGCGGCCAATCCCGCGCGCGTAAAAGGAGCTTTTTCCATGAAGGATCAACCCGCCCTCAAAGACCAAATCAAATCCGATCTAAAGTTGGAGGAAGACGACAAAACGCTGGTTAAAAAACCTACCGATTCTGCGCAGGACGCTAAAATACAGGTTGAGGCTTTGGAAAAGAGTGAAGATGAAACACCTAAAATCACAGCAGAAGATATCCGTGCTACGCGTGCGAATGAATTGAAAGACCGTGCGCATACATCCTTGGGCTTGAGCGCCCTTAAAATTCGTAGCGTAGAGGGCGAAGGGTTTGAAAGTGAAAGTGCCGATAATAATGATGAGCCGATGCTTCTTGTGAACACTCCGCGCGAAGGGTTGCCGGAGCTTGAAAATAGCAAAAACGAGAAAGTTTTTCTGAATGTATGTGCCTTTGCAACGGCGGCGTGGCTGGCTTTTTATATGATTTTCGCCATTCAAAGTGGCGGCCTCAATGCGGATGCCTCCAGTCTTGGTGGGTTTTTTGCAGGTCTTTGCGCACCGCCGGCTCTATTGTGGCTCATTCTAAATTCTATGCGCGGCCAGCGTCAGGCTGTACTATACGCAACAGCGCTTCGCAGCGAGCTGCGTTCTCTGATTTTTCCATCCGAAGAAACAGCCGGTCAGATCAACTCTGATGTTGAACGCCTTTGTCGTCAAGCTGCTGAAGTTTCAGCCGCCAGCCGTGGCGTGCTAAAATCTCTCCAACGGGCTCGCCAAGGTTTGCGCGCCGAAATTCGTGATTTCTCTGGCGTGTCAAAAAAAGCAGAGTTTCATATCGACCGCTTGGCAGGCTCATTGAAAGACCGCGTCGAAAACCTCAACTCTCTCGTTGAACAAATCGAAACCCGTACTGCCGATGTTGAATCCCGCACCTCTGCCGGAGCCGAGAGCTGGGATAAAGCCTTATTAAATGCTTTGGAGAAAGCAGGAGAAATTGAAGGTGCAATGGATAAGGGCGTTGATAAGCTCCTAGATGCCTCCGATAAAGCCCATTCAAAAGCCAAATCTATCGAAGAAGGTATGTCCTCAACTTACAGCGGCTTAAATGATGCTGTCGATGGCGTGGCAGAACGCCTGGATGAAATAAGCAAACGCTTTGAAGACAATACTAAAGGTTTGGGCAATGCTGTTGATGAGATTGAAGAAGAAGCATCTCGTCTGGCTGAGGTTATGCGCTCACAAGTAAATGGCTTGGAAGATGTAACAGAACGTACAATCGAAGCTATGGCACGCTCTAGCGAAACTATTCAAGATCACCGCGATGCACTTGATAAAGGCGCTCAAGCCGTGGCTGATCAGTCAGAACGCATCGCCGACACCGTTCTGGACAGCGTTGATAAGCTGAACGAAGCTGTGGTGAGTGCTGAGCAGCGCACTGAGTCAATTGAAGAGCGCGTGGCAGAAAAAACCGTTAAGCTTGCTGAAGTGGTTAAGGGTATTTCTTTCGAAGCAAATGCTATCGAAGAAGCCGGTAAAACCGCTGCTAACCGATTGTCTGAGGCTCTTGTAACGGCCGTTTCAGGCGCAGAGAGTATTGGTTCTGCGGTGCGCCGCGCAGTTGATAGCCTAGAGCAATCAACTACAAAAGCCAAAACTCAAGCTGAAGAGCTGATCAAAACAGCAGCGTCTCATGTAGAGGAGCTGAATGCGACAGGCGAGGGCAATCTTGAGCACATCAAAAATATTGTCTCTATGCTTTCCGAAAGCTGTCAGAAAATCGAAGAGGCGTCTAAAGCTGCGCAAGACCGTGTCAATCACCTTGCGCGCACAGTGGAAGAGCAAAACGAGCAAATGGAAGTATCAGGCGAGGCTTTGGCTGAACGTGCCGATATGGTCAAGCAGGCGCTTGCGACGCCACTTAAAGATATTCAAGTTGCAATTCAGGATGCGGATTCCCGCCACGAAGCGATTGAAACCGTCCTTCGACGTCGCGTTACCGATCTGCACGATGCTAGTGACAAGGCTTCGCAAACTGCGGAGACAATTCGCTCGACACTGCGCGGACAGGCGCAGGAGATTGCAACGCTTTCCGGTCAGGTTGCTGGAAGCGCGCGCATAATCAATGAGCAAATGTCTGAGCAAAAAGATACACTCGGCCAACAGGTTAAAGATGCCCTAGCTATAATTGAAAAGGCACGAACATCACTCGACGCACAGGCTGAAACCCTTACCCGCGTCACGTCTAAGGCGCAAGAGCAGGTTATGGGCTTAGGAGACGAGATTTCTTCACGTTGTGATGAGATTACGGCCTATACCGTCAAAGCGTTTGATAGACTTGAAAGTGTTGAGGAAACACTTGATACAAAAATTACGCTGCTTAAGTCCCGTGCGGACGAGGCAGGGCGCTCAATTATTGGGCTTAAACGTGACTTGGTGGGATCGCTGCAAGAAATTACTCCAGCGTGTGAGAGCACAATGGATGTGGTGCAAAACCTTTATGACCGCTTCACTCTGTTAAAATCAGGGTATGAAACTTCGGCTGAGAGCAATATCTCTCGCCTTACACAAATGTCCAATATGTTCGACGAGCGTTTGACAACACTCAAGACAGGCGCGGCGCAAGCTTCTGAAATCATGAATGAAGCAGGTGAAAGCCTGAGCGACCGTATTGCGGATATCGAGGCAGCGACTTCCAAGGCTGATGATCGCTTGCGTCTGGTTTCCTCATCTCTCGCTGATCAGGCATCCGATGTTCACTTGATGACCGATAAGGCATTGCTGAAAATCGAGAATATTCAAGACGCCCTTAACGAGCAGTTCCACGAGTTGTCCGCATCTGTGGGACAGGCCGTCGCACAGATGGACGATGCCGCGCATCAATTTACCAAGAAATCGTCTATCGTTCAGGATGAAGCCAGCAAAGCTACCGAGCAATTTGAATATGCCGGTGAGCGTGCCCGTGAAGAGGCAGGCCTTCTCAATGAAGCAACGCACAAGGCCGCTGTTGATACCGAAGTTATGGTCGATAAGATCAAGGAACAGGCCAATAAACTGCTTGATGGCTCCGGCGAGACTTTGTTCGAGCTACGCCAGATCAGCGACAGCTTCTCAATCCGTTCACGCGAAGTAACAGAGCAGATGAAAGCTTCCCTTTCGATCTCCGAGAAGTACGGGCGCGAGCTGCGCAATCAGGCTGCTTTGGTGGCTGAAAGCGCGGGCGAATCTGCTGGCCATATTGACCGCTCCGTATCTATGCTAAAATCCAGAATGGATGATATCGGCGCGCACGCCAATGATGTCACCCTAAAGGTCGAGCGTAGCCGCGAAAAACTCACAGCGGAATCAGAGCGTCTAGTTAGCGTCTCTACAGCCGCCTTGGAAGCCACCCGCGAAGCCAGCCAAAGCTTTGGTCGTCAGGCCGATAGCCTCTTTAAGGCAACGCAGGACGCTGCACGTCAGGCAACTGAGATCCATAAGAAATCTGCCCGCACTCAAGGTGAGGCCTTTATGGGATCAGCGAAGTTTATCATCGAGAGCCTACACTCGCTCTCTGTAGATATGACTCGTATGATCGATGGCGAGATTTCCGAGCGCACATGGCGCGCCTTCCAGAAGGGTGATGTATCAGCCTTTACCCGTCGTCTCGTTGCGATGAAGGATGCAATGCCGCAAGATAAAGCCAAGGCGAAATTTGAAAATGACAGCGAATTCCGCAGCTATATCCAACGCTTTACACGTCAGTTCGAAGAAATGTACGAGCAAGCCCTCAGCAATGATCACGGTAATATTCTGAGTACGACGATTGGCTCAAGCGAGCTTGGTCGCCTGTATGAATTCCTCTGTGAAATTTCAGGTCGCAATCCGGTTACTGGGGGCGGAACAACAAGACTGGCCGCGTAAAATCGGCCTATACCGAATAAAAAACCCCGCCAATGTGCGGGGTTTTTCTTTTTAAGCTCAAACTTAAAGATATTCGCGGCTAAGCTTCACATAGCGCTCGGCGGAAAATTGGAGGAATTTGATTTCCTCATCGCTGAGCTTACGCAAAAAGCGCGCAGGGCTCCCCGCCCATAGTTCACCGCTCGGAATAATTTTTCCCGGCGTCACAAGTGCCCCGGCCGCCACCATGGCCTCAGCCTCCACCCGCGCATCATCCATCACGCACGCCTTCATGCCGATAAAAGCTCTGTCACCAATTGTGCAGGCGTGTAGCAAAGCCATATGTCCCACCGTTACATCATCGCCGATATATGTGCCTTGGCCGGTCGAGGAGACATGGATGACACTTCCATCTTGAATATTCGTTCTTGCGCCGATAGTGATGTTATTCACATCGCCTCGCACCGTGCAGCCATGCCAGATGCTTGCTTCGGCACCCACTTCGACTTCACCTATAACGCAAGCGGTCGGCGCGATGAACGCGCTATCGTCAATACAGGGGAGAGTATTTTTAAAAGGATAAATAAATTTGCTCATCAGAGTATTTTATACCTTTTCCCTTAAAAGCTATAGGTATTTAAATTGGGTTCTTTCTTAACAATCGCTTCCATTCTTTTCTCAATAAAAAACGCCCCGATTGTTCGGAGCGTTTTTCGTATCTTGTAGGCACTCCTGGTAGAGGAGATGAGTTCACAAAAATGATTGTATTAGCGTTTCGCCCACTGCTTGGTACGACGCGCTTTGTGCTTACCAACCTTCTTACGCTCAACGATACGTGAGTCACGTGTCAGCATTCCCGCTGCTTTAAGAGCAGGGCGGTATTCAGGGTCAAAGTTCTCTAACGCACGAGAGATACCGTGGCGCACGGCACCCGCTTGTCCTGACAAACCACCGCCTTTAACGGTACAGATCACGTCGAACTTGCCAACTTCCTTAACAATCAGGAAAGGCTGGTTCAGGATCAATTGCTGTGTTTGACGAGCGAAATAGCGTGACTGGTCACGGCCATTTACGGTCACTTTACCACTGCCGGGCTTAACCCATACACGGGCAACTGCATCTTTACGACGACCAGTACCATAAGAGCGACCAAACTTGTCGATCTTCTTTTCACGCTTTGGTGCTTCTTGAGTTTCAGCTGCTTTAGGTGCTGTTACTTCACCTGTCGCCGCGCCAAGATCTTTAAGATCATTTACTTTTGTATCAGCCATAATCAATTAGCCTTTCTTATTCTGTCTGGTATTTTTTTCGTTCATAGACGCAATGTCCAGAACTTCCGGCTTCTGTGCTTCATGTGGGTGCTCAGTACCTGCATATACTTTCAGGTTAGAGAAGATTTTGTAACCCAAAGGACCTTTAGGAAGCATACGCTGAACAGCTTTTTCAACGACGCGCTCAGGGTGCTTACCATCAAGAAGTTGCGCTTTTGTACGCTGCTTGATACCGCCGGGGTAGCCAGTGTGCCAGAAGAACAAATCGTTTTCACGCTTGTTACCGGTCAGCTTAACTTTCTCGGCATTGATTACGATTACGTTATCGCCATCATCCATGTGTGGAGTGTATGAAGGCTTGTGTTTACCGCGCAAGCGAAGGGCGATAATGCTTGCCAAACGGCCAAGGACAACGTCCTGCGCATCAACGATGATCCACTTCTTTTCAATGTCTGCGGGTTTAGCAGAATATGTTTGTGTCATGTTTTTAATTCCTTAATATCAAAAGTGAGGGTGTTATGCACGATAACAACCCCCACTGTCAATAAAAAAGAGATGCAAAAAACACAATAAAAACAGTGCAGTAAAATAATGGTATTATTATACCCTGCCTTGTTATTCGGTTATTATTGTTCCATTTCCGATTAAATCACCAAGCGTATCGCTTGTGGTAAAGCCATTTAGCTTCATTACCGCCTCTGCACTGTAAGTTGCTCCTATTCCATCTTGATCCACACTGACAAAGCTGTCATTAGAATTGGAAGCAAAACTGACCCAATCAGATATAGTATCACTCAGAGGATCATAACCTATGTCACTTAGCAAATCACTGAGATCAATCATATCCCCATCAACTAAAGAAAAATCATACACTCGATCCTGAGAACCGAACGTATCATCAGCGACAGTCAGGAAGAAAGTATCGGCACCTGCTCCCCCCCAAAGGTCATCATTACCAGCATCACCATGCAAATGATCCGTACCCGCACCGCCGTACAAATCATCGCCATGTATCCCGCCATATAATACATCATTATCATCACCGCCACGCAAAGTGTCATTTTGGTCGCCACCTTCGATCAAGTCATTGCCGGCCCCGCCCTCAAGCGTATCGTCTCCATCAGCACCTTTAAGCAGATCATTGCCCGCTTCGCCATATAGTTCATCATTGCCATTTCCGCCATAAAGGCCATCATTGCCTTCGCCCCCGTAAAGGTCATCTGATGAACCATAGCCTCTTATGATATCGCGCCCGTTTCCCCCGTATATAATGTTGTAGTCGTTGCTTCCTTTAAGCTCGTCACTATAATTCGTGCCAATAATATGTTCGAATTGTTTAATTGTATCTATGCCGCCAACACCATCATCTGCGCTTTGATTGCTTAAATTCACGCTAATACCTTGCGCCCAGCCGTTGTAATTCAAAGTGTCATAGCCTGCGCCCCCAACAAGAATATTGGATACTCCGGCAACATCAATAAATGCATCATCATAGTCTGTGCCT
>JAHQVU010000087.1 GCA_019634145.1 Micavibrio sp. | reverse complement strand
GTATCCGTGCCCTCACCCGTGACAGTACCGATCATTAGGTTGACAGAGACAGCATTACCTAAATTGTCATAGTCAGCGGTATCAATCCCATCACCACCAATAAAAGTATCGTCTCCTGCCCCACCTTTGAACACATCAATTCCTTCACCGCCATCGAGCGTATCGTTGCCATCACCACCATACAGCACATCATTGCCGTCCTCACCAAAGAGATAATCATCACCGTCTTCGCCATAGAGCGTGTCGTCACCGCCTCGGCCATAGACAATGTCACCCCCTATGCCCGCATAGACCGTGTCATCACCATCCAGCGCGTCAACGATGTTGTCATCTATGCCGAAATATGATGTAGCGGCAGACGCCGTATAGGTGTCATCAAATTCCGTTAGCCTTTCGACGAGTTCAATCGTCGTGTCACCAAACACTATCGATTCAATATGATGCCAAGCCATGAAGTGGTCTTCTATGGTAATTTGACCCGTAAACTGCTGATTGTTACTGTTGAAGTAATTCAAAACAACGTCATCGCCTGATTTAGCAATTGTCCAAGCCACCGAGTTGTTCGGATATGCCCAACCGTATTCCACTATTTCCAGCGCATCATCATAACCATGCTCATCATATATGGTTTTAACGCCAAGATGCTGGTGCGCCATATTACTTCCCGGATCAGCTGTCCGGTATGTATCATCACCGGAACCACCATATAAATTATGATCGCCGTTATAGCTTCTGTTCTTAGGGTGATTATTACGACCGCCAAATGTTAACGTGTCATCACCGAACCCTCCATTCAAAGTGCTCGTCTCATTAATGCCAGCTGCAGCATGGAGAAAGTCATCACCCGATCCCCCAACAAGAGTATTATTACCACCATGAGAGGCAGAGATCGTATCATCGCCGGAACCTCCATCGAGATAATCATCATCGCGGCCATCGCTTAGATTATCGTTCCCGGCCCCTCCATAGAAAATTTTATCGCCCCAACCATAGTCGGTATTATTGGTATGCCCGACTAAAACACGGAGATGATCATCACCATCATCACCGTAAGCAATATCCAGACCATTTCCGACTACTATGTAATCGTTACCGGCTCCTCCATGAATCTCATCATCGCCCGTGTTGGTGATCCAGCTATTAGAGTCTCCATAATCTGAGTTATCGGCGGATATTGTATCATCACCATCACCACCATAAATCGTGTCATTACCGCTTCCCCCGAATAGGTCATCATCACCTTCATAGCCATAAAGAGTGTCATCATCCTGATCTCCCCATACGCGATCCCTAATTTCAGAACCATAAAATATATCATCTCCAGCTTCACCGTGAGACCCATCATTGTCGACTGAATTTGATATCTCAGCAGAAAGGTAGATCGTATCATCGCCAGCCCCCGCATAAAGCGTTCCAGCACGCCCATAGATCAAATCATTTCCAGCACCCGCGAATAATCTCGCAATATAATTTGCGTATATTGTATCATTACCATCA
The DNA here is from genome assembly GCA_019634145.1 of Micavibrio sp. Classification (GTDB taxonomy): domain Bacteria; phylum Pseudomonadota; class Alphaproteobacteria; order Micavibrionales; family Micavibrionaceae; genus TMED27. The sequence goes on along the minus strand of JAHQVU010000087.1, from coordinate 18,709 downwards.
CCTGCACTAAGGTTAATATCATAATACTCACGATCTCGATCGCCCGCTAAGATGATATCATCAGATACCGTTCCGTTTGGGTAATTATAAAAATAATGGCTTCCAGAGATAATTCCATTTGGGTTATAAGTACGAACCATAACCTGTAGGTTTGATGAAGCTAGATCTATCGCCTGATCATCAAAAGTGAGCGTTTCATAAGCTAAAGTTGAGTTTAAAAACTGATCTTCAATGATAATAGTAGAGTCGTTATCCGCGTAAATATAGAGGTCATCGCCTTCGCGGATATATGAGAACGCTTTGAAATCAAAACTCCCGCCCGTATCATCTGTGAACACCAAGTCATCAAGCGCTCCTGTGCCGCTTAGGGTTATATTACCGTCTGAATATGAATAGGTTGTCATCGTTCATTCTCCTGCCTGTTTATGTGGGTTGTTTATGCGAAAACCATATCCTACACCTCATGATAGAGGTAAAATAAAGCCCTATCCGAAAGAATAGGGCTGTGGATAATTTTGCAGATGTTTTTGAACTTCGCTTAGAGCTTAAAACTCGCCCGCTTTATGCATCTTAGCATACGCCCCATCAGCCGCTAGCAATGCATCATGCGTGCCGCGCTCGACAATCCGTCCGCCATCCAGCACTAGGATCTCATCGGCCTTTTGCACGGTGCTGAGGCGGTGTGCAATCATAACTGTTGTTCGGCCTTGCTCAAGACGTTCCAGCGCCGCCTGCACAAGCTTTTCACTCTCATTATCCAGCGCACTTGTCGCCTCATCCAATAGCAATATCGGTGCATTGCGCAAAATCGCCCGTGCAATCGAAATTCGCTGACGCTGCCCACCTGAGAGCTTTACGCCATCCTCGCCAACGCGTGTCTCATATCCCTCGCTAAAGCCTTCGATAAAGTCATGCGCCGCTGCGGCCTTTGCGGCTTCGATCACCTCATCACGGCTCGCCCCTAAACGGCCATAGGCGATATTGGCCTCCACCGTATCATCGAAAATAGTGATGTCTTGCGAGACCAGCGCGATGTGTGAGCGCAGCGAGGAGGGCGTTAACCCGCGCACATCTGTGCTATCGACCATAACCGCGCCGCCTTGCACATCGTAAAAGCGCGGGATGAGGTTGATCGCCGTGCTCTTCCCGCTGCCTGATGCTCCGACCAAGGCAACCGATTTGCCGGATGGGACTTTAAAGCTCACACCATTTAGAGCTTTTGCATCTGTACTTTCATATTGAAAATGCACGTCTTTGAACTCGATCTCCGGTTGCGCTGTCTTTAATTCAACCGCATCATCTTTCACTTCAATGGCTGACCTGCGATCAAGCATTTCCACCACACGTTCCGATGCGCCGACACCCATTTGCACGGTATAGTTAAGCTTGGCCAGCTTTTTCATCGGCTCGTACGCCATGGTGAAAGCCGCTAGAAAAGCGCCCAATTCACCGGCTGTCATGTCACCGCTGGACGTTGCATATCCGCCATAGACGATGATGCCGAAAAAGACGAGGCCAACCAGAATTTCATTCACAGGAGTAGAGAGGTTGCCTATGCGTACGCTTTTATAATTAAGCTTGCGCACCTTCATAATCGCCGCAGTATTGCGCTCGGCTTCAAACTCTTCCATGCCATAGGCTTGCACTTGGCGGATGCCTTGAAACGTCTGGCCTAAACGGTCGCTTAAATTGCCCATTTCACTCTGAATGCTGCCTGATACTTGTCGAATGCGCTTGCCCAAACGCGCAACAAAGAACACGGCAAAAGGCATGATCGTGAAGGAGGCCAGCGAGAGCTTCCAATCCTGATAGACCATTACTGCGATCAAGAAGATCAATGTGAATATGCTCTTACCAAAACCTGTAAAGCTGTCTGTGATTGCTACGCGCATCACCTGCACATCATTGACGACCCGGCTTATCAATGCGCCGCTAGGGTTTGCGTGAAAAAACCCTAGGTCGAGTGTAAGGAAATGATTTGATAAATCGCGCTGCACATCACCAATCACCGATTGGCTGATATAGCTCATCAGCAATGTATGCCCATAGGTCGCAAGCCCGCGCAGGATAAAGACTACAAGCACAGCAACACCAACAGGCACAACCATGCTTGTATCCTGCCCGCCAAGCACATCATCAAGAATAGGTTGGATTAATTGTGCAACAGCGCCCGTCATTCCGGCAGCTAAAAGCATAAGCAAAATAGCCCCTATCAATTTGGCGGTATATGGCGCAAGGTACGTTTTAGTCAGCCTTAATATAAGGCTGAAGGTACGGCCTTTCGGCGGTGCAGCGTCTTTTGTTTTACGTTTAGCCATGTGCTTTGTGTTATACTCTAAGTAGGAAAAGTTTCAAGGAATGAAACGGATTTAAATGATACTATACGACCATTCAGGTAATTCCAGTGATGATGAAGATAGAGATGACTTCGTGAAACGTGTGTCATCAACCAGGCCCGGTATTGGGTTGGCACTTGGTGGCGGACTGGCTCGTGGCTTTGCCCACATCGGCATTCTTAAAGTCTTTAAGCGTAATGGTATTGAGCCGTCACTCATTGCAGGCACATCTATCGGCGCTGTTGTCGGCGCGGCGTATCTGGCAGATAAGCTGGACGTCCTGGAAGATTGGGCCAACGGCTTAAACCGCATGAGCGTACTTTCATATCTCGATTTTAGGGTGCGCGGCGCTTCAATGATTGGCGGTACACGCCTTCGCAAATTGCTGGAGGAGAATTTTAGTGGCATTCAAATCGAGGATCTTCCCCATCCTTTCATTGCCATCGCTGCCGACCTTTACACGGGCCATGAAATCTGGCTTAGAAAAGGCTCGCTTGTTGATGCGATGATCGCATCCTTCTCATTGCCCGGCATATTTCCACCTGTTGATATCAATCACCGTAAGCTTGTGGACGGCGCATTGGTCAACCCTGTGCCAGTTTCAACCACACTGGCATTGGGCGCGCGCATGACAATCGCTGTTGACCTTAATGCGGATCAGGTCGGGCGCACCGCGCAGGCCGAGTCGCAAGGCTACAACAATGTGGCAGGCTTTGACTTTTTTAACGATAAAGACGTTCCGCCCGATGTGCAAAAGGGTATCAAGAACACAACGACTAAACGTTTATTCCGTAGGCAAGATAATAACCCTAGTCTTTTCGGGGTTATGTTCTCTGCGCTCGGCATTATGAATGATCGCATCACACGCTCGCGCCTTGCCGGTGATCCGCCAGACATTCACATCAAGCCGCTGGTTGGTCATATTGGTATGGTGGAATTTGAGCGCGCGAGTGACCTTATCCGCCTCGGAGAAGAAGCTGCAGAACGCGTTGTGCCGGATATATTACAGGCAATGGAAATTTTTTTACCGCCTGATAATTAAAAATTAATTCATGAATGATTTAAGTAAGTGCAGGTGCTGCGCAAGAGTTCGTCAGATGTTAGTTTGACTAACCTCTCAGTGATTTTTTACGATGTTTGCGATCCGGAAGCGGGTCGCCCCATTTTAGGCTTTCAACCAGATATTTAGGGCGTACATTATTATATTTGGCGACGAGCAAGTTTAATGCCTTGTCCATGGAAAGTGGCGTCGTCACTGTCGTGAATGCATTTTCATGAAGTCCGGTGCGCACGAGGCACGTATCAATATCTGCCAAATTCCCGCCGAGAATATCATGCGTAATTGAATCTCCGATCATAATCGTATGCCCAGGGTATATCTGCTGTTCTTGCAATATTTTGATGCAATGCTTGTAAATCGGCGAGTGTGGCTTGCCGATATAATGCACAACACCACCAAAGTCTTGATAACGGCGCGCCAGCGTACCCGGGCCCATGATATTGGCTTTACCCATTACGCCACGGCTATCAGGGTTGGCGCACAAGGCTGTCATGCGCTTGCGCACCGCAGCTTTTAATACAGGTTCATAATCTTCGAGCGTTTTTTCAGGTGAGTCAGCGCCCGCAATAATTAGAAAGTCTGCTTCAGTTACATCATCAACGACTTCAATCCCTTGCAAACCTTCAACGATCGAGCGGTCACCGCCACGGCTGATCACATAAACTTTCTTGCCTAAATTCTGGAAAAATCCTTCATCTTGCTTCGCTATGCCCTGCCATGTCATCTCGCCTGAGGTCACAATCTGGTCATACAGGCTCGGCCCAATGCCGATTTCCTTCAGGCGATCCTTATTCACATCCGCACGCTTGCCGGAATTCGATAGGATGATGATGTATTTCTTACGTTCTTTGAGCTCTTTCAGACATTCCACCACGCCGTCATAAGGCTTGTGTCCGTCATGCAGCACGCCCCATTGGTCGAGGATAAAGCCCATATAGCTGTCGGAAATATCGGAAATACCCTTACAGAACTGGGTTTTAAGAATTTTGCTCATATTTAAAAATCTACCCTTTATGATGCGAAACCGTTTGAGACATTATGTTTGCTTTATGGTTTCTAATCAACTCTCCATTACGAATAAAGGCGAAAAATCTTTTGCCCTTTTCATATCTTAACAATGCAATGGTGAGGATTTTGTTAACGTATATAGGACTTTTTTATCCAATTCTTTCAGTTCGCTCGTCATATTTTTAATAAAAATCCTGAGTTATGGTTAATTGAGCGGGGCGTTTATGGCAATAAGTGACGACGAGCAGGGAGGCAGGGCAGATATAAACATTTATATTTCCAATTCACGTAAATATTAAAAGCCCACACCCTAGCATAAAATAGGAATTTATTCAAATAATTGTTGTTTGGGTGAGGAGCCCGGCTGCCGCTGCACGGCAGTGCCTTAGAAAGCAAATAAATGTGAGGAGCTTCAAAAGGAAAAAAATATATTGGCATCAAGGGGGGATGCTATGCAAGTAGAACTGGCGAAAGCTTCTGATATATATAACAACGCTATAGAAGCAGAAGGAAAAGCTAATCGTGAAGCCGAAATTGAAGCAGGATTAGCTGGTGCAGCTCTTGGAGTTGGAGCAGGGGAAAAAATTTTAGATGTAATCGGAACAGGGGGTGCCGCCTTGGATGTGTTGCCTGATATTAATAGAGCCGTTAAAAAGAAACAGGACCAAATATTTATACAAAAGGAGCTAAATTAAATATAGAATTTTTGACAAGAGATATTAACGAATTAATGTCAAAAATTAGAGTTATAGATAATCTCATGCCGCACACTTTCATGCTCTTCGGATGTCGAGTTTTGGTCCCAGATATAATTCGTGCTGATATAGCCCTGTGTTTGTAAAACCTTTACAGGGTCTTTGCGCTCATCATATGAAAGAGATAATAAACCTTCGAGCCATTCTATTTGCTCTTCTAAAAAAGCGGGTGTCGGCTGCCCGCCAAGATTTTGTTCGATAAGGTTTCGACGTATTTCTTTTTCAGGAACAACTGAAGTCATGATTGCGGCCTGGCGGGCATAGAAAAATGCCTTCTCCTCGTTGCTGAGGTCTGCGGGTCCGAATTTATATATGAGTGCTAAATGAACCGCCGCCAGAGGGAGGAATGACTGCCCCTCAATGGCTATGAGGTGATGTTTCAGCGCCAATCCCAGATCTTGCTTTGTACAAAATGCCATTTGATAGGCTAGCGCCCGCATTATGTGCGTATTCTGCTTATCGGAATTGAAGTATTTGTGCTTATATTCATCGCAGTTTTTCACATTGGCTCGTTTAAGTGCCTCTTGAATGTCTTCAGTAGGGAGTTGTGGGGAAGTAATCAATCTCCCCCGCCAAAGATGAAGGAGCGGGGAAAAGGAGCAAGGTGGTGAGGGCAAATATAAAAGCGCTTTTCATATATCCAGCCTATTTTTAAAGTGCAGGCAAGTAAAAGGAGGGTTAATCCCCGCTCATCCGCACATATCGGCCCGGTGCGGGTTCAATGCGGTCGCGGTCTTTGATCTTGCGCGCTGAAACTTTCTCGCCGGATTTCGTTGAGAGCCATTCATTCCAATGCGGCCACCATGATCCGTCATGCTCGACAGCACTCTCCAGCCAAGCATCGGGCTCTTGCGGGGTTTCAGCCGTCGTCCAATAGCAATATTTCTTTTTGGCCGGGCCATTCGCCACGCCAGCAATATGTCCCGAGGCAGCAAGCGTAAAGACTTTGTCACCGCTGACCAGCTGCGTAGTCTCATACGTTGCCTTCCATGGCGCAATGTGGTCTTCCTTGGTTGAAAGGAAATAACACGGCACATCGATGTCGGTGATATCGATCTTCACCCCGTCCATCTTAATCCCGCCTGGTTTGGCGAGCAAATTGTCGCGATACATATTCTTGAGATAGAAGCTGTGCATTGCGGCGGGCATATTGGTGGTGTCGTCATTCCAATAGAGCAGGTCGAAGGGGAAGGGTTCTTTACCCATCAAATAATTATTGATCACAAATGACCAGATCAGGTCATTGGCGCGCAGCAGGCTAAAAGTTTGCTTCATATCACGCCCTGCGAAATAGCCGCTATCCTTCATCATTTTCTCGACCATCTCAAGCTGTTTTCCGCCCATGAACATCTTAAGTTCACCTGCATTTTCAAAGTCGATCAGCGTGGTCAGGAACGTAGCATTTGAGATACGGTTTTTCTGCTTTTTAGCTGCCAGATAGGACATGGTGGTAGCCAGCAATGTGCCGCCCAAACAATAACCCACAGCGTTAATCTCGCTCTCTCCCGTCAGGCGCTCGATCTGGTCACTGGCGGCCAAAATACCCTCTAGCATATAATCTTCGAAGCCCTTCATGGCCTGATCTTTTGTGGGGTTTACCCATGAAATACAAAATACGGTATGCCCTTGCTCTACCGCCCATTTAACGTAGGAGTTATCCTCGCGCAAATCGAGGATGTAGTATTTGTTGATCCATGGCGGCACAATAAGCAGTGGCTTTTTAAAGACCTTGTCAGTGCGCGGTTCATATTGAATAAGCTGGATCAGGTCATTTTCATAGACAATATGCCCTTTTGTTGTGGCGATGTTCTCGCCCAACTTGAAAGCCTTCTTATCGGTCATCGAGATTTTTAGCGCACCTTTGCTTTGCTCAATGTCACGGGTGAGATTTTGTAAGCCTTTTACAAGGTTGTCACCGCCTGTGCGGATTGTCTCGTTCAAAACTTCGGGATTAGTCATCAGGAAGTTTGAGGGTGATATCGCATCAATCATTAATCGGGCAGTGAATGAAAGCTCGTCTTTCTTTTCTTTTGGTAAATCTGTTGCACTATCAATTGTGCGCTGCACATGTTCAGAGGCCAAAAGATAGTACTGTTTAATGAAATCGAACAGGGCGCTGTTATCCCATTCTGGTGCGCGGAAGCGTCGGTCACCTTTGTTCGGCGTGATAATAGGGTCGGTCTCTTCGCCGGAAAATTTACGCATGCTGTTCTGCAATAAATCAACTTGTTTTTGCGCATAGCCAAGTTGCATAGACCAATATTTTAACGGATCTGTTGCAATACATTTCATCAGGTCGATTGTGGATTCAGTCGCGTCAATTGGCGGTGTCATCGGCTGCGGCGCGGCGTTGGATAGCTCCTTATTTGTGCGCTCGATCATGTCCATAAAAACAGGCTTGGATTGTTGATACGCATTCATCAAAGCTTGGCTTAATGCAAAGGGATCTGGGAATTGCTGCGCTTCTGGCTTGTTTTTTTCTACATTGTCATTCTTGGCTTTCCCAGAGTTCTTAGAAGGGGTTTTTCCGGATGTGCTCATGGTTTTTGCCGCCTGTTTCATTTGGGTGTCCTGCAATGTTTGAATGCCGACACTGTGCAAAAAACACGGGGCAATTGCAATGTAAAAAACAACGGCGCTTGCATAACCCTTCGAATAAGGTAAGATTTTGCCAGAATTAAATTTATTATCGAAGGGAATGCGCCGTGAAACGCTATAACACAATCGCAATTTTATCCACAGCCTTGCTCAGCGCGTGCAGCTATTTTGACGCACCTCAGCCACAAGTGACAGGTGTAGGTCAAAATATGACCGCGCCTGCACAATGGGGGCCTGTGAAAACATATGATAGTGGCGCAGTGGAAATCTTCACGTTTGAGGATTCGCCCCTCAACAACAGTGTCGCATCACCCATAACCTACTACGATGACGTGCAACCCCCTATAACCTATTACGGTGATGTGCCACCACCCAGCCCCGCGCCACCTGTGGAAAGCCAGCCGCTGACGCCTAATCCTTATGGTGACCGTCCGATGGAAGAGGGTTTTACGAGCTATAATTCCTATAGCACTGACGCGCCGCTCGTATCGACAGTTAATAGTGTTGGCTTGGAAAAACAAGAGATCAAAGATGGTGTGATTGAGGTTGATCCTGCAGGTGAGAAGTTCGAACTAGGCCCGATGAGTGCAAAAGCTTTCGGGAGTGGGAAGTTCGCTGGCGGGAGTGTCGAAATTTTTTCACTCGGTGCGCCAATTCGCCCCACTGCAAACACATCCGCGCCCAATTATCAATCTTTCCAGACAGCATCACTGGATAATCTGACCGCGCATGCGCCCAACGGTGATGCAGCAGTGATCATCTATTTCGAGCATGACAATACAACGCTGGCTTCCGAAGAGCTTAACAAGATCGAGCATTTCGCTCTAGCCAAAAAAGAGCCAGAAGAAGAGGTTACAGTCGCAGGTCACGCCAGTGTGAAAGCAAATTACCCGAACGAAAATCTGCGCAAAACAGTGAATTTAAAAGTCTCGCTTGATCGTGCCTTTGCAGTTTCACAAGCCCTAATCCAGAGCGGTGTTCCCGCGGATTCTATAAAGGTTGTCGGCTGGGGTGATTCCAAGCCGCCATTAATGGTATCTGGAAAAACACCGGAAGCCGCCGCAAGACGGGTTGAAATTTCGATCTAAAAAGTCCACTAATAGCCCGTAGAAATATTAAGTACGAAGGCATAGAAATTCCATGAGCCATCCATTGCGTTTAGGTATAGCAGGTCTGGGCACCGTCGGTGCGGGCGTAATCAAAATCGTGCAGCAGCATAAAGAGCTGCTCCCCCTTCGCGCTGGTCGCGACATTCAGATCACTGCTGTTTCAGCGCGCACAAAAAACAAGGCGCGTGACTTTGATATATCGGCTTATGAATGGTTGGATGACCCGATCAAGCTCGCCACGCACCCGGACGTAGATGTCGTTTTAGAGCTTATTGGCGGCGAGGAGGGTGCAGCGCTCACTCTTGTTAGAACCGCGCTTGAAAACGGGAAGCACGTTGTGACCGCTAACAAAGCAATGATGGCACATCACGGGTGTGAGCTTGCAATAATCGCCGAGGAAAAGGGCGTTACACTTGCCTATGAAGCTGCTGTTGCGGGCGGTATCCCTGCGATCAAGGCTTTGCGTGAAGGTGCAGCCGCCAACCGTATTGATGCGGTCTACGGCATCCTCAACGGAACTTGTAACTATATGCTAACCAATATGCGCGAGACTGGAAGAGACTTCGATGTAATCCTCAAAGAAGCTCAGGAAATGGGGTATGCCGAGGCTGACCCATCCTTTGATGTCGATGGTGTCGATGCGGCGCATAAGCTATGTTTGCTCTCTTCAATAGCATTCGGCACAAAACCTGACTTTGAAAACCTCAAAATTACAGGTATCCGCAATATCACTCCGACTGACATTAAGTTCTCGGGCGAATTCGGCTATCGCATTAAGCTCCTGGGTATTGCCGAGCGCACCGAAAAAGGCATCATGCAGGTGCTTGAGCCGTGTCTTGTTCCTGTCGAGCACCCAATGGGCGTGGTCGAGGATGTCTATAACGCGGTCTTTATCAATGGGGATGCTGTTGATACTGTTTTGCTCACGGGGCGCGGCGCTGGCGAGGGGCCAACGGCGTCTGCTGTTATGGCTGATGTGATCGATATTGCATGGGGCATTCACATCCCAACCTTTGGTGTGCCTGTCAAGAGCTTGAAAAGCCCTGAATGGATGGATATCAGCGACAGCGAAAGCCATTACTACTTACGCCTTAATGTTAACGATCAGGCGGGGGTGATGGCCGATGTGTCGATCACCCTGCGCGATCTGGGTGTTTCGATCGAGAGCATGTCACAGCATGGTCGTGATCCGGGCGCGCCGGTTTCCATCGTACTTCTCACCCATGAAACCCGCCACGGCGATATGCTCAAAGCGTGTGAACTTTTTGCAAAAATGGATGTTGTGCTTGATGAGCCTTGCCTCATGCGCATTGAGACGTTAGAGTAGCCGCGAATTTTAAGGAGTATGCAATGAACCAAGCACAGAAAGCAGACAACAATATGCCACTAACCAAAGATATGATGGATCGTAACCTCGCCCTTGAACTTGTGCGCGTAACTGAAGCCGCTGCACTGGCTGCATCAAAGCTTGTTGGGCGCGGCGATAAAATGGCCGCTGATCAGGTTGCTGTAGATGCCATGCGCTCTGCGCTTAACACGCTACAAATCAAGGGTCGTATCGTGATCGGTGAGGGTGAGCGAGACGAAGCACCAATGCTTTACATCGGTGAAGAAGTTGGTGATGGTGAAGGGCCAGAAATTGATATCGCGCTAGACCCACTTGAAGGCACTGACATTACTGCTGCTGGTGGTGCAAATGCGTTGGCTGTTGTCGCGATGACAGACAAGGGTGGCTTTTTGAACGCGCCAGACACTTACATGGAGAAAATGGCAGTCGGCCCGGGTATCGATCCATCAATCCTTGATCTCGATGCACCGATAGGCGATGTTCTGGCCAAGCTTGCGAAAGAAAAGGGCGGCTCTATCAATGATTTAAACATCTGTATTCTTGACCGTCCACGCCATGAAGAAATCATCAAAGGCGTACGCGAAGCCGGTGCGCGCATTACGCTCATCGGCGACGGCGATGTGTCCGCCGTGATCGCGACAGCCGAGACTGATACAGGCATCGACCTTTATGTCGGTACAGGTGGCGCGCCGGAAGGTGTGCTGGGGGCGGCTGCGCTTCAGTGTATTGGCGGTGCGATGCTCGGACGTTTGATCTTCCGTAACGATACAGAAAAAGCCCGTGCTGAAAAATGGGGCATTACTGATTTGAACAAAATCTATACCACTGATGACCTTGCTAAGGGTGATAATGTGATGTTCGCCGCCACTGGCGTGACAGACGGCACCATGCTGCGCGGTGTTCGCCGCTATGCGGGCGGTGCGAAAACTTCAACAATCGTTATGCGCTCTAAATCAGGAACAGTCCGCCGCGTTGAGGCCACACACAACTTCAAGCGCAAAGACTGGATCAAAGCGATCTAGGGCGGTTTATTATGGTTTAACTTTAAATAAGGTGAGAGAAGCCTTAGTCTAGGTTAGACTTCGCCGCCTTGAATGAAACTTGGTTTCCATCACCATGATCCAATGAGATGAAATTGGCGAGGTGTTTATCTGTCTTCTCGCTTGCCTTGCAAGGGTGTGTATATGATTTGAAGTGATAAAGCTTACTGCTGTACTATGTCAGGGAAAAAACTTGATTGTCTGTGTAGCGGTAAAGCTAAACCTTTCATTGTTCGCATACAGGCTCTAATCTACTCATATGAACGAATCAGCTTTATCATTAAACAAATCCCGCTGGATTTTGCCTGACCCTGACTTCTCTGTAGTAGAAAAAATTATGCGTGCCCATGACCTGCCCGAGATTGTCGCGCGCCTTTTGGCCGTGCGTGGCGTGGCGCTCCCTGATATTGCTGGTTTTTTGCACCCCACGCTCAAGGATCATTTCCCCGATCCCTTTACGTTAAAAGGCATGGAGGCGATGGCGCTAGACGTATCTGAAGCGATCAAAGCGGAGAAAAAATTTGCCATCTTCGGTGATTTCGATGTGGATGGTGCGACTTCATCCGCGTTGCTGCACCGCTTCTTGAAACATTGCGGCATAGACGCGCCGATCTATATCCCTGGACGCCTTACCGAAGGCTATGGCCCGAATATAGAGGCATTAACGCAGCTCAAAGAGCAGGGCGCTGATATTCTCTTCCTGCTAGATTGCGGCACAACCGCGTTTGATACCGTCAAGGCGGGCACAAAGCTTGGCCTCAAAATCATTATCATCGATCACCACGAAGCCGAAGACCAGTTGCCCGATTGCTGGCATATGATAAACCCTAAACGCAAAGATGATGAAAGTGGGCTTGATATGCTCGCTGCTGTTGGCGTGACGTTCCTCGCATGTGTGGCGATCAACAATAAGATGAAAGGTAACGCACCTTTAAAGAATTTTCTCGACATCGTTGCGCTTGGCACAGTCTGCGACATGGTGCCGCTGACCTCCGCAAATCGTCTATTCGTGCGTCACGGTTTTAAAGTGATGAATAATAGCGACAATGTTGGCCTACGGAGTCTTATTGAAGTGTCCAAGATTAATGGCGAGCTTAACCCCTATCATGCGGGCTTCGTTCTTGGCCCCCGCATTAATGCAGGCTCCAGAGTGCATAAAAGCGACCTCGGCGCGACATTGCTCTCGATTGATAATGCTGAGGAAGCCAAAAACATCGCGTGGACGCTCAATGACTGTAATGACAAGCGCAAAGCCATCCAGCAAGAGATGGAGGCCACCGCGCTGAATAAGGTTGAGGATTTTGGCCTCGATCAGCACCCCGTGATCTTTGTCGATGATAAAAACTTTCATCAGGGCTTAAGTGGCCTTGTCGCAGGCCGATTAAAAGAGAAATACAAAAAACCCGCCGTCCTCGTTAGCTACACTGAAAACAATGATGGCGAGATCGAGGGGCGCGGCTCTGGCCGCTCAGTCCCAGGCATCCACATCGCGCAAAGCTTTATTGATGCGCGTAACGAGGGGGTTATTGTCAAAGGCGGCGGCCATGCCATGGCGGGCGGTTTTACGGTTGATCCGGCTCGCGTCGAGGATTTCAAATCCTTCCTTTACGACCATGTATCGAATCAGATGCAAAGCGGCGGAGCAGACATCACCACCGATATCGACGCGCTCATCACCGTGCGCGGTTGCCGTCCTGACTTTATTAAGATGATCCATGAAAGTGTTGGCCCCTTCGGTCAGGGCTTCGAAGAGCCACTCTTTATGCTGCAAAATGTACGGCTACACAGTGCAGATGTTGTGGGGGATGCGCATATCCGCTGTATGGTCTCGGATTGGGAGGGCGGCACGCGCATGAAAGCTATGGCCTTCCGCGCCGTTGGCACTGTACTTGGTGAGGCACTTCTTAAAAACGGACCCCAACCCTTTAACCTTGTCGGAACGCTTAAGATTGATAATTGGACGGGCACAGATAAAGTGGAAATGCATATCAAAGATGCGATGGTACTGTAGAGCATAAAAAACGCCCTTCGATGAGGGCGCTTTTAAAATTTCTAAACTAAGAGAGAGACTTAGTCTTTTTTCTCTTCTTTTGTCTCGGCAGTATTCGCAATACCAAAGTTTCCGAAACGCTTTTCGAACTTTGACAGCTGGCCTCTTTCAACAACTCTACCGGTACCACCTTGCCATGCAGGGTGTGTCAAAGGGTCAACGTCCAATTTAAGAACATCGCCTTCTTTCCCGTATGTAGAGCGGGTTTTATACTCGGTGCCGTCTGTCATCACAACTGTGATTTCATGATAATCTGGGTGGATATCGGCTTTCATCTTTAGTCTCCTTAGAATTCTATAGGCCGCTTTATAACGGGTAAAACGATAGATGACAAGTATTTTATTTAATCGTTGCGAATTTGTGGCATTTAGGGGTAAAAGCCCTTATGAAATACTGGCTACCCCATACATTTGAAGAGAGACGACCGTATCTCGAGGCGCGCCAGCGTATTTTAAAGTCCACACGCGGCTTTTTCGAGGGTGAGGGATTCGCGGAAGTCGAAACGCCAATTGTTCAAACCATGCCGGGCGCTGATGTCCATGTGCACGCTTTTGAAGTGCAAGGAGGCCAATTTTTACAGAACTCCCCCGAATTCGCGATGAAAAAACTCCTCGTTGCGGGCTGCCCGAAAATCTATCAAATCTGTAAGGTGTTCAGGCGCGAGATCGTTACGCCCCGCCATTCACCTGAATTTACCATGCTGGAATGGTACCGCGCTGGTGTTGGTTATCAGTCAATGATGGATGATTGCATCGCGCTCCTGCGCGCCTGTGCCGATACCTACACCCATAACGGCATCACCTGTGACCCTCATAAGGAGTGGCAGCGTATTACAGTGGCCGAAGCTTTTAAGAATTACGCGGGTATTGATCTCGCAGATCATCTGCAAGCATTTTCCGCTGCCGCGCGCTCCATCGGTGTTCGCACTACGCCCTCCGATAATTGGGACGATATATTTCACGCCGTTATGGCCGAAAAGATCGAGCCATATCTGGGGCAGGGCGCACCGACCATTCTCTATGAATACCCCGCGCATATGGCCTGCCTCGCTCGCAAAAAACCGGATGACCCGCAAGTCGCCGAACGCTTCGAGCTATATGTCTGCGGCATAGAGCTGGCCAATGCGTTTTCAGAGCTAACCGATGCCGCCGAACAGCGCTTACGCTTCACCGCCGATATGGAGGAAAAACAGCGCATCTATGGCGAAAGATTTCCTCTGGATGAAGATTTCCTCGCCGCCCTCGAACATGGCATGCCCGAAAGCGCAGGCATTGCGCTTGGCTTTGACCGCCTCGTGATGCTCGCCAGTGGTGCGGAGGATATCAATCAAGTGTTGTGGTGTGGTTAAGTGTAATAGGTTTTTAACCACTAATTAAACTCTTTATCGGTTAAGGGGTAATTGACATATTGATGATGATTGTGTATAAGGCGGCATCAACAATGAAAGGGAGCTGTATATAATGGAAAAAAAATCAATTATTCAATTTATTGAAGATGGAAATTCTTTGAAAGAGGAAGGCGGGGATATATCAGTCCGGGTTTATGGAGATGACGCAGAGGGATTCCAAGGATGGTCTGATAAAATCGACAAGTTTTTTATTGAATGTGATGCGTATCTGCGCGGTGAATTGGATAGCAATGATTATAGTGAGGAGAGTTATGATTCCCAGAAAAGTATTTTGGACGGGTATTGTACCGAGTTAACTGGACAGCGGGATGATCTAAGCGAACGTATTAAAAGTAAAGGTTTAGAGCCTGGTGCTGCTAGTGGTGGTAACAAGATTGTGGTCGCCGCCTTTGCTACTGCTGCTGCTGCTGCTTTAGGGCTTGCTGCTTACTTTTACTCTAATGATGCGGAGGGGCGGTTAGGTGATGCGTCGCCAGAACCGAAATACCCCCATAAGGAGGTCGCCCATACCCCTTATACCCCTCAATCGCCAGGTTATCATTTAGGCTAAAAAAGCGCACAGGCCTCGGCGTATATGCGGCAATCTTTTAAGCTCCTGATGGCGTTGGCGCCGGGCTGTTTCCAATCTGTGTATCCCGAATGCTGGAAAGTTTTTCAATATAGACTTCTGTCCCGCTCTCAAGGTCATCATATTCCTTATTCAGTTGATTGCGAAGGATGGCATAATCACTGACAAGAAGATCAAAGGCACTTAAATCCACCTTCAGCCCCCTTATCATTTCGTTAATCACTTTAGGGTTTTTCTCCGCGATTACGCCATCAGATAGGGTGAACGCGATCGCTGTGGTAAACTCTCCATTTACATCGGGCGTGTAACTTTGTATTTGCCTACCTTTATCCTTAACGATGGTATCAACAAACGCGCTGTAATTCTTCATGACCGATCCGCGTTTTCCAAGCACTTCTTCTTTCATGCCGATGCCATAGTCACGCCCGAAACAGCGTTTCAAGCTCGCGCCCAGAGGCGCGTGAAAGGATAGGCCATGGTTAACAAAGTTAGACGCGCTGTATTGGCGCATTGCAGCCACCGCATGCGGGCTGGATACTGTGGTGTCATTAATTGCGTTATAGCGGGCCGCCAGCGTTTTGTTTTTCACAATGTCATATCCGACAGCGGTGGCATAGCGCAAGAGATCACGCAGAGCCAGCTTTGCTCTCTGATATTCAAAGGGATTGGAATAGGTGTTTTTTTGGTCTTCAATATGTTTTTTCCCCTGTTGCCATAGGGTGCTTTGCTCCAGGACGCCGTTTCTGTCATAGGCATACATGACCGATTGCTTGGCCATCTCAGGCATTGTTTTCTGGATATACCGCCATAAACCAGTACTCTTCCCACTGCCCGGAACGCCCTGCGCGGTCAGGCAAAAACCTGTTTCATTTTCACCAAGCGCGGACACGTTTTCAAAGGCTTTGCGAACATAAAGACGTGTTTCCCTTTCAGGTGTCGCAATTTCTGTGTCGTTCAAATCTCTGCCGAAAACGGTTTGGGCCAGTTCGTTAACGTCCGGGCTTCTCATGTGCTCGGTGATCGAGGCGTAAATTTCGTTCTCATCCGTGTCCTGGTCGACTTTGCGGCCTGCAATAAATGGAAATACAAATGTCATAGTCTTAAATCCTGTCAAATAAAAAAGCAGGCCTACATGTATAGACCTGCTTTGGATATGTCAAATTTAATGTGATGTAAGGCTTAGGCCGCCTTGCTCGCCGCTGCATCCTCGACTGATGCTGTATAGATCTTGTTGATCGCTTTTTCCAGCGTTGCATTAAAGTCTTCATCAGATTGCTGGAATTTCACGCCATTAACCAGCGCGCGCGAGAAGCTCGCCACCATGCCGTCATTCTTAGATAGGCGAGAGCAAGACTCTTCCAGATCATAGCCACCCGATAGAGCCACCACTAAAAGAACGTTCTCGTGCTCGATCAGCTCTTTATAAAAATTTGGTTTCTCAGGTAAGGTAAGCTTAAGCATTATAGGTGCGGAAACATTTTCGAGTGCTTTTAAAATCTCGTCTTTCAAGATCGCTTCCGCCTCGGCCTTATCGGAAATCTTGATATTCACCTCAGGCTCAATAATCGGCACTAAGCCATGTCCTAAAATCTGCTCACCCACTTCAAATTGCTGGGCGACAACTTTGGCAATGCCGTCTTTCGAGGCTTTGTTGATCGTGGAGCGCATCTTTGTACCGAACACACCGTTGTCAACTGCACGGGCGAGCAGGGCATCCAGATCTGGCATAGGCTTCATCACCTGTACGCCGTTTTCCTCATCAGCCAGACCCTTGTCGCATTTCAAGAAAGGCACTACATTTAGCTCTTCCCAAAGATATTTTGCCGTTGGCTTGCCATCGATATTATCATCCATAGTCTTTTCGAACAAAATGGCGCCCAGAATTTTTTCGCCGTTAAAAGCGGTGGCCTTGATAATACGTGTGCGCATCTCATGGACTTTCGCAAACATCTCATCATCACCTGAATATGCACTTTCCTCAACGCCATATTGCGCAAGAGCTTTAGGGGTTGATCCACCGGACTGGTCAAGTGCGGCAATAAAGCCCTGACCTTTTTCAATTTTAGCGCGTTGTTCAGAATTAGACATGTTTACTCCTTGTTGCTTAAACACTGCGTTAGCGACCATAATAACTCTCCAGTATTAATAGGTTAACCAGAGATACAAAGCTGTATAGCCAATAAATTTGTTTGAAACAAGCAAAGGATTAAGATTAAAGGCTACATCTCCAGTGTTTGATTGCTGTCACTGCTTGCTCCGAACAATACTTTGGGTAATGTCGAAGGTGTGCCTTTAGTTTCGAAATGTGCGGTGAGGTCTATGGTATTTATAAACAAGCTATCAGCGCCCAGATCGAACGCAGCTAGAATCTCATTATATCCGTCTTTCACTTTATCCATCAACGATTACCCCATCATCAACAAGCTTGTTATAAGAGCGATGATTAGTCGAGGCTGCGCCGTCAATTTCACTCAAAATTTCGGCTTTAGCCGCATCGCCGCGTTCATGTAGGGTCGCCACAATCTTTGCATCACGCAAAGTCGGCTTTTCCTGACGTAGGAAGTTGATGTTCCCATCCAGAAACATCTTCATATATTCATACTGACCATCGAAATAAGCCATAGCTGCTTTCATCTTCTCTTTAGAATACCCGTAAATCTCGATTGTTTTTGCGCGCTTATCAGCGGCGCTCTCGCTCAGGCGAATGCAGCCATAATCAAACAGCCAGTCAATCTCGCGTTTGACGGTCGATTTATCAAGGTTAAGCCTCTTCATAATAGCAACCTGCGTGGTGCCGGAATATTGGGCAATATCAGTGAGTATCATTGCGCGCCGCAAAGAAGATGAAGAATCGCTGCCGAGTGCGCCAATAAGATGGTCTATCACCATGGTGGCCTTCTGGCCTTTAGTCGTCATTGCGCGTTTAGCAAGTGTAGTAACCATAATATTTTTATACGTCATCCTTCGTTAAACATCAAGGTAATACGGAAAACAGCAACCAAAACAACCCTTTGCTCACACTTGTAATGTGGGAATGTTAATATTGTGATAAAAAAGCTGGCCTCAAGTAGCGAAGCGATAGGCCGAATAAAAAAGCTGGCCAGGAAACGAATTTCACTGACCAGCTTGCACGGAGAACGGTTTAGACCTATACGTTTATGAGATTCGTAAAATAGAGTCAAACATATTTTGATAGAGATCCAAATTTTTTTTCAAATGTTCAATTAATAGCCAACTTTATGCATCTGAAGCGCGGTGTCAATCATGCGACAGCTAAAGCCCCACTCATTGTCATACCAGCTCATAACGCGAACAAAATCATCATCAATGATCTTCGTACCTTCAAGGCTAAATATGGATGAGCGCGGATCATGGTTAAAATCGATCGACACGCACGGATCATCATAATACCCCAAAACGCCTTTCAGC
>JAHQVU010000086.1 GCA_019634145.1 Micavibrio sp. | reverse complement strand
TTATAGTTCAATGACCCTTATGTTTCAAAAAGAGGTCGCTGAGCGGATCGTTGCCAAGGCAGGCGATAAGGCTTATGGGCGCTTGGCGGTTTTATGCCAATGGTTGTGTGGTGTCAAAAAAGCTTTTGATTTGCCGCCCAATGCATTTACGCCACCGCCAAAGGTCAAATCCAGTATTGTGCATTTTATACCGAAGGAACATGTGGGTGAACGGCCCTCTTTTAGTGCGCTGGAGCGTGTAACGGCCGCGGCATTTGGACAAAGGCGTAAGATGATCAGAAGCTCTATGGCGGATTATATGGGCGTTATAGAGCGGTTGGAAATTGATCCGACGCTGCGCGCGGAAAACCTTGATGCGGAAACATATATACGTATCGCGCTGGAAAGTGAGAAGGGATTATAACCCCTCTTTCAAACCCCTTACGAAATCAGATAGACCGTTCAGTCTGCGGCGTTTAAAGCGCTCAGCACTCAAGATTGTCTGTGCCTGCGTGATGGCTGCTTCTATATCTGAGTTGATAATGATGTAGTCATATTCGGTGTAATGGGACATTTCATCAGCAGCCTTGTCCATGCGCCCACGGATCTGTTCTTCACTTTCCAATGTTGTGCGCGAACGCTCGCGCAGACGCTTTTCAAGTGCAGCGCGCGAGGGCGGTAGAATAAAGACGCGTACAAGGTCTTCGGCGGCGAGCTCGAAGAGCTGTTGCGTACCCTGCCAATCAATATCGAAGATAATATCTTTGCCTTCGGCCAATGCTTTTTCAACCGGCGCACGCGGCGTCCCATAATAATTGTCAAAAACTTTTGCATGTTCGAGCATTTCGCCATTATCAACCATATCGCGAAACGCATTATGGTCTACAAAGAAATAATCTTGTCCATGTACCTCTCCTGCACGTCTGGGGCGTGTTGTCGCGGATATGGAAATTTGTAGGTTGTCGTTATTTTTTAAGAGTGCTTTCGTAATTGTAGTTTTGCCTGCACCAGAGGGTGAGGACAATACATACATCAGGCCGCGGCGGTTCAAATCAGTCATATAAATCAATCTTTTCCGTGTTTTAATATAAGTTAAACATCATTTTGTTCCTTGCCAAGATTATTATAATAATAATTTTTAATTTTTTTCATAATGAATAATTTGCTCTACAGCTAAGGGATAGGTGTGTGGATGATGATTTTTTTAGGAATAAATGTAATTTATGGTCTCAGTGGCGAGCTGTTTAAACTTTTTTGTATAAAAAGCTCGGATCATTATTAAAATTAAATTGAATTTTAGACAATTTATATGTTATATTTTCCCGAATGTGGGCTTGTGCTATGCTTGTGTATGGTTTTGCGACATTATATGTTAAGTTTTAATTGGTAGAGTAAGCCGCAAACGATGGATATCGAGCGAATCAAAGAAAATGTTAAAGAGTCTTCATCTTTGTTGAAGGCCCTTTCGAATGAAAAACGTTTATTGATTATTTGTGCATTGTGCGAAGGCGAAAAGTGCGTGGGTGATTTAGAGGCTCTGGTCAATCTCAGTCAGTCTGCCCTGTCGCAGCACCTCGCAAGATTGCGCAGAGATAATATCGTCAAAACCCGCCGCGATGCACAGACCATTTATTACTCTATTAAAAACCCCAGTGTTGCCGACGTTTTGGCATGCCTATCCAAGCTAAACTGGAAGATCACGTAAACGGCGTATATAAATTTGTAATTGAAATTTATTGATTTCTCATAATATTTTAATTATAATGCAATCAATCAAAAAAAATAAAAGTTATATAGAGGGGTTTATCAAGGGTGTGTTTACTCAGGGCTTTAAGCCATGTTGACCTAACTTAAAGAAACGTTCGAGAATTCTAAAGTTGTGCTGGGAACAGCAGTGGCTTCTGTAGAATTTAGACAATGCCTTTGGCTGCTAATGTAGAGCAGAAAGTACCAAGTTCTCATTTCAAACCTACAGCCGAGAATTGCAAACCTTATAATCACTTTCTTCATTTTAATACAATAGCTACAAAAAGCTCGGCTCAACTTCAATGGCTTTCATTGAATTGGCTTACATGCCATCTGAAAAGCCAGAAACAGTGAGCTCTGTTCATGCTCTCGGATCTATTCTTGCCTTTGAAAAATACCCTAAACTTGTTAAGGCTGTTGAAAGAGCGGCTGCGGCTGTTCATTTTTATAATATGCAATTTGCCCCATAAGATTGAGGCGATAGATGTAGTATTCGCACAATTATGTCATAACTGATAGCGTTCTTTCATAATAATATTACATAATTTTTTCTTCTGGACAGGGTGCTCTGGACATATTACTTTAGGGCTATAAATAACAAATTGATTTTTCATAATATAATAATTGTGATGCAATCAATCAAATAAATAAAAGTTATATACGGGGTTTTATCAAGGGTGTTTTTTTAACCACGGCGCTAAAAGCGCCTGACTTGATAGGGAGGATTTAAGTCATGTTAAATCAATTTAAAAACGCAGTTCAGAGTTCAAAGCTAGGCGCTGTTAATACTATGGCAGCCTTGAGCTTATTTACTGCGCTATCTTTTTCTACTGCGGCTGATGCAGCTAACGATTCTAAAGAATGCATGCCTTTGTATGTTAATCCCAATGGAGTTGAAGTTACTGCTGGGGCGACAGCTAGTTATTATTCACGACAATCACCATACGTTGTTGGCATTTCTGCGAGTCCAGGGCGTAGCGTAGGGGTTGGTGATGTACCTAAAGTCCTAATGTCTGTGTTGGAAGATCTTAATGTAAAAGCTGACTGTTATGTAGATAAATATATTAGTGATTCGGGTCAGCCAGAGTACTCTTTCCACGTAGGTGGTAGAAGGTACGTGCATGAAAATAGTGGTAAAGAATTATTTAGATTACACGAATTGCAAATAGATAAAACAATTCTACAAGGTGTAATTGATAGCGCACGCAATTTACAAATGGCAGCACAAGATTTAACAAACAATGATTTGATTCATAGGCCGGATTTATAAATAATTAAGATAAGCCCATAGTGAAGTTATATACGTCCACCACGTGCTCGTTACTATTTTGGTTATTTGCTAATTCTTTATCTTTAAATATATTTTTATAAGCTTCATCGTCCGCATTTACCTTGAGCTGGATATAGTCTTTCACGTTAGTTGGCGTATTTACAGGAATTTCGCCAAGTTTTAGAATGTCGTTGGCTGCTTCTTCTATTAATTTATTTTCCATTTCATTTGCATCAATTAAATCTAAATACAATTTATGATATTGTAGGTTATTGCGCTTTATATCACCTGACTTTAATCCTTCTGTAATGAAGTCATCAATTGCTTTACAGCGTTCAGCTGGATCAGCGATTTTCTGGAACTCATCGAGTTTTTCTTTTGTAATAATACCCTGCTCAGCAAGATCGGCGAGAATAATTTCTCTGAATTGTTCTGTGCCATATTGTTCTGCAAGATCTCTTTCCATACGTTCGATATCAGCTCTAATGCTTTCTAGTAGCACCATGAAGTCGAAATCCTTTTTTGTTTCGTTTCTTTTTTGCGCTGCTTTCGCGCTATTTTCAAATTGACGGGCGAAGGCACTTTGTCCATCGGCCACACCCATGCGTACTTGTGTGGCATTATCCTGTTCATCTTTTCTAAGAGCATCGCCGAGCTTGTGCGTATTGGCGACGTTGCCGAACATAGAGCTTAATCCCTGTTGCTCGAGTGTATCGTCTAGCGTTTCAAGCGTAGAGTCCGCCTGAAATGTTGTTTTGCTTTTGAACGCATCTTGCGTCATTGCTTATATCCCTGTCCACTGTTCACGGGTTTTCCCGTTTTCTTTTTCGTTTTGGTTCTTTCTTGTGGAACACATAAACGTTTTTAATTTTTTATTAAGGGAATCAGGTGTATACGCCGATAATTCCCTTACACGCTATGAGAATACTCAATAGAATTTAATTTTATGTAAATATATAAAATGCCGATAAAATTTGATCTAAATTTTATTAAAATAAATTTTGTCGCATTGCCGCAAAACCCGCAGAAAAGTCGGATTGTTGTATTTTACCAAGTATTTATTACATCGACGGTTGTATGAAATTAATTATACAATTCGCGTCGCACAACGCTTTTTGTATATGTTTTTGTAGAAAATTAAGCCTTTAGTATTGGCCGTAATCGATATCTAGAGTGTCGAGAGCCTCTTTAATCGGGATAAAGAGGTTAAGGCCGATACCGATAGGGGCGCTATCTTCGCCGCCATGGGTGAGGCCAAGTACGCTGAGCCCGACAATATTGCCGTATTCATCGAGCACGGGGCCGCCGGAAGAGCCGGGATGTACCTCGACATCGCCTTGGAAGAAGTTGAGGCGCACGCCCTCATATTTCATTTCTTTACGGTGGGCGGAGGTTATACCCTTGGTCACTGTTGTGCGCATGGATTTATAATCTTTAGGCACGCCAATGGCGTATATATCCTCGCCGATTTTTGGCCAGTCAAGGCGGATGGGCAGGGTTGTGATATCTAGCCAGTCGGGGATTTCCTCAAGCTTTAGCAAGGCGACGTCGCGGGTGCGATCAACGCGTAGGACTTCGGCAGTGATCCCAGTTTTGCGGTGGGCGGTGACAATGCGCATTTTTCGTGCTTCGCCCACAACATGAGCGTTGGTTAAGATATGGCCATTGCGTGAAATGAAAAAGCCTGATCCGTGGCCACCTTTTTGCAGCATGACCCCTATTTGTTTTCCATCTTCTGCTGTCTTGGCAAAGGGTTGGCGGGAGAGAGGGAGTGCGGGAAGCGCGACTTCTTCTTGTGAGTCGAAGAGGCGCGGTCGTTGGTCGATTTTCTCGCCTCTGGCATCGCGGCCAAAGGGGCTGAATTTCGGTTTTACACCATTGAATATGAGGGCGCGTAATTGCTCGTCAGCGGCCAGATTGTGTACGGCCATTTCAAAGGCATCATCAAAGAGCACGCTTAGCCCTTCGAGATTGGGGATATCGCGTTTTGAGTAGCCTTCGGATTTTGTGGAATAGACAACATGACGTTTAAGGCGGTCGTAAATGCTCCAATCGATTGCGATATAGATTTCGCCGCTTTCACCTGGGCGCTGGGCGAAGACATTAAGCGCGGAAGGAGATGAGATGCACATATCGAGCTGAACATCTTTAAGCTTGCCGCCAATGGAGTATTCGGCGCGTTGTTCTTCATCTTCGGGTTCGAAGACGATGTTGAGGGAGCCAGTGACGTCATAGCCGTTGGATTCCATCGCGTCATGGAAGCTTTGTCGGAGGAATTTGGTATCTATCGCTTTTTTGATTTCGTTGCGGTTGATGGGGTAGCCGGGGCTCATGCAAAAGCTGCCAGTCGAGGAATTGCCGATATTCATGCCGGGGGGCAGGAGCAATTTTAGCCCTGAGAATTTTACGGGCTGGGGGCGTGCGCCATAGGGGATGTCAGCGCTTGGCGCATAATCGACCTGTTTCACCATCGGTGTGCAGGCGCTCAAGAGAGTGGCAACAAATAATGTGAGCGCCAAAGGTTGATAAGAGGATAGGATTTTCATATATTTTTATGCTATTGTGTACGCAAAGATCCGTATAAGGGTATCCTAAAATATAATTACGATAAAGATGGTATGAGAGAAAATCATGGGTAGAACGGCAGAAATTTCACGCGATACGAATGAGACTAAGATTAGCGTTAGTGTTAATCTCGATGGCAGCGGCACATATAATGTGAAAACAGGTATTGGCTTTTTTGACCATATGCTCGAGCAGCTCTCTAAGCATTCGCTGATTGATATCACAATCCGTGCGGATGGAGATTTGCACATTGACGGGCATCACACGGCAGAAGATGTCGGGATTGCGCTGGGGCAGGCGATTAAGCAGGCTGTGGGTGATAAAAAAGGCATTCGCCGTTATGGGCATTTTGATCTGGTTATGGATGAAGCGCGTGTGAGTTGTGCGCTGGATTTATCCAACCGTTCGTTCTTGAGATGGGATTTGCTATTCACCGTTGACCGGTTGGGCGAAATGGATACCGAGTTGTTTCAGGAATTCTTCCATGCTCTGGCTGGTAATGCCGGAATAACTTTGCATATGAGCCAGCTGGCTGGCACAAACAACCACCATATCATTGAGGCTGGATTTAAGGCCTTTGCCAAGGCGCTTCGTATGGCATTGGAAACTGACCCGCGTGCGGGCGATGCGTTGCCGAGCACGAAGGGTGCGCTTTAGGTTGAGCTCTGTGTGAAACGTCTCAAGAAAAAAGATACGGTTATGATTCGTTTTTTGTGCAGCGCAAAGTGAACTTGCGGCTTGTACGGTGTGCTATAAATTATTGCATTTATACTGGGCGGCTGTGGTCATGGGCATGAGTGTGCAGGTGCGCTTTTAGACCATTACAATTTTGAAGGGGTGAGTGCTTCCCCCTTCAGAATATATTCGATTTTCAAAACTTCTATCTCTTCGATTTCACCATCCACGCGCACTTTTCGGATGTCGCCGACTTCGGCCTTGAGAAGTGCGCGGCCAACGGGCGATTGCCAGTTGATCTTGCCTTCTGAAAAATTTGCTTCATCTTCGCCGACAAGCTTGACCGTGATTTCGCTATCGTCCTCGCGCGCGTAAGTGACGGTTGCGCCGAAAAATACACGATTCAAACCTTGTTGCGAGGCCGGATCAACGATCTTTGCATTTTCGAGGCGCTTTTTTAGATAGCGTAGGCGTCCGTCAATTTGGCGCAGGCGTTTTTTGTTATAAATGTAGTCACCGTTTTCGCTGCGGTCACCATTGCCCGCCGCCCAAGATACGATTTCGCAGATTTTCGGGCGTTCTTTATGGATGAGGTGGTCTTGCTCATCGGCCAAGGCGTGATAGCCTTCAGGCGTCATGTGGAATAGTTGATCGATCATGTTTTACGTTTTTTGAGCACTTCACTGTGCGCGGGGAAGTTTTCGTAAGTGGTCATTTTGACAACATCATTTTTGAGAAGTTCAAAGCCGCTTTTTGTGCATTTTGAAATTGATGTGCGTTTGAGGAAATCCCATACAGATGTGCATGAATATGTGTGTGCCCAGCCGCCAGTCGGCAGAACGTGGTTTACACCGATGCCGTAGTTTCCAAGGGATGAGGGTGTATATTCACCGATTAGAATTTCGCCTGCATGCTTTAATTGGGGTGCAATGTCTTCGGCGTTGTCGACCTTTAAGTGCAAGTGCTCTGGTGCGTAAGCGTTAGCAACATCGATGGATTGCTGCAGGGATTTTGTGAGAATAATACCACCATAATCGCTCATGACCTTAGCACAAATTGAGCGGTGCGGTTTGGGAAGCTCTGCAATAATTTTTGGTAAATTTTCTAGCACATAATCGGCGAGCTTGTCATCGTGGGTCACCAGTAACACTGCGCTATCCTCACCGTGTTCGGCTTCGTTTAGAATATCCCAACAGGTGTTGTATGGGTCAGCGCTCGCATCCGCGAGCACTATACTTTCGCTAGGGCCGGCGGGCATGCCGGGATCCATGATCACTGAGCATATGCGCTTTGCAGCAGCAACATAAGGGCTGCCTGGTCCTAGGACCTTTTTTACTTGCGGCACTGTATCCGTGCCGTATGCTAGTGCAGCAATGGCCTGCGCACCGCCGCATTTATAGACATTTTCTACGCCGCATAAACGTGCTGTATAAAGCGTTGCATCATCGGTGCGCCCTTCGGGTGTAGGCGGAGACACGATGGCGATATTTTTAACGCCTGCAATTTTGGCAGGATGCCCCAGCATATATAGTGCGGAGGGAAACGCGCCTTTTCCACGCGGTACATATAGTCCGACTGATTCAATTGCGTTGACCTGTTCACCTGCAAAAACCCCGGGTTCAATCTCGACCATCCATGGCTTTTCCACGCGGTTCATTTGCTCTTCATGGAATCGTTTTACGTTATCCGCGCAATGCTTGATCGCGGTTTTTAAATCATCGTCCAAAGTTTTTTCAGCCGCATCGAATTCTTCTTCGCTGGCTCTAATTTCAGTGATATCTGCATTTTCGAACTTAAGGGCGTATTCACGCAGCGCCTCATCACCGCGTGCGCGAACATCTTTAACAATTGGCTCAACTACTTTGATCACATCATCAATGTTCGCCTGTGAGCGGCGCATAACACGCGCTTTATCTGTTTCGGGGGTTTCATCCCATTTAAAGAAATTAATACTCATTTTGTGCCGTTTATTCAATTAAGATTGACAAGAGGCACATATATAACGAAAACGAGCCTATGGCAAAAGAAACTCTTTTAATTATTGATTATGGTTCTGGAAATTTGCGGAGCGTTGCTAAGGCGTTCGAATATAAGGCGCATGAGGATCATATCGATTGTGATGTGATCGTATCCGACAGGCCTGAGGATATCCGCAAAGCGGATAGAGTTGTTCTGCCAGGCCAAGGGGCATTTGGCGATTGTAAAGATAACCTGGAGCGCAGTGGATTGATTGCGCCCTTGGAAGAGGCTGTCTTGAAGAAAAGCGTACCTTTTTTAGGGATTTGCGTTGGAATGCAATTGCTCGCCACAAGGGGCGTGGAGCATGGGGTGTATGCAGGACTAAACTGGATACCTGGGCAAGTGATCCCGATTGTGCAAACTACTCCATCTTTAAAAATTCCGCATATGGGCTGGAACGAGGTGGTGATGGCGCATTATGAGGGTGCTAGCCCCGAGCAAGATAATGCGCACTTTGTGCTGCGCAGCGCAGAAAGTTCTAACGGAGAAGCTAAACATTATTACTTTGTTCACTCTTATATGTTTCAATGTGAGTATGACCATCACATTCTTGGGATGAGCGAATACGGGCAGTCGGTGACCGCAATTGTGGGGCGTGACAATATACTTGGTGTGCAATTTCACCCTGAAAAAAGCGCATCGGCTGGATTGGAATTATTATCCGGATTTATGAAATGGAGACCGTAAGATGAGTGACCAAATTTTACTGAAATCTATGGATGGCGTGCCAACTGTTGAGAGGTTGGATACGCTCTCGGCATCTGATTTAAATGATTTATGCGATGCGACCGATGCGGCAATTGAAGGAGGCGGTGGTTTCGGATGGATTAATTTACCCGCACGCGAAACGCTTGAGCGTTATTGGCAAGGTGTTATTGCTATGCCGGCGCGGGTACTACTTGTTGCGCGTCTTGATGGCGTGATTTGCGGTACGTGTCAGCTTTGGAAGCCGCCGGTTAACAACGAGGCGCAAGCGCATGTGGTGCAGCTTACAACGAATTTTGTTACGCCTTGGGCCCGGGGCTATGGTCTGGCGCGGATGCTGATTGAGCAGGCCGAAAAAATCGCACTGGATGAGGGATTTTCCGTCATTAATCTGGATGTGCGCGAGACAATGAATAAGGCGATCGAGGTCTATGAAGCGCTGGGGTTCGAGCGTTTCGGCACGCACCCATATTATGTGCGACTACCTGATCAAATCTTAAAAGGATATTATTACTGCAAGGTCATCGATAAAGATGCGCTTAAGGTCGTGAATTAGTTCAAAGAATATTCACCCGCTTTCATTTTCGTGACGCGTATCGGCAGCGGGCATTTCGGCAATATACTCTGTGCTGAATCTACCAAGCCCTCCTTGGGATTATGTAAATATTTTTGGCATTCTATACATATTTTATAATTTTCTTTCAAAAATGTTGCGGATGGTAGCTTTTGCTTTTATATCTAGCGCCATGATTATTTACCCTGCAATAGACCTTAAAGATGGAAAATGCGTGCGCCTTTATAAAGGCGATATGGCGCAAGATACGATTTACAATGAAGACCCGGCCGCGCAAGGAGCTGAGTGGGCGGCGGCCGGCTTTGGTTGGGTGCATATTGTTGATCTGAATGGGGCGATCGACGGACGCCCGGTTAATGCTATGGCCGTGAAATCAATCATTCGCGAAGTTGACATCCCTGTGCAGCTGGGCGGTGGTATTCGCTCGCTTCAACAAATTGAAGATTGGCTGATGGAAGGTGTTAGCCGCGTTATACTTGGTACAGTTGCGCTTAAAAACCCTGATATTGTCCGCGAGGCGTGTAACCTCTTTCCCGGCCAAATTGCGGTGGGGATTGATGCACGTAAAGGAAAAGTGGCGGTTGAGGGCTGGGTTGAAGAGAGCGATATGGAAGCCAGTGAACTCGCCAAAATGTTTGAAGATGAAGGCGTATGCGCGATTATATATACCGATATTGATCGCGATGGCACTGGGCAGGGGGTGAATGTCGAAAGCACCATTGCGCTTTCTGAGGCAACGAGCATTCCTATCATTGCTAGTGGTGGGATAGGATCACTTGATGATGTTTATACCGTTAGAAAGGCCGCCGATGCGCATAATATTAATGGCGTTATTATCGGCAAGGCGCTCTATGATAATCGCGTTAACCCAGCAAAGGCGCTGGCGATTGCCTCGAGCGATGACATTCTCGGTCTTGAAAGCTTAGTCGCGGCGAGTGGGCCTGTTAACGATGCTTAAAACCCGTATTATTCCATGTCTCGATATTGATAAGGGGCGCGTTGTTAAAGGCGTGAATTTTGTCGATATCGTTGATGCGGGTGATCCTGTGGAACAAGCCAAAATCTATAATAAAGCCGGTGCGGATGAGTTGTGTTTTTTGGATATCACGGCGACGCATGAGGGGCGTGATACGATCATACATATGGTCGAGGATGTTGCGGCGGAAGTTTTTATTCCTCTTACTGTTGGCGGTGGGATTAGCACAATTCCGCATATACGTAATTTGTTAAATGCTGGTGCGGATAAGGTTTCCATTAATTCGGCAGCTGTTAAGAACCCTGATTTTGTTCGGAAAGCTGCGGAGAAATGCGGCAGCCAGTGCATTGTGGTGGCGATTGATGCAAAGGCTAAGGAAGATGGGTCTGAGGGGTGGGAGATTTTCACCCATGGCGGACGTAAGGGCACTGGCATTGATGCAGTCGAATGGGCGGTGAAGATGGCGGAATATGGCGCAGGCGAGATATTGCTAACCTCTATGGATCGTGATGGCACAAAGCAGGGCTTTAATTTGCCGCTGACGCGCGCCGTTTCTGATGCGGTTAGGATCCCAGTTATCGCCTCGGGCGGTGTTGGTAATTTGCAACATCTGGTTGAAGGTGTTACCGAGGGGCATGCCAGTGCCGTGCTGGCGGCTTCGATTTTTCATTTTGGCGAATACACAATTGCCGAGGCGAAAGGGGCCATGAATAAAGCAGGAGTGCCGATAAGATGAGTGAACATATTTTAAGTAAGCTTTACGAGATCTTACAGCAGCGGAAAAATGAAAATCCTGAAGATTCTTATGTGGCAAGCCTGTATAAGAAAGGTGCAAAAAAAATCAATGCCAAAATCACTGAAGAGGCCGATGAATTTGCGGTTGAGGTGTTGGCGTTGGAACAAACGCCTAGCAATGCTGAGGTGCGCACGGATTTTACCAATGAGTGTGCGGACTTGCTCTTTCACATGATGGTCGCGCTTTCCTACCATGATGTAGAGCCGCAAAAAGTGTTCGAAGTGTTGGAGAAACGCTTTGGAACATCGGGGCACGATGAGAAGGCCGCACGTTCCAAATAATAGTATTTTTGATATGTTTTATTTCTATAATGCATTTCCTTGAAAAGTTGTCGCAGGGGTACTAGCCTGTTCCCTAAATGAACAGGGAAAAATTATTTAATAAACTGGCCGGTTTCGGCGCGGCGCTCTCACTGCCACTCTATGCGCATTTTGCGCAGGCGGATGTATGTGATTATATAGCCTATCCAAATAACAATGATTCAATTTGGAAGAGTTGATCGATATTGCATTGCAGCCTCCTTCTTAAGGCTTTAGCCTGCGCCCATTTTTGCTCAATGGGATTAAGGTCGGGAGAGTATGGCGGCAAGAATAATGCCGTATGCCCCGCATCTTGAATGGCTTTAAGCGTATCGCTTCGCTTGTGGAAGGTTGCATTATCCATGACCAACACCGCGTTTTCAGGCAGCTTAGGGATCAAATCTTGCTTAACCCACGCGGTAAACACATCGGCATTGACGTTCGTATTAAACAGCCCAACCGTTAACAACGCTTTGCCGATCAATGCACCAATCGCGTTTGTGTGGCCTTTGGCGTGCCAATCTTGCGTGCCGTGACATCTTTGGCCAACAGGAGCATAGCCGTGGGGGCGCGGCATATCGTGGGCAAAGCCGCTTTCATCAATATAGACAATCGATCGCCCTTCAAGCTTATGATGTCCAATAATCGTCTGGAAGATACGCTGAGCGACGGCGCACGTTTTGGGATGCGTCAGTGTTTTTTTTATAGCTGACTTTCAGCTTTTTTAAAGCATGGCAGATCGCATTTTGATGAACGCCAAAACGCGCTGTAGAATTAATGAATAAAAAAGCACGGGAAATCGGTATGACCCTTACGGTGTGGCTTCGGCCTCGGGTCTTCCTGCTGATGAAGGCAAAGAAATTCTTACACCATTGCGGGCGCAGACAATTGCACGGGATCAGGTGAAATTGCTCGATTACATAGATGAAAAAATGCCGGAATTGGCTGAATTGCTCGGCGAAAAATCTTTGCGATATAAGGGATATCGGAGGCCGTTTGTTAATTCTATTGCTTTTATGCATGATACGCGTTTTGATGATTATGAATTTTCCGGTAAGACCAGCTCGTTAGAGGAAACCTGCAAATCCTGGGCGCTATCAGCTAAAGATGCTGAAGGTAACCATATCGGGATTGTCGTTAAAGAAAAAGTCTCAAGATACAAGTGTATATGATATTTACAATTAAGCCGCTTTGAGCGCTTTTTTGACGGGTGTATTATTCTCGTCCAGAAGGACTACAACCGGCTCATACTCGGCCGCCGCTTCGCGCTCCATTTCGCAATAAGCGCAGATGATAACAAGGTCACCTTCTTGCACCAAACGAGCGGCCGCGCCATTGATGCCGATCACACCAGAGCCGCGTTCACCCACAATAGTATAGGTCGTAAAGCGTGCGCCTGTATTAATGTTGAGCACATCTACACGCTCAAAGGGGAGCATATCGGCCGCGTCCAAAAGATCGGGATCGATTGTGATTGAGCCTTCATAATGCAAATCGCTTTGCGTTACGGTGGCGCGGTGGAGTTTTGATTTGAGCATTGTTAGCCGCATGGGTTATATATAATTCGATGAATCAGAAAAGGGAAGAAAATTATTATGGCTTATGATCAGAACAATATTTTTGCGAAAATCCTGCGCGGCGAAATTCCCTGCAAGGAGGTCTATAGTGATGAATATGTGCTGGCCTTTCATGATATCGCGCCGCAAGCCCCTGTTCACATCCTCGTTATTCCCCGCGGTCAATATATTTCGATTGATGAGTTCGGGCGTGAGGGCAGTGCGGAGGAGATAAAAGGCTTTTATACGGCGATTGATAAGATTGTAGCGCAAGAGGGTTTAAAAGAGAATGGTTTTCGCTGCATCGCCAATACAGGCGATCATGGTGGGCAGGAAGTACCGCACTTCCATATGCATATTTTGGGTGGTTGTAAAATCGGCCGCATGGTCGAAACAGATGCGGTTTGATATTTTTTTGCTCACAGATAAAGCTTAAGAATTGTTAGGGATCGAATAACTTTAAGCGTTGTAATGTGTGCCTGGAAACTTGATTACGTTATTCGTTTGGCTAGCCAGAACGCCTGTTACCGATCCCTCTCCCACAACAAAACCTGAATTCTCCCTGATATCTTTATAGTTTTCTAGCGACAGGTTATCGAGGTGGGATAAAGTGTTCTTTGTATCATTTGATGCTGGGTTAATGCTGGCCAGTCGGTCAATGAGTATGATTTCTGCATAGGTCTCGGCGATCAGCAGTTGAGCATCGGCCTGAACCATCAAAATGCGGCACAATTCAGCGGCAGTTGTATCGATATCTTGTAGAAAGTACGAAGCGTTTTCTAACAATGTGCTGAGCTGTTCGAGATCTTCCGGTGTGTTTAGCAGCTGTTGCTGCGCTTCATGCGTATCAAAAGGTTGTCTACGTGCATTTTTAAGCCACAAATTGCCATAGCGCTCGAGCATATCTGCACATTCATACTGCAAAACCGCCATTGAAGGGTGAGCGTCTTCAAAGCGTGTGCCGATCTGTTTTGCGCAACTTGCGATAGACAGAAGCGCGGTATCAGGCTGCTGCTCGCTAAGTATTTCGTGAAGGGCATAGCGCGCATCATTGTCCAGCGTCTTGGTATCTAAACAATCCTGCATTGCTGCCGGTACGACCAAGCGGTTGGTTAGTGCTGCCATGTCTTTATCCTGTAACATCTTTTTGCTCCTTTGTTTTAGCTCTTGATGTTGCGTGTGTACCCTCTTGTTTAATGGGTAAAGGTAAAGGAACAGTTAATGATTTTATCTTTTTTAAAAAGCGTGGCTTCCTGCGGGCTTTACGCGTATTTTTATTTCGTGGATAAATCCTGCAGGAAAAATGTTTTTGTTTTGTTCATGGTCGTGGTATAGAAAAGTTATAGTCGAATCTTTGGGGCAATTAATGGTGTAGGCTGAGTAAATGAAAAAATCGTCAAAAACGATCTGGATTACACTTTTTGTAGTGTCGGCTTTGATTGCTCTCGTTATGTATGACGGAGTAAATAAAGGCCAAAATCTTATTAAGAATGCCAAAATCACGAGCCTTTCAAATGCGCTCATAGCGCTTTCAGCGTATCTGGAAGATGATGAGATGCGCCATACGCAAGACAATGTCGATGCTTATTTTCTGGAACATCAATATGATCAGCTTATCAAGGATATGGGCATTCATATTGCTCTTATATCGCAGGAGAGGGCATCAGACTATTTCGCGGATTTACAAGAAGGGCCATATTTATTTTTGCATGGTCTAAAGCCTCATAATGCATTTGTTTTGTCGCAAAACCAGGCTGGGATAATTGATGCGAGATATGATGATGGGTTGGCGAATAATGGTATTGTGCGCGTTGTCACAAGGGATAAGAAATGTATGAAAAGCCATGTCTATGATAGGGTTAATGATAAGCCATGTATTATGCTTATTATTAATTTTAAGGAGTTAGCCTTAAATGGTCGCACGCGTTAACACAGTCTCCTTTCAAGGAATAGATGTAAAACCCGTCGATGTGCAGGTGCAAATCAGCAATGGCCTGCCTGCTTTTACCATTGTTGGACTTCCCGATAAGGCGGTGGCGGAAAGCAAGGAGCGTGTGCGCGCGGCTTTGCATGCGCTGGGCATATCACTGCCGCCAAAACGCCTGACGATCAATCTTGCTCCTGCTGATGTTGCTAAAGAGGGCAGCCATTATGACCTTCCCATTGCTCTGGCCGTTTTGGGCGCGATGGAGATTTTGCCCAAGGAAGAGCTTGCGAACATGACGGTACTTGGCGAGTTATCACTTGATGCTTCGATCCGCGCGGTTGCCGGAATTTTGCCCGCGGCCATCTATGCGGGCGCGAATGACAATTCCCTTGTCTGTCCTTTAGAATGCGGTGGGGAAGCAGCATGGGCGGGGGAGTTGCCAATTATTGCGGCCTCTAATCTGCTGGATTTAATTAATCATATTCGAGGCACGAATTCGTTGAATCGCCCTAAGGCCGAGCTGCGTGAACAGAAGGGCAAAAAGCCCACCGATATGGCCGATATAAAGGGTCAGGAAAGCGCCAAGCGTGCGCTGGAAGTAGCGGCCAGTGGTGGTCACAATATGTTGATGATTGGCCCGCCGGGGTCTGGTAAATCCATGTTGGCCAGCGCTTTACCGGGTATTTTGCCGCCATTATCGCCGCGCGAGGCTTTGGAAGTGTCGATGATTCACTCGCTCGCTGGGTCTTTGCCCGAAGGGGGGCTGCTTAAGACGCGCCCCTATCGTGATCCGCATCATTCGGCCTCGTTGCCTGCATTGATCGGTGGGGGGCACAGGGTGAAGCCAGGAGAAATATCTTTGGCGCATAACGGAGTTTTATTCTTGGATGAGTTGCCTGAGTTTTCACGTGGGGCGCTGGAGTCTTTGCGCCAGCCGATTGAATCGCGCCAAGCGTTAATTGCTCGTGCTAACCAGCATGTACGGTACCCTGCGCGGTTTCAGCTGATAGCGGCGATGAACCCGTGCCGCTGTGGACATTTGGGTGACAGTGATTTGGAATGTACGAAAGCCCCGCGTTGTGGTGGTGATTATCAAGCGAAAATTTCAGGGCCGATTTTAGACCGAATGGATTTGCAGGTTGATGTGCCGCCAATCTCTATTGCTGATCTTAGCCAAAAAATGGGTGGGGAAAGTTCTGCAACAATTTCTGCGCGGGTGGCGCGCGTTCATACTATGCAAGAGTCGCGGTTCAGAGAGATGGGCGCCGATGAAACTGTCAGTTTGAATGCGCATGCGGAAGGAGCTGTTCTGGAGGCGATCTGTGAAATGGATGAGGAAGCGGCAAGCCTTATAAATCTGGCGGCGGGAAATGCGCGGCTGTCTGCACGTGGCTATTACCGCACATTAAAAGTAGCGCGGACGATTGCTGATATGGAGGCTGTGTCGAGAAATAGCGCGGCTAGCTTAATCGCTAAAAAGCATATCGCCGAAGCATTGAGCTATCGGCGATTGCCTTTGTTTTGATGAATATAGTACCTGTTCAACCCGTTTATACGGTTTGTTCGTCTTGTATGGTTTGATAAGCAGACGTATTGGCATTCACGTTTTGTGAAACATAATTAGCCATGAAAACGGACCAACCATTATCATGGGTCTCATTTTCACGATGTTCGCGTTGCCCTTGACGCAATAATACCCGAAGTTCTTTGGCGGTTAGTTCAGGTCTTTGCAGTACACTCTGGAAGTCATGGAGTACCATGGAGGCAAACGCTGCGAAGTCTGCATTGCCATAGTTATAGGAAGAAAACGCATCAACCGTCTCATCTAAAAGTAGTTTTACCGGACAATTTAAATTCGTCATCTTTTTATCCCCTTTTCATCATTGTTTTTTTCACGTAAACCCAAGCTGTCTTTTAAGTGTTCTTCTGAAAATTATTAATGGCGCTCTTTAAAAAAACCTTTTTTGGAGCGCCTAATAAATCTATAAGAAAAACACTTGATGCGAATCATGACACAATATGATTTGTAAATGCAAATTTCGTGAAATAATAATTCCCTTGTATGGGGTTAAGCGATAATTTTATTTCACTAATAAAATAGAATATACAAGGAGCTAGAGAGCAGTATGAGCCGTGCATTTATTTTTCCGGGACAAGGGTCACAATTCATTGGTATGGGCAAGGATTTAGCCGAATCATATGCAGAAGCGCGTGAAGTGTTTCAAGAAGTCGATGAAGCGCTGGGACAGAATTTGTCCAAAATGATGTTTGCAGGCGACGAAGCTGACCTTAATATGACCGAAAATACGCAACCTGCATTGATGGCGGTCTCAGTTGCGGTTATGCGCGTGTTGGAAAAGCAGGGCGGTTGGGCGCTGGCAGATAAAGCGTCTTTTGTTGCCGGGCATTCGCTGGGCGAATATGCGGCTTTAACAGCGGCGGGCTCATTTGCCTTATCGGATGCGGCGCGTCTTTTGAAACTGCGCGGTCAGGCGATGCAAAAGGCTGTGCCTGTGGGCGTCGGCTCTATGGCGGCGATTATCGGTCCGAGCCTTGAGGATGTTCGCAAAATAGCAGAAGATGCCGCGCAAGGCGATGTGTGTGAGGCGGCCAATGACAATTCTGTTGGGCAAGTCGTGATTAGCGGCCATAAAGACGCGATTGCGCGCGCTGTAGAGATAGCAACAGAGCGCGGTGCAAAGCGCGCGGTGATCCTGCCTGTTTCAGCGCCATTTCATTGTGCATTGATGCAGCCTGCAGCGGTTGCAATGGAGGAGGCACTGGCAGATACGGCTGTCAATGCGCCGAGTGTGCCGGTTGTAGCGAATGTGACGGCTGAGGCGGTTTCTGATGCTGATCAAATTCGAAAGCTTCTTGTGCAACAGGTAACAGGCGCAGTGCGCTGGCGTGAATCAGTGATCTGGATGCGTGAACAAGGTGTAGAGCAAATGGTTGAGGTGGGTGCAGGCAAAGTTCTCTCTGGTCTTGCCCGACGAATAGATCGTGAGATCGAGTGCTTTAACGTTGGCGCGAGTGCGGATATCGATGCAGCGTTGGAAAAACTATCCTAAATTTGATCTTTCATAACTTTTAAGCTTGGGCTATGAAAGATCAAAGCTATATCCCGATTGTGAAGAAGTGCTGGTGGTGGAAACATTTGAGCAGCTCTTTATCTATAAATTTAGCAGTAATAGCCGTTTTAATCAGGTTATTTTACCTCGTGAGCTAAGCTCCTCGCCTTTTGTCTGCAAGGGACAAAAAATATCCGGTCAGCGAAGACGATGCTAGGACGCTTTAGCAAGGGCTAGCATCGGGGTGATAAGGTCATTCAAAATTTTATCGGCTGTTGCCTTGTCACGGGCGACAATCAGGCCATCGGTTGTGCGGTGAATGTTACTTAGATAAGGCTTTCCGCTCCAATTTAAGGCGCAGCCGCCAAGGGCTTCGACCATTGCACATGGCGGTACATGATCCCATGCGTGGGTGCGTTTGAAGACCAGGAAATCCAACTCGCTGCGTAGTAAGCGGTCATAAATCATGATGGAGGGCATTCCGGCGGGATCGATATTGATATCCGATGCTTTATGGGCGATTTCATCGAGGTGTGCTTTGTTTAAGAATGCAAAGCCGCCGCGCCCCAAAAGGTTGTCGGTGTTAGGCGCGGTAAAGTTCTGTAACGCCTCTCCATTGAGCACAACATTATCGCCTAATTTATAACTGGTCATCGTGTGACTCGCCACCTCGTAGAGCCAGCTCGCCTGCACTTTTCCATTGAAATAAAGTGCGCACATGATACCGAAGCCATCTTTGCCGTGGACAAAATTGCGCGTGCCGTCTATGGGATCTACTATCCATACAGGTTTGTCAGTCTGGGTTATGTTGGCGATGATATTTTCATCGGCGCTGAAGCCCTCCTCACCAAAGAAAAGGCTGCCCTCTAAAAGCTGGGTTAATCCCTTGGATAGGGCAATTTCAGCTTCGCGGTCGGCAACGGAAACGAGATCTGTCGCGGATGTCTTTGTGAAAATTTGGCTATCATCAAGGTTTTTAAAATAGGGTTGAATAAGATTATCGCCAATATCTTTAATTAGCGTGTTTACACTCTCGAATGTTTGCTGATCAAGCATATGCTCACCCTTTAACTCAAGGCAATCAAACCCCATATTGTGTGAAAAAGCAAGGAATTGCTCTCGTTTAAGCTTTTACGTTAGTGCACAGGTCGTGTCGTAGCCTGCATTCCATCCATTTTTTATCAATCGACGAAGGGCTGTTTTCGCCCAAAGGAGTGCCGATGATATATCATGATGATGAAGTTCCGCGTGTTGAATGCATATAACCTGTCGCAAGCAATCGAGGTTGGCGGAAATATCCTTCAAGTCTTCACCCTCTACCATGAAGGCCTCTGCGCTTTGGTCTTGTTCGGCGACTGTTTCGTATAAATCCTGTAGCGCGTTGATAAAATCATTAATGCGTGTGCGGTCCTTTGCTGGAAGGTCTATATGCGCAAATGCACTGCATACTGCGTCATGAAAGGCCTGTAAGCCCATTGCGGGTGTGTATTGCGCACGGCTTCCTGTTGGGCAAAAATGGTATACGATATCCCATATGTCGCCGTGGTTTAACGGCACGATGTGGTTGCTTGTCGGAATATGTTCCGATCCGGATGAAGAGTTGCTCAATTTAACCTCTGTTAACCTGTTCGTTTGCTGTCATACTTTCATTTTATGCAATCGGCCTTAAGAAAAAGCTAAAGTATGATAACTTATTCTTCGATTTTTCCTCGTTAATGGACGGGTGGGGTTAGTTTTCCGATAACCATTGACATGGTGCAGGCGGACTTATAATTCTTTTAAGGTTAGAAAATAAAGAGAAAAATGCGGTATCGCAATAAATTATGAGGAAAAAATATGTTCGATCTTACAGGCCAAAAAGCATTGGTAACCGGCGCAACAGGCGGTATTGGTGGTGAAATCGCCAAAGCTTTACACGCAGCAGGGGCGCATGTCGGTATTTCAGGGCGTAATGAAGATAAGCTTAATGCTCTGGCTTCCGAGTTGGGTAATCGCGTAACGGTATTGGCGGCGGATCTATCGACCACGGATGCGGCCGTGGAGTTGGCGAAACGTGCAGAAGAAGCGCTGGGCCAAATTGATGTTTTGGTGAACAATGCCGGTTTGACGCGCGATGGTCTATCCATGCGCATGAGTGATGCCGATTGGCAACAGGTGATTGATGTTAACATGACATCGACTTTCAAGCTTGCGCAGACACTACAGCGTGGCATGATGAAGCGCCGTTATGGACGCGTGGTTAATATTGCCTCTGTAGTCGGTGTGACAGGCAACCCGGGTCAATGTAACTATGTGGCTTCAAAAGCGGGTATGATTGGCTGGAGCAAGGCGATGGCAGCGGAAGTTGCTTCGCGTGGCATTACAATCAATTGTATCGCGCCTGGATTTATTGCGACGGCTATGACTGAAGCGCTTAATGATGATCAAAAATCCAAGATCAACTCTACAATTCCTGCTGGGAGAATGGGTTCATCAGAAGATATCGCAGCGGCAGCTTTGTATTTGGCGTCAAAAGAATCTCAATATGTAACTGGACAGACTATTCACGTGAATGGCGGAATGGCAATGATTTAACTCGCTATAGGTTCGAAAAATTAAGGGGCTTTAAGCCCCTTTTTTAGTCCTATGGCAGATGCTTTTATAGTTTATGCTGTATGGCTTGCGCTTTTTTGCGGAATATCAATGAAGTATACTTTTTCTATGTCCATATCTAGAAACCAAATATCCTTATTGCTCATTTTTACCTCTAATTAAATTAATCGATCCAGGCAAACTGCGTATAGTTTTCACAGCCGTTGCCGAGGCAAATATACTCCACCAACCCGTTAGTGTTTAATTCTGTACCCAGAATGATCGGCCCAGTGCTATTGAATGCGAATAATATGGATGTTACTAAAACCAATACAATCAGGGACGTAAAGATAACTGCACAGGTGGTCTCGTGGGTCTGGGTGCGTGGGGTATAATGTGTCATCTCTACATCTCCTGCTGTGTTTGTATTGCTTATATTTTCACTTTAGCAAGTAGCTATTTCATACATATGTCGTCGATGTTTCTTTTTGTTTAGAATTGTTTCAGTTTTGTACGCTATAGTAAATGTAACTAGTAATTGCAGGATAAGCTGAATGAGTAATGCCAAAATATTATGTATAGATGATTGTGAAGTCACGCTTTTGATTGTTAAGGAATATCTTCAGAAGGAGGGCTTTGATATCTTTGCGGTCAGCAATATCCAAGCGGCTGATGAGATTATGAATTCGAATCAGATCGATCTGATTGTGCTCGATCTGATGATGCCGGACACTGATGGTATGACTGTATTGCGTCAGTACCGAGCAACGCATGGGAATATTCCGGTAATTATGCTGAGTGGTCGCGGTGATGATATCGACAAAATCATAGGTATAGAAGCTGGCGCGGATGATTATATTGCAAAGCCCTTTCAACCCCGTGAGCTATCGGCGCGGATTAAAGCAGTATTAAGAAGGGTGCAGTCGGATACTGCAAATGATTATGGACAGGCTAGGGTCGATAAAATTTTGCTCGATAAGTGGATTATTGACCGCGAACAATACCAAGTGTTTTCGAGGGATGGTGAATCTGCAGATTTGACAACAGGAGAGTATATGGTGCTGGAAAAGCTTGTGCTGGCGAAAAACAAGGCGCAAAGCCGTGATATTCTTTTTGCTCTTCTTCACGATTACGACATGGATACAAGCGATCGCGCGGTGGACATTAAAATCACACGCATCCGTTCCAAGCTTAGCGATGACTCGCGCGACCCGCGTTATATCAAAACCATTCGCAATGTTGGTTATATGTTTATCGGCGCGGTTGAATAAGGTGCTGGCCATTTTCGATCTTTAATGGCATAAAACCTCTATGGACACTTTACTTATTTTCGATTGTGACGGAACGCTGGTCAATAGCGAGCATATATACAATGCTATAAATTCTGATCTTCTGGGCGAACTGGGATATCCAGAATATACGCTTGATGTTTGCCTTGATCTATTCGGCGGGCATAGCTGGTCGGTCATACGAGAGATCGTTGAGAGCAAACATGGCAAGCCTTTGCCTGATGATCTGGTCGAGCGCTATGTGCGCCATGCCGAGGTGCGTATGAAAGAGGAGTTTTTGCCATGCGACAATGCTGATGCTTTGCTTGGGCGTATGCACGGTGTGCATAAACTATGTGTGGCTTCAAATGGCGAGCGTAAAAATGTTTTGCAAAGCTTGAGCGTCACTAATCTTAAGCAGTATTTTGCCGATCATCATGTTTTCACCAAGGCGCAAGTGCCACGTCCAAAGCCTTCGCCTGATTTGTTCTTATTTGCCTGTGATCAGATGGAGCATGACTATAAACGCTCTATTGTGCTTGAAGATAGTCCAGCGGGTGTGCAAGCGGCTGTTGCTGCGAATATTAAGGTTTTGGGCTATGTTGGCTCAGCGCATGATAAGGATCGGCAGGCAAAGCGTCTTCGCGACGCGGGCGCGGAGATAATTATAGAGTGTCTAAAGGAGGCTGAAAAACATATATAAATTCAGCTTTATCCACAAAAGTCGGGGGGGGGACCTTGAAAGTGTTGGATCTTGTTTGATATTATGTTACCTCGTTAGGGGCTGTATAAGTGATTTAGTGCAATTGACGGGTTAATAGCAAAAATAGGCTTGCAATCCTGAAACGGCCTGATTAAAGTCACGGCAGTTTTGGCGGGAGGATCCGCTACCACATTAATTTAAAACTAAAAGAGATAGGATTTACGATGAGTGATGTAGCTGATCGCGTTAAAAAGATTGTAGTTGAGCACCTTGGTGTTGACGAAGCGAAAGTAACTGAAGGCGCAAGCTTTATTGATGATTTGGGCGCAGACTCACTGGACACAGTTGAGTTGGTTATGGCCTTCGAAGAAGAGTTCAATGTTGAAATTCCTGATGATGCGGCCGAAAACATTCAGACTGTTGGCGATGCAGTAAGCTTCATCAAAGCAAACGCTGCCTAATTTTTTGTATTAGGTCGATTTAGTTTCAATGCAGCCGCTATATTTGCGGCTGTTTTGCGTTAAGTGAATAGGGCTACAAGTAAGAGGATATAGATATGCGTCGTGTAGTTATTACAGGTATGGGTATGGTCACTGCGCTGGGAATGGGCGTAGACCATAACTGGAACGAAATCACAAACGGCAAAAGCGGTATTCGCAAGATCGAAAAATTTGATGTGTCCGATATCACCGCAAAAATCGCAGGCATTATCCCGCGTACAGGGGATGAGAACCCTCAAAATGGCTTGTATAATCCAAATTTAGATGTTGATCCGAAAGATCAGCGTAAAACAGGTGATTTCATCACATATGGTATATCCGCAGCCAGAGAGGCGATCGAAGATGCAGGTTGGCAGCCAACGGATGAGGAGAGCCTCAACCGCACAGGCGTGCTGATTGGC
The DNA here is from genome assembly GCA_019634145.1 of Micavibrio sp. Taxonomy (GTDB): domain Bacteria; phylum Pseudomonadota; class Alphaproteobacteria; order Micavibrionales; family Micavibrionaceae; genus TMED27. The sequence goes on along the minus strand of JAHQVU010000086.1, from coordinate 21,045 downwards.
TCAGGCATTGGCGGCCTTGATGAAATTGATCAAACCTCAAAACTTCTTGTAGAGCGTGGCCCACGCCGTGTATCCCCATTTTTTGTGCCGAGCGCGCTTATTAACCTCACCTCAGGTCATGTCTCTATCAAATATGGCTTCCGTGGCCCTAATCACTCTGTTGTAACAGCATGTGCGACCGGTACGCATGCCATTGGTGATGCGGCGCGTTTGATTGCGTTCGATGATGCGGATGTGATGGTTGCAGGTGGCAGCGAAAGTGCTGTTTGTCGTATCGGTATGGCCGGTTTTGCTGCCGCACGTACACTTTCAACGGCTTACAACGACACACCAGAGCTTGCTTCACGTCCATGGGATCAGGGTCGCGATGGTTTTGTCATGGGCGAAGGTGCAGGTATTGTCGTTCTCGAAGAATATGAGCACGCAAAAGCGCGTGGTGCGAAAATATACGGTGAAATCGTGGGCTATGGCTTATCCGGTGATGCGCACCATATCACAAGCCCTGCCGAGGACGGCAATGGCGGCTATCGCGCGATGGAAGCGGCGCTCAAACGCGCGCAGTTAAACCCTGAGGATATCGATTATATCAACGCACACGGCACATCAACGCCTGTGGGTGACGGCATCGAATTTGGCGCTGTAAAACGCCTCTTCGCGTCTAATCTGGATAAACTGTCTATGTCTTCAACTAAATCAGCAATCGGTCACCTTTTGGGTGCAGCAGGGGCTGTTGAAGCGATATACGCAGTCAAAGCAATGGAAACGGGAATTATTCCACCAACTTTGAACCTTGAGAATCCATCTGAAGATTGTACAGGCATCGATTTGACGCCGAAAGTAGCGAAACAGAAAAATCTCGATATTGTGCTGTCGAACTCTTTCGGCTTTGGCGGAACGAATGCTTCTATTGTGATGAAAAAGGTTTAAGTCTTTAGTCTTTTCAAACTCTTTCACGGGGCTTATATTAACCCGATGAAATTTTTATTTAATCTAATATCCATCTTATTTATTTTGGGCGTCATTGGCGTTGCGGGCGTATTTTTATGGGCGCAGCATCACTATAACAAGGCAGGTATGAATGCCGAGATGCTGGAAATTCATGTGGAGCGCGGCAGCAATATCGGCGGTGTAGCAGATATTCTGGTTAATAAGGGCGTGATTGAGCAGCCTTTGATATTTCAAATAGCCGGACGTATTAGCGGTAAAGCTTCAAAAATTAAAGCAGGTGAATATGAGATAGAAGTCGGCGCCTCTATGGGAGAAATCCTAAATAAGCTTGTTGATGGTGATACTCTGGCGCGGCGTTTTACTGTGCGTGAAGGTCTGACATCATACGAAATTGTGCGGATCATTAAGAGCGTGGAGGATCTGAGTGGTGAGATCAAGGATATCCCGCCCGAAGGCAGTTTGTTTCCCAGCACTTATGATTATCAAAGAGGTGAGAGTCGCGAAGCTGTTGTGGCGCGCATGGCGATCAAGATGAAGGAAAATCTGCTCGATGCTTGCGGGTATTTATTGGGTACGTTGGACTGGGATAAGATCGAAGCGATGGATTTTGAGGACTTTAAGAGTTATTCTTGTCCAGAGGATACAGAAAAAGCGCAATTTAAGGGATTAAAGCCCACTATCGGTGATGTGCTAAATCTGGCGGCGATTGTTGAGAAAGAAACGGGTGTAGCCGAGGAACGCCGCACAGTGGCCGGTGTATTTGAAAACCGTCTAGATAAGGGCATTGCATTGCAGACTGATCCGACTGTTATTTATGCGCTGACCATGGGTCGGCATAAGAATGATGGAAAAGGCCCATTAGGGCGCCGATTGCTATCCAAGGATTTAAAAGTTGATAACCCCTACAACACATATAAGTATCCGGGCTTGCCGCCGACACCGATTGCTAATCCCGGGCGGGCGGCGATTGACGCAGTGATTGACCCTGAACAGCATGATTATATTTATTTTGTTGCTGACGGCGCAGGAGGTCATGTATTTTCCAAAACACTTGCGGAGCATAACCGGAATGTAAAAAAGTGGCGGAAAATAAGGAAAAAGCAGAACTAAGATGAGCGAAGAAAAGCGCCTATAAGTGATTTAGAACTTAAAAGTTATTTTGCATTATTTCATGCCTGTAATCAACACTATGTGACGAGGGAAGATGGTGATGAAAAAGTGCGCGCTAAAGAGAATGATGCGACTGGCAGCAGAAATGTGCTTCCGCCGTCATAGCTTCGTAATCTTTTAATAGAGTTGAATGAGCCTGAGCCATCAATTGATCTGTCTTAATCTTCATTAGAATTTTTATCTGAACTCTGCCGTGTTATACGGCTTGTATGGTGCGATGCAGAGCCGCCGCCAAGGCCGGGACCGGATGGGCCGATTGATGGTGCGGCGCGTGGTGCGCTTTCTAAGTTTCGCGCGCGTGCCAGATGGGGTGCGAATTGCAAGGATGATGGCGCGGAATCGCCCAAAATACAGCTTGAGCTGCCTTCATCGGCCAGATCACCGCGGTGCACGGGTTGGCCGAAAACACAAGATTTCATGAAAGCTTCAAAGGCTGCAAGTGGGCTTTTTATTGGTGGCGTATTATTGAGCGCTTCCATACGGTATGGATCATCCATAAACATAATCGGGACTTGATAGGCTTGTGCGATTTGTGATTTTACGATTGAACCGAGATGGAGGTGTCGGGTGGCATCGAGCGTTGCATAGAAGTCTGATTGAACGGGAATGTTTAGCTCCAGATAATCCATATCGGCATATTCAATGGTGAAGAGACCTGTCTCAAAATCGAAAACAATGCCAATGGCTTTTTGCGGTAAGGTCTGGCTCAAGATTAAGCCTGCATCACCATTGGCGGTAAATAAGAGATCGATATTCATTGGGGGGGACATGGCCTCACAGTTGTTGTATATATATTTTAGCAAAAACACGAGTTGTGTTGAAATATATTAAGTGAAATAGTTCAAAATGTGCGGATTGACAGGTTTTTATGTATGCGAAAATCGCGGTTCACGGGCCGAGATGCACACGAATGTGCGACGGATGTGTGCGGCGCTGGCCCATCGGGGGCCTGATAGCGGTGATATCTGGCAGGATGCTGAGGCGCCGATTGCGCTGGGGCATCGCAGGCTGGCTGTTTTGGATTTATCACGAGAGGGCGCGCAGCCGAAAGCCTCACCGTCAGGGCGCTATCATATTGTTTATAACGGCGAGATTTATAACCATTTGGATCTTAGGCGCGAGCTGGAAGCGGGAGGGCGCAGCTTCTCGGGGCGCAGTGATACCGAGACCTTATTGGTCGCGATCGAGGCATGGGGTATATCACGCACGTTGAAAAATATTGTAGGAATGTTCGCATTTGCCCTTTGGGATGCCAAAGAGAAGATGCTGCATTTTGCGCGGGATCGAATGGGTAAAAAGCCGTTATATATTGGTTGGGCTGGCAAGGCGCTGGTTTTTGCGTCCGAGCTGAAAGCGTTGCGTGCACATCCGGATTTTGTTGCGGAAATAAATAATGTAGCGATGGGCGAATACATGAATTTTATGTGCGTATCCGCGCTGCAAACAATCTATAAAAATGTTTGGCATTTACCGCCCGGACACCGTATGAGTGTAAAGGTTGATGATCTGAAAGCGCAGCAAGATCTCTTAAACCATATGCAGAGCTATTGGGATGCGCGAGAGATTAATGCCATATCTGTAGGTAGGAATGTTGCAGATGAGGCAAGCGTTTTACGCGGGTTTGAGGAGAATCTGGAAATTGCCGTGAAGGAGCGTATGCTCTCGGATGTTCCGCTGGGTGCTTTTTTATCAGGTGGAATTGATAGTTCGCTGGTTACGGCTTTGATGCAGAAACATTCTGCACAAGCGATAAAGACTTTTTCCATTGGTTTTGACGATGCAGCATATGATGAAGCGGTATATGCTAAAAAGATTGCGGAGCATTTAGGGTGTGAGCACACAGAATATTATTGCACTGAAAAAGATGCGATGGATGTTATTCCGAAATTAGCTGATATGTTTGACGAGCCGTTTGCCGACCAGAGCGCTATCCCCACATATATGGTATCCAAATTTGCGCGCGAAAAGGTTACGGTGGCTTTGTCGGGTGATGGTGGTGACGAATTGCTAGGTGGATATACGCGCCATCGCCAGGGTGCAAAATTATGGAGGAAGATGAAGGCGGTACCGCGCCCCATTAGGCAGGGGGCCGCGCTGATGCTTAATTACGCAGGATCAGGTTTCAAAGGGGATGCGCAAAAAGCATCGCACATTAGAAAATTATCGCAGGCGCTTTCATCGTCTAATTTACAGGAATTATATTTGAATATGTTGCGCCAAGGTGATGGTTATCAGCTGAGCGGAAATTATGATTTGCCTGCGCTGCATCAGATTGATGATTTAAGCATTGAAGAGCAAATGATGATATGGGATACGCAGTTCTATTTACCGTCCGATGTGTTGACTAAAGTTGATCGCGCTTCTATGGCGGTGTCATTAGAGGTACGAGCACCGCTGCTTGATCATCGGTTGTTTGAATATGTGTGGGGTTTGCCGTTGGACTATAAAATTAGAGACGGCAAGGGCAAATATATGCTGAGAAAAATTTTGTCTCGTCATGTGCCCGATGCGTTATTCGAGCGTCCTAAGCAAGGTTTTAATATGCCAATTGCGAATTGGTTGCGTGGGGCATTGAGAGAGTGGGCGGAAGAGTTACTGGATGAAAAAGCTATGCGTGAGCAAGGGTTGCTTGATGTAGGGGCTGTGCGTAAAATTTGGACGCGGCATTTGGGCGGGGATGACCGTCATGCCAATGCGATCTGGGCGATATTAATGTTTCAGGCATGGCGCGTGCGCTGGATGAGCTAAGGCTTGTTTTTTGGTTAATTAGCGCGATAATGAAGTGTTTATGAATTCGAGGTGAGAAAATGAAAATCGGGGTAACAGGCGGAGCAGGGTTTATCGGCACGCAGCTATGTCATTTGTTAGAAAAAAACGGGCATGATTTTGTGATACTGGATATTCGGGCTAGCTCCGCGTATCCGCAGCGCCATGTTGATGTGCGCAATTTTGCTGCGGTGAAAGAGGCGCTTGCGGGGTGCGAGGTTGTGTATCATTTGGCCGCGGAGCATCAAGACAATGTCGATCCGATCTCTCTTTATTATGATGTGAATGTGGAGGGCGGAAAGCAGGTTATAAAGGCGTGTGAAGAGCTGGGTATCGAGCAGATCATCTTTACATCCACTGTTGCAATATACGGGCTGGATACAGCTGATGTTTCGGAAGAGGCTGAAGCAAACCCATTCAATGATTATGGCCGCTCGAAATGGGAGAGTGAGAAGACATTTAAAGAGTGGGCCGGCAAAGATGAAAAGCACAGTTTGAATATATTGCGTCCTGTTGCAACATTTGGACCCGGTAATCGTGGGAATGTCTATAATTTGCTGCGCCAACTATCTAGCGGTAAATTTGTTATGGTGGGCAGGGGAGAGAATAAAAAATCTCTAGCCTATGTCGGGAATATTGCAGCATTCTTATACTTTATGATGAATAACGGCGCTGGCGTGCATATCTTTAATTATGCTGATAAGCCGGATATGAGCATGAAGGAAATGATCGGTATTGTGCGTAAAACTTTGGGGAAAAGCGAGCAGGGTTTGAAGCTTCCTTATGCTGCGGGATTAATGGGTGGATATGGCTTTGATGTATTGGCAAAGCTCACAGGGAGGACGTATCCGATTAGCGCCATCCGCGTAAAAAAATTTTGTAGCGATACTGTTGTGAATGCGGATAAGGTAATGAGGAGCGGTTTCATGCCGCCTTACGTTTTGCAAGATGGTTTGCGCGAAACAATTGAGGCAGAATTTTTAAACTCTGCACCCTCACGGGCCGATACATCACAATCAAAAGCAGCATAAATTTATGAGTAATTCTAAAGGTAAAATTCTCTATGTTATCAATCATATTGATTGGTTTTGGTCCCACCGTTTGCCGCTGGCGAAGGGTGCGCATGAGGCGGGGTGGGAAGTGCATGTGGCTGTAACTGGCGCGCAAACGGATAAGGATTTAGCCTCGCAGAATTTTCATGGCCATGAGTTGCCGCCCTCGGATAAAGGTTTTACGCTTTTTACAATTCTAAAAACCATCTCAGAAATTCGAAAAATTATTAAAGATCAGCGCCCTGAAGTTGTGCACGCGATTACGCTTAAATATGCCTTTATCACCGGTCTGGCAGCTCTGGGTATCAGAGATATTCGAGTTGTGCATACAATAGCTGGATTAGGATATTTATTTGCCGGTGAAGGCGCTAAGCCAAAGATATTAAGAGCAATTATAGGCCCGCTTCTGAAATTAGCTCTTAAGAGCGGAAGAACTGAGCTCGTATTTCAAAACCCTGATGATATGAATTTAATGCTGCGCCGTGGTTTTGCTGAAAAAAGCCGCGCTCACTTGATATTGGGTTCTGGTGTTGATCTGAAAAAGTTTACAGCTACGCCCTTGCCACAGGATGAGCAACCAATTGTTTTAATGAGTACAAGGCTTGTTCATTGTAAGGGTATTTCAGTTTTTATTGAGGCTGCGAAAATATGCGAGCGGGATGGCGTTAAAGCGCGTTTTCAAGTTGCGGGGGGGGAAACCCGCAATAATCCTCTTGCTATTAATGCTCAAGAGATGATGGAGATGATTAAAGGTTCTAAGGTGGAGTGGCTCGGCAAAGTTTCGGATATGCCTGAATTGTTGAAAAATGCTAGCTTGATTTGCTATCCCTCATATTATGGTGAGGGCATACCTAAAGTTTTACTGGAGGCTTGTGCCAGCGCTCGGCCAATTATTACTACTGACCATCCCGGTTGCCGCGAAGCGGTTGATGATGGCGAAAACGGAGTTTTGGTACCGATAAAGGATGCACAGAAAACGGCAGAGGCCATTAAGAATTTATTGAGTGATCCAGTAAAGTTGAGTGCTTATGGTATTGCTGGAAGAGCACGCTGTGAACATGAGTTTGATGTAAATATTATCGTTAAAAAAACTTTAGAGGTTTATAATTAAAATACTGAAAAAATTAACGAAAAGACCGCTTAACCCGCTTGTATATATTGTGATATAATTAGTTTTGAAGACAACTCAATAAGTTTTTTTTCAGGCAGAGGCTATATCTTGAACGAGGCTAATACGGATAAGACCGTTAATGTAACAAAAAGGCGCTTGCCCTCTATAGTTGGTTCTCTTACACGCACATTGTCTGTAGGTTTGTTCGTTGTTTTTGTGACAATGACTGTATTGATCAATTTATACGGTAATAATCTGTTGCAAAATATTACCAATGAGCGCTTGAATTACATTGTTTCAACGCAGGCCTCAAACGTTGCTCAATTGCTCTATGATTTCGAGATTGATACTATTGAGGACACACTTGAAAATATTGTTGCCGATAAAAATATTAACGCGGCACAAATAGTTGAAATTTTTGATGTGAATGAGTCCATTGTCGCTGAGTATAACTGGGATGAAGTTGATGAAGGCTCAATAATCCTTCAGGATAAAATTATCATTGAAAATGGTGGGGTTGATAGGCGCGAGCTAGGTATGCTGCGTGTATCAGTTGACTATAATAATATTCGCCAGCATTTGCATACTATTATGCTGGTTTCCGGTGGTTTGTTCGGTGTTATCTTTATCATTTTTGGGATGCTGGTTTATTACACGTTGCGAAGCGGAATTTACCCTATAACAAAGCTATCAGATTCACTTGTCGGTGCAGATTATGCGACACACAAGATTGAAAAAACATCATCGTCCTCGCGTGAAATACACGACCTACTTGACGCGCTTATTACTATGCAAAAAATTATGCAGCGGCAAACGTGTGAAATCCATGATCAGAAAATCATGCTGGATACTATAATCGAGAAAATGCCGTTGGGAATGCTCGTTGAAGATATTAATAATGATTCTTCACTCATAATCGTCAATGGTATGTTCAAAATGCTCTTTGGTCTTACACTTATTGATTGCGAGGGTAAGAGGGTTAAAGATATTTTACCTGCGGAAGATGCTGAATTCCTTGATGCATTGAATTCGACTTTGTTCGAGAAGAAGAAATTAGTTGAAATCGGCACCTATAAGACGAACTCGCCAGGCGGATCATTTGTGGCGCATGTTCTTAAGACTCCTATCTTAGATGAAAATCAAAATGTCACATATGTATTGAGCATGGTTGAAGATGTAACTGAGCAGGTAGAGTCTAAAGAGAAGCTGCTACAAGCCAAGAATTTGGCTGAAAAAGCGAACAGGGCGAAAAGTGAGTTTCTTGCCAATATGTCTCATGAACTTAGAACGCCTATGAATTCTATCATAGGATTAACGAATATCATGTTTGAAGACAAAGATACGACTGCCGAGCAGAAGGAGAATTTGGACACAATCCACAAATCTTCAAATAACTTGCTCAATATTGTTAATGATATCCTAGACCTGTCTAAGATTGAAGCTGGTGGAATGCACCTTGAAAATATCCCATTCGACCTTAAGGACTCTGTAAGTACAGTCGTTGATACTTTACGCCCATTGGCATCGGCCAAATCTTTAACGGTTACGACAGAATGGAAGGGTAAGGGGCTTCCAGTTGTTCTTGGTGATCCAACACGGTTTTCTCGCATAATTATGAATTTAGGAAGTAATGCCATTAAGTTCACTGAAAATGGTGGTGTTGATCTAACTTTCGAGGTTATCGAAAAAAGTGAAAATGTTATCAGTTTCGTTTGTAAGGTTATCGATACAGGCGTTGGAATTCCAAATGATAAAATCAAACATATCTTTGAAAAATTCTCACAAGCTGATGATAGCATAACCAGGAAATTCGGAGGAACCGGCCTAGGCCTGGCTATTACAAAGCAGTTAATCGAGATGATGGGCGGTCAGATTAATGTTAAGAGTGTATTTGGTAAGGGGTCGACTTTTACAGTAGAAATTCCATTTGATCTCAGCAGCCGAGAACTCCTCGAAGGTTTAGATAAGAATATAATTGATGATGATGCCGATAAAGATGCGGGGAGTAGAAAAGCAATCTCCGATGCAGTTGTATTGGTCGCTGAAGACCAGAAGATGAACCAGATATTTATTAAAAAGCTACTTTGTAAAATCGGTATACAATATTTTGACATTGCAGATGATGGTCAGATTGCTGTCGATATGTTTGATAAGAAGGATTATGATTTGGTCATTATGGATTGCCATATGCCGAATATGACAGGGTACGACGCTACGAAAGAAATTCGCAATCATGCTAAAGGCGGTGAGGTGCCGATTGTGGCGATGACGGCTGATGCGATGGTCGGAACGCGGGAGGAATGTATTGCGGCAGGCATGACCGATTATATACCTAAGCCTGTCGATTCAAAGAAATTCCAAAAAATGTTGCAGCGCTGGTTTATTTTAAAACCTGCGGAATAGTGGATTTCAAGAATAATGAACTGTCAATTATCGCCACTTAATTTCTAAGCGGTTTACCTGTACCAAGCATATGCTCGATACGCTCTAGCGTACCTTCATTGTGCAATAGCTTCATGAATTCCGATAGCTCTAGATCAAGCAGATCCTGTTCGTTCATCACTTCAGTATAATCATGATCACCGCCGCTTAAGACATTGGCAACATGGGTGGAGACGACCCCGTCATAGGGTGATGCTTTGCCAGATTTCTGAAGATCACTGACTGCCATTTTAAGGGCGAGTGCTGCGCCTTTTCCACCGAGGCGAATATCTTCACGCATGGCCGGGGCTTCGTAATTAGCAGCAAGTTGTAGGGCACGTTGTTTCGCATCATAGAGCAGGCGCTCACGGTTCATCGTAATGCCGTCTGTGTCTCTGAAATAACCGATGTCTTTGGCGTCTTGTGCGCTTTTGGCGACCTTAGCCATGGCGATGGTTTCAAAGGCCTGACGCGGCGCGCCAACTGGCGTGGTGTCGGGCGAGAACCAGATATTGTCCTTGCCGATCTTACCCATATCTTTTGCAAATTTTTCGTGTTCTTTTTCTTGGAAGCGCAGGATCATTTCCTTACAACCGCCCCAGCCAGGGAGTAGGCCGACCCCGACCTCGACTAGACCGGTATAGGTTTCGGCGTGGGCTTGAACCGCATCGGCGCAAAGTAAAATTTCACACCCGCCGCCAAGCGCCATACCAGATGGTGCGGAAATGACTGGGAAGTTTGCGAATTTTAAATCCATGAAGGTACGCTGACCTGTGCGGATGAATTCTTCGACTTGCGCCCACATGGCAAGGTTGATCATAAAGACGGCGAGGCCTAAATTTGCGCCGGCAGAGAAGTGCGAGCCTTCGTTATAAATAACGAGGGCTTTATACTCGTCCGAGCTTTCGATCATGGATTTAGTTTGCATGAGCGCTGCAAAAATTTCCTCGTCAAAGGTGTTCATTTTCGAGGTATGCTCGAAACACAAAACACCATCGCCGATATCCCAAACGCTGGCCGATTTATTAGACAAGATAGGCTTTGCAGAGAGCTTGATGTCACGCAGTAAAAGCACGCCATCGGGGCGAACGATGTCATGATATTGGCTATCGGTACCAAAGAATTGTTGTTTACCATCTTCGATGCGGTAGAAAGATTGATCACCGATTTTTGTTAGAATTTCAGGGACGTGAAGGCCGTCTTTATCCAGCTGATCAGCGAACCATTTAGGGCCTAGCGCGTCGATCATTTCGAATGGGCCTTGCTTCCAGTTATAGCCGAGCTTCATGCCTTCATCGATGTCGTGGATAGTGTCGGCTATTTCGCCAACCAATTGTGCAGCATATAATAGGGTTCCTTTAAGCACCTCCCACGCGTATTTACCGCCTAAGCTATCAGTTGTGACGACGGCTTTTAAGCCGCCTTTTCCAGCATCAATTGCAGTGTCGGATGGTTTGTCGGCTTTGGCATATTGGCTCTCATCGAATTTATCCGCAGTAAGGGCGAGTGTTTGTTTTTCTTTTGCTTTGGGCTTGTTAGGATTGAGGCGGAAAAAGCCGCCTTTGCCTTTGCGTCCCGTATAGCCTGCTTCGATCATATCGTGCACAAATTTATGGTCGATAAATTCATCTCGGTAATCATCTTGTTCAGGCAATGACGAAAGAAGTGAGGCCGAGAGTTTTGGCATTAAATCTATTCCAACAAGATCGATCAGGCCGAAAACGCCTGTCTTGGGAATGCCTACGGGCTTGGATAAAACGGCATCGGCCAGCTCTATGGATACGCCTTGTTTGATTGCTTCATTCACGCCGCGCGTAAGCCAATAAACACCGAGGCGATTGGCAATAAAGCCGGGGGTGTCATGACAGCGCACAACGCCTTTGCCGAGCTTTTCATCGCAGATTTTGGTAATGGTCTCAACGGCCTTGGGATCGGTTTTTTCACCAACGATAAGCTCTAATAAACGCATATAACGCGGAGGGTTAAAGAAGTGAGTGATCATAAAATCTTTTGCGAAAGATTCGGGCTGGCCTTCGATTAATTTATGCAAAGGTATGGTCGAAGTATTGGAGGATACGATCGAGCCTTTTTTGCGTGCTTTTTCGATTTTCTCGTAAGTTGCGTGTTTGATCTCTAGCTTTTCGAGTACAACTTCGATGATCCAGTCGCAATCGGCGATGAGGTTGAGATTGTCGTCAATTGTGCCCGTGGTGATGAGCTTGGCATTAGCTTTGCGCATGAAAGGGGCGGGCTCTGTTTTAAGCATTTTTGCAACAGCATCGGCGGCGAGGTCTTTGCCGTCAACCTTGATGTCGAGGAGAACAACGGGCAGGCCTGCATTTGTTAATTGTGCAGCAATCCCGCTGCCCATAACGCCAGATCCGATGACGGCTACTTTGTTAATTTGTGTCATATATTAAACCTCTTCAAAATAATCGATATCAACTTTTTTAAGTTTGATAGTGTCAACAATTCTTACCCCTACATCATATTGGTACATAAGTTTGGTAAGCATGTTTCCATCTATGAGTATCATGCTTTGTGGTATGCGTTCTGCGTAGTCGAATGCTGAGGCGACAAAAGCGCTTGTTGTTACAAAAATACCTTTTGACGCGCCTTGTTCAACTAAGGTTCCTGAAAATGAACGAATAGCGTCAATTTGAATTTTGTTTTCTGGAGCGTAGCGTTTAGCTTGAAGATAAATTTTTTCTAAGCCAAGTGGGTCTTCGTTAATAATACCGTCAATTCCACCGTCACCAGATTTACCAACATGTGTAGTTTTACCTTTGCCGCCGTACCCCATTGCTTTGAATAGATCGATGATTAACCTTTCAAAGAAGGCTGGGCTTGAATTTAAAATCAGTTCAATTATTTCATCGCGGGTAGTCTTTTCATAGCTTTTATATGCTGTTGCTATCAAATCTTCTGGAGTAGATGAGGCAGTATTTTGGTCATTTTCTACAGGATCAGAACTATCTTGTTCTGATGTGTTTTTAAAATTCTTGAAGTCTTCATAATTCATTAGATATTCAATATCTATTTTAGATAGTTTTTTTTCTAAAGTTTTTTTGCCTTCAAGGGTAATCCGAATAAAGCCTCTTTTGTGCCGCTCTAATAACCCAGCTTTTACTAAATAAGTAGCTGCCCACTGCGCTCGATTGCGTATTAGCGTTTGTTTTCCACTTGGTATTGTTAATTCTTTTTCCTTATCACTTAAGTCAAATTCTTTGGATAGGTAATCAGTATATTCACTAACGCTTTTTTCTGTATGCTCAACGCTTTTTAATAGCGGAAGCATTAAAATTTGAAAGTCTGGAACACTCATTAAATCTTCTCCAGCACAGTCGCTACGCCTTGTCCGCCGCCGATGCACATGGTTGCGAGGGCGTATTTTTTGCCCTCACGGTGTAGCAAGCTTGCGGCTTTACCGGTAATTCGTGCGCCGGATGTGCCGAGCGGGTGGCCAAGAGCGATTGCGCCGCCATCAAGGTTTACTTTTTTCACATCAACGCCGAGCTCTTTGAGGACAGATAGGCCTTGCGCGGCGAAAGCTTCGTTAAGCTCCCAAATATCAATGTCATCGATTTTAAGCCCTGCACGTTCTAATGCTTTTTTGGTGGCCGGAACCGGGCCAATGCCCATGATTTCCGCTGCGCAGCCTGATGTCGCGATAGATTTGATGCGCGCGAGTTTGGGCAGGCCGTGTTTATCGGCGTACTCTTCCGAACACACCAGCACGGCGGCTGAGCCATCGGTCAACGGTGAAGAGGTCGCAGCAGTGACGCTGCCGTCTTTTAGGAAAGCGGGTTTAAGTGTGCTGAGCTTTTCAGCGGTTGAATCACCACGAATTGTTCCATCTTCTTTTACATCGTCGATCGCGACGAGTTCATCATTGAATTTACCATCTTTAGCTGCTGCTGCAGCTTTATGATGTGAGGAGACTGCAAATTCTTCTTGCTCGTCACGGCTGATATCATATTTCTTGGCAAGATTTTCGGCTGTTTCACCCATGCCCATATAGGCTTCAGGGTATTTCTCGAAAATCGCGGGGTTGGGCATTGGGTTAAAGCCGCCCATCGGGATGCGGCTCATGCTTTCGACCCCTGCGCAGATGAAGGCTTCGCCTGCGCCTGAATTGATAGCGCCAACAGCCATATGTATTGCCGTCATGCTTGATCCGCAAAAGCGGTTTACGGTCGCACCGCCGATAGAGATGGGAAGGTCTGCATGATTAACAACGAGGCGCGCGATGTTAAAGCCTTGCTCGGCCTCGGGGAATGCGCAGCCCATAATCAGGTCTTCGATATCCTCTGGCTTTACGCCTGTATCCTTTATGAGCGCTTTGACAACTTCTGCGGCCATATCATCAGGGCGCACCTTGGCCAGATCGCCCTTATTGGCGAAATGCATGGGTGAGCGTTTGAAGCCGCAGATTACAACAGATTTATTCATGGATGACCCTCCAAAGGCGAGATATAATTTCTTTTAGTTTACAATTATATAGGCTCGCGGTCTATGGCTTGTGAACGATTTCGAAAAAAATGATCGCTTTTTGTATTTGACACTTGCGCTCGATCCGAAGTAGTGAGAATTTGAAAATATATATTAACGTCTTTTGAGGAGATACCAGTTGAGTGCAGCAGTGGATATTAGAGGGTTGAAACGGGTATGCGTGGATTGCGGAACGCGGTTCTATGATATGAACAAGCGCCCAATTGTATGTCCGAATTGTAAAGCAGAGTTTTCTGGTGAAATCAAAATCAAATCTCGCCGTGGTCGCAATGCAGCAGTCGAAGAAGAGGCAGATGTCAGCAAAGAAGAAGTCAAAAAAGCCAAGGTTCGCGATGATGAGCTGGAAGAAGACGATGGTGCTGAAATTGTTAGCCTAGATGACGTTGATGATGGCGACAGCAATGATGATGACGACGAGGATGATGAAGCGTTGGGCGATCTTGATGACGACCTTGATGATCTGGATGATGCTCTCGGCGATCTGGATGATATTGAGCCTGATGCTGACCTGAACGATGATGACGATTAGTCACATACGGAAAAGATAACAAATTGTATAAACTAAGCGTAAAACTCCCCTCACATATCACCGATGAGAAAAGCGTTGTGATTGGCAGGGTTTTTGATGATTTGTGTTCGGCCCATAGCGCGATGCGTGAAAAGAATCACGATGGGGCGCCGTGGGTGTTTGAGTGGTTGATTGAAGACATTCCGTCTGAATCTGATTGTAATGCGCGGATGGCAGTTTTAGACGAGTTGCATGATCTGGAGCTGGGTTCGTTGGTCTGGGAGAGCGCGACGGTGCCCGAGCGCAATTGGCTAGAATATTCCTATTCGCTGTTCCCGCCTTTTTCAGTTGGGCCTTTTTTCATTTATGGATCGCATTTTGACGGTTCTGTCCCTGAGGGGCAAATGGGTTTGCAGATTGATGCGGCGACCGCTTTTGGCAGTGGTGAACATGGCACGACAAAAGGCTGCCTGCAGGCTATGTTAGAATTGAAAGCCCAAGGCCAATGTCCTTGGAACATTTTGGATATGGGCACGGGCAGCGGTATTTTGGCCATCGCGGCTTGGAAGCTATGGAACACTCCTGTGTTGGGCGTTGATAATGATGCAGAAAGTGTGCGTGTTGCGGGGGTACATCGTGATTCGAACCAAGTGCCATCCGGTAAGGGTGAGCTTGCGCTTGCATGTGGTGATGGATTTAAAACACCCGAGGTTCATACTGCAAAGCCATTTGATTTGATTATTGCAAATATTCTCGCTGGTCCTTTAATGGAGATGGCGGATGAACTAGTTTCTGTTTCGGATGAAAAAGGATATGTAATTTTATCGGGTATCCTCAATGAGCAAGCTGAACAAGTAATAGAAAGCTATGAGGGCGTTGGGCTGGAGCTTAAGAAGAAGTTTGAAATCGGGGAATGGTCGACTTTAGTGCTTAAAAAACCTTAAGCGTTAAAATATCCGCCGATCGTTGCCGAAGGGCAATGTGTTAAAAATTCGGCTTTGTCCATTACGCGTTCTGCACCGAATTTCATGGATTCTCTTTCAACCAAATCGCTTACGAAAGTGCTGATAACAGTAATCGGCGTGTTTTTCTCAAAAGTACGCATTTGATAGACTGTTTGCGCGCCATAGCCGTCCGGTAGGTTTAAGTCCAGTAAGATAAGATCATACGAGTTTTGCTTACACTCGCGATAAGCATCTCCTAAATAGGCGACTTGAGTGATTTTGGCATTATGCCATTTTTCACGAATTTTTAGCTGGATAAGCATTGCATCCGCTTTATCATCTTCAATCAGTAATATGTTCGGTATTGATTGTGCCATTTTTTTTCAACTCGTATATTGTAGTTTAATAATACTTTATGGTTAATATTTTTTACAAGTTAAATTGCATTTATATCAATATATCATTCTACCGTAACCGATTTTGACAGATTTCATGGCTGTGTCAATAATGGCTCCCTCCGAAGGCGATTATATTGAGTGATAAATTCGATATATATCTACAGCGCATGGTGTATGGCCGATACGGCGGGAATATAAGTATGTGATGGGGCTTAGGAAATAGTTTTCTCCCAGAACAATGCGTGGCCTTTTTCAGGGTCGAGTTCATAATCGCTGAAGCCGAACTTTTTGTAAGCGTTCTGGGCGATTATGTTTCCAGATAGGACTTCGAGGGTGATTTTGCAGGCTCCGATGTCATGCCCTATGTCTTCGATTTTGGCCATAATTTTTTGGCTGAGGCCTTGGCCTTTATAGTTGGGGTGGACGGCCATATCGTGAATGTTAATAAGGGGGGCACATTTGAAAGTTGAAAAGCCTTCGAAGCAATTGGCAAGACCAGCGGGTTGATCTCCGACATAAGCGATGATGCTGAAAGCAGTGGAGCATGATTTTAGCTTGTCTATTAGGTGTGTGCGAACATGTTCACTAATTGGAGTGCCGCCGCCCATAGGGTCAGTGGCATAGCTGTTGAGGAGGGTGATAATGTCCTTGGCGTGTTTGGGGTTATTGTAGTCGGCGCGGATGATGTTTGATGTCATGTTTATTCCACCGTAACCGATTTTGCCAAGTTTCTTGGTTGATCGACATCTGTTCCCTTAGTGACGGCAACATGATAGGCAAGGAGCTGAACGGGAATTGAGAAGAGTATTGGTGCAATGAAGGGATTTACTTCTTCACTTGTTACTATTGACCATGTCGCGAGGTCTTTAAGAGATTTTTGCCCCTTGTCATCGGTGATCAAAAAGACTTTGCCGCCACGCGCCACAGTTTCTTGTATATTTGATGCATTTTTCTCAAAGAGCGGATCGCTACCCGGCGCGATGACGACAACGGGTACCGTTTCATCAATCAAGGCGATAGGCCCGTGTTTCATCTCTCCAGCAGCATATCCCTCGGCGTGGATATATGAAATTTCTTTTAGTTTAAGGGCGCCTTCTAGTGCAATCGGATAAAGGCTGCCTCGCCCTAAATAAAGGACATCACGGGCATCGGCAATGTCTTTGGCGATGTGCAAGATGGCTTCATCATGGAGCAAGATATCTGCGGCGATCTTTGGAATGTGACGAAGAGCGTCGGCCATTTCGCGCATAAGATCCGCGCTGATAGCTGTTTTATGGCGTGCGGTTGCATAGACCATACAGGCCAATGTCGTGATTTGTGTGGTAAACGCTTTAGTCGAAGCAACACCAATTTCAGGGCCGGCGAGTGTGTGGAGAACGAGGTCTGATTCGCGCTCGATCGTGCTTTCGATCGTGTTGACGATAGACATGATTGTTTGTCCCTCACGCTTGCAGTAGCGCAGCGCCTCAAGCGTATCGAGTGTTTCACCGGACTGTGAAACAAATATGCAGACCCCGCCTTCGGGCATCGGTGCCTCGCGGTAGCGGAATTCTGAAGCGACATCAATCTCGCATGGAATACGCGCGATTTGCTCGAACCAGTATTTAGCGACCATACAAGCGTAATAGGCTGTACCACAGGCGATCAATGTGATGCGCGGCGCTTTAGCTAATGCCTCGACAATGTTGTCAGGTATGGTGATTTCGCCAGTTGAAGGGTGGATGTAAGAATTAAGCGTTTCGCCGATAACAGCCGGCTGCTCGTAAATTTCTTTGAGCATAAAGTGCTTATACTCACCTTTACCTGCGCTCGCGCCGCTTTGGGCGGTAATGCGGATCGGACGATCAACATCGTCATTATCGTTAACGTAAATACGCGCACCGCCTCTGGTGACTGTTACACGGTCACCATCTTCAAGAAAAGATATTCTTTTCGTTAATGGGGCAAGAGCATAGGAATCGCTCGCCATGAACATTTCGTTTTCGCCATAGCCGATAGCAAGCGGTGTTCCCTGACGACATCCAACCATTAGATTGTCTTCGCCAGCGAAGATCAATACGATAGCGTATGCGCCTTCAAGGCGATTAAATGCTGCGTTTGCTGCCTCCTGAGGGGGCAGCCCTTGTTTTAGTAAGTCATCAACCAGATGCGCAATGACTTCTGTATCTGTATCGGTTTCAAAGCGGCATTGCTTTTTCTCCAACTCTTCTTTCAAGCTGGCGTAATTCTCGATGATGCCATTATGGACGACTGCGACGCGATTGGTGGCGTGCGGGTGGGCGTTATCTTCTGTCGGGCCACCATGTGTTGCCCATCGAGTGTGGCCTATGCCGATATGGCCGGAAAGGGGGGCGGATTTCAGCTTTGATTCAAGGTTGGCGAGTTTGCCTTCTGCACGACGGCGCTCTAGACCGTTTTCCGTCAATGTAGCGATGCCTGTTGAATCATAGCCACGATATTCGAGGCGGCGTAAACCTTCCACCAGTACAGGCGTAACATTTTTATTTTCGCTTAGGATGCCAATAATTCCACACATCGTTTTTATACTCCATTTTGCCCTTGTACTTTGTTATCCTTCGGACTTACCGTGCTTACTTATTCATATTATAAGCTCCGCGCGACCCGCCTTGTACACGATAAAAAGCGAGTACAAATTTAGGATTACAGCCTCTTTAGATTAAATCATATCTTTATTAGAGCAACTCACATGATGTTGCAAAGCGTTACAAAGCCCCTGTTATCGTGTCGGTTGAGGGGCTCGTGCTTGCGGTTGTGAGACAGGACGGGCTTCGACAACAATCGATTTCTCGCCTGCTTTGACGCTATTGAGCTTATCTTCCAATGCTGCCATCGCGTCCATATGCTCATCACACGCGTAGGATACGGAGGAGATAAAAGGCAGTACCGTTATTACAATTAAAAATAACCTCATTATTTGGAAGCCTTTCTTTTCTTTGCGGCTGCTGCGCGTAATTTACGGTATTTTGCCGCCCAGCCCTGTCTGATTTGTGCTGCATCACGAGCAATAGACAATGCATCGGCGGGGACGTCTTCGGTAATGGTGGAACCCGCAGCAATAAATGCACCGTCATCGATATGCACCGGGGCGACGAGATTTACGTTAGAGCCAACCATCACGCCTTTACCAATCATTGTTGTGTGTTTTTGGAAGCCATCATAATTGACTGTAATCGCACCGGCAGAAAAGTTTACATCTTCGCCCATCTGGCAATCACCGACATAGGCAAGGTGGCCGATTTTGCTGCGCTCGCCGATGGTTGATTTCTTGATCTCGACGAAGTTGCCGATGCCGGCGTTTTCGCCGATGGTCGCGCCGGGTCTTAGACGTGCAAAGGGCCCAATTTTCGCGCCAGATTTCACATGTGCGCCTTCAATATGCGAGAAGGCTTTTATCGTCACATTCTTTTCCAACACAACATTGGGGCCAAAAAAGACGCTCGGCTCTATCACGCAATCACTTGCGATTTTAGTATCAAAGTGAAGATACACCGTGTCGGGATCAATCATGGTTACGCCGGCCGCCATGACATTTTCACGTAAGAGATTTTGTGTATTTTTTTCAAGGTTGGCTAAATCAGTACGTGAATTGCAGCCTTTCAATTCTTGTGCATTTTCACATACATGCATGGCGCAAACCGCGCCATCATGTGCGGCGATTTGCGGTAGATCAGTAAGATAGAATTCGCCTTGGGCATTATCATTACCAAGTTTTCTAACCCAGCTTTCAAGGCGTTTGCTATCAATGCAAAATGCACCTGCATTGACGATCCGGATTGATTTTTCTGCCTTATTCGCATCTTTTTCCTCAACGATATGACTGACGATACCGTTCTTATCAGCAATAATGCGTCCATAGCCTGTGGGGTTATCCATATGCATGCCGAGGACTGATAGAGAGGTTGTTAAATCTTTAGAGCGCGCTTTGATCAGCGCTTTCATGGTTTTAGTTGTTATCAGTGGGCAATCGCCGAGCAGTATCAAAACGTCGCCCTTAAATCCTTTAAGCTTTGGCAGGGCGCATTTTAGTGCACCACCCGTTCCGTTGCGCTCTTTTTGTGTCACGATGTCGTGGGGTTCGACCGCTTTTTTCAGTTCCGGCATATCGGGGCCGATGACGGTGATAATTGTCTCTGGCTTAAGGGCTTTTGCGCTTTCAATGACCCAATTGATCATTGGGCGGCCAGCGAGTTCGTGCATGACCTTTGGTTTGTCGGATTTCATCCGCGTGCCTTTTCCTGCGGCCAGAATAACGATTGCGAGTGGAGTATTGCTCATAGTTTTTTCTACGTTAGAATAGATGAAAGGGCAAGAGGGCTTATTTATTGACGCTTAACTGATTTTAAGATGGTTTTATCGTCGCTATATTCTGCCAAATGCATGAATAAAGTGCCATAAGCTGTTTTTACGCGAATTTTTAAAGGCGCTATTGGCCCGTCTTCACCGCCGACACGACCGATCCATAAAGTGGGCATCATGCCGCGATCCCTGCCTTGCTCCTGGATGGACATCCAGCCGCGAGGTTTTTTGTGCCATTCCCCTGCAATCGGGGTTACCTCTACGACGCATTCAGCTGACGCGCCTTCGGCAATGGAATACCTGCTTTCATCAAGATTTTTTGTGCCTGTGGGTTTAAAGCTTTGCTTAAAGCGACGCTTTCCATCGAATACATCGGCTTCGCCTTCACATTTACCGTTTTCTTTGTAATCATTGAGTATTTGTAATGTTGCACTTAATACATCGGTTGTATGGTCGGTCAGCTCTTTCGTAGTTTTGCGGATTTCATTTTCGCTGTGATTATCGGTTATATGTAGCGATTTAAATGTGCCGTCTTTGTTATATTTATAGGTGCTGATTTCTATGTCTTCTTTCCAGCCGGTAGTGGATTGGTGCAGTTCAGGACGGAATTTATCGTCCTTCTTTATCCATCCTTTGCTTTCAAATGTGCCTGTCCAGGGAACAAATTTTTTCAGAAACCCTGCTGTAATGGCGTTTAAAACAATATTATAGCGCTTAGCTTTCTTATCACTATTTATATGAAGTTCGGCTTCTACGGCGTGGATTCCGCCTGCATAAACTTCATATATGAATTTTTCGCTATTCCCAGCAGCGTTGGCCGGAGTGCAAAGGAGAAGAATGACGGTACTAAGCAGTAAATAAGCCAGGTAATTTGAGGCATTTTCCACCCATACCTTGC
>JAHQVU010000008.1 GCA_019634145.1 Micavibrio sp. | reverse complement strand
GGTCGAAGTCACATATGATGCCCTGATGAAAGGTATCGAAGTGGTTAAACCCGGCGCAACACTGGGTGATGTTGGGCACGCTATACAAAGCTATGCTGAAAGTCACAGATTTAGTGTCGTTCGCGATTTTTGCGGGCATGGATTGGGGCAGCGTTTCCACGAGCCACCAAGCGTCATGCATATCGGCACACCCGGTATGGGAACAGCGCTTGAGCCTGGGATGATCTTCACAATCGAGCCGATGATTAATGCAGGGCATTATGCGACGAAGGTTTTACCAACTGATGGCTGGACGGCTGTTACACGCGACCGTTCATTGAGCGCGCAATTCGAGCATTCTTTAGGTGTTACGGAAGATGGATTCGAGATATTCACGCAATCACACAAGGGCTATACAAGACCGCCTTATGCGTAAGTAAAACGGCTCCACCTAAAGGGCAGAGCCGCTATTTCCAGTTTTCTATGAAAACCTTATTCTTCTGCGCTGAAATCCACGGCAGTTGAAGCCGCGCGGCGCAACTTCGCATCTTCTGTGACCTGTGCGCTAACGCGCGCAGCCTGCATATTTGCGATACTTCTTAATCCTTTACCAAGGTCAAAACTCATAATATTGGTACTCCCCTATTAAGCTACTGTTGTTTATCTAGAATATTCTAAATTTATGAAAAATTAGTTACTTTTTCGAAGATAATTTGAAAAAAGTTTTTGAGTGGACATGCCTATCTATGATTTAACTAAATCATGAGTTCCCAAGCTGAAAAAGAAACACCACATTATACGGGGCATCGTGAAAGGTTGCGCCAGCGTTTTCTTGCCAATCAAGACAGTCTTCAGGATTATGAGCTTGTGGAATTACTTCTTTGCATGGCCATACCCAGGCGCGATGTAAAACCGTTAGCTAAAGAATTAATCGCGAAATTCGGCAGCTTACCGCAGCTTATGAATGCACCCGTAACTGAATTGGTCAAGATTAAGGGTGTCAGCGAGAATACGGCTGCGGCAATTAAACTTGTGACAGCGACTGCGCATCGCATGATGAAGCGCGAGGTGATGAACCGCCCTATTCTTAATTCATGGACGCGGCTGATGGATTATTGCACCTCTTCTATGGCGCATGAAACGAAAGAGCATTTCCGCATTCTGTTCTTGAATAAAAAGAATGAGCTGATCGCCGATGAAATTCAAGGCTCTGGCACAGTTGATCATACACCCGCTTATCCACGCGAGATTATGAAGCGTGCGCTTGAGTTGGGGGCGACTGCTTTGATATTAATGCATAATCATCCGAGTGGTGATCCGAAGCCTTCACAGGCCGATATTGATATGACCCGTCATATTATACGCGCGGGTGAGCCGTTCAACATCACGGTTCATGATCACGTTATCATCTCCAAAAACGGGTATAGTAGCTTTAAGAGTTTGGGGCTGATTTGATGTCCAGCCTTACTTGTCATTGCGCGTCCAAACGAAGCAATCGGTGGCCAAGTAAATGGATTGCCGCGTCGAAGCTCACACTTCTCCTCGCAATGACAATATTGAGCGCCTGCCAAGCCACAGGCGGCAGAACGGGCGCTATATTACCAAGCTCTGAGCGGCTTGAAGGGGTGCGCAGGGCCGAAGCGCCGGGGCTGGCGGCGGAGATGCATGAGGCGGGGTTTCGTTATGGTGCGCCTGTTTTTATACGCATATTCAAAAAAGAGCGCAGGCTTGAAAGCTGGGTGATGGATGATGAGACAGGCCGCTTTGAAGCGTTTAAGGTCTATCCGATCTGTAAATTTTCCGGTGGTTTAGGCCCTAAACTGCGTGAGGGAGATATGCAATCGCCGGAAGGGTTTTATAACGTTGGCGCGGAGCAGCTTAACCCGAATAGTGCCTATCATCTTTCCTTTAATCTTGGCTTTCCTAATCAATATGACCGCGCGCGCGGACGCACCGGAAGCTTGCTTATGGTTCATGGCGGGTGCAAATCTGAAGGCTGCTATGCGATGAGTGATCCGGCGATTGAGGAAATTTATTTATTGATCGAAGCCAGCATTGCAGGCGGCGCGGATGTGCCGGTGCATATTTTTCCTTTCCGGATGAATGAGGGCAATATATATGCGAACTTTGACCCGCTGTGGATTACGTTTTGGCGGAATTTGCAGGAAGGTCACGATATTTTTGAGCGCTCCGGCGTGCCGCCAGAAACTGCTTATGCCTATGGCGGGGCTGGACAGCATCGGCATAAATATGTATTCCAAGACCAGACAAATTTGATCGCACAATTAAGTAAAGAGTTTAACCGCTGATCCGGTTCTTACCTAGCTTCAAAAAGGTCCTTTTGGAATCATCAGTTCTTGTATAGCTTTTTTGTCTTCATCACTCAGTGTTGATCCATCTCCCTCAAGGCCTCCAATAAGCTCTGAAGCACGTGTTTTTGCATTGTGTTGCCGCGCCAGAAATTCCTCATGTATAGCAGTGCTTTGACCGTTTCGAAGAGCTCCAAGCACAGGAGCAAACTTTGCTGCTAACGCACCTTCCTCTGTTGTAGCATGTACTTCCCCGTTACGCTTCCAAATTGGAATGTCATCAGGCACATTTTTCTTGCCCTCCTCCCTGGCGTACAGGACTAAGCACCCTAAAACTTTATGGAAATTATCGAGAGTGTCACCCTCATTCATAGCCTTCAAAAAGTCTATTTTGAGTCGGTTCTTAAGAAACGGATTTATACCACTCCCTTTCACTGTATTAAGCACACTATTTATTTGATCACTATTTACTCGTTTACCGTTCATATCGTCCTCATGAATTAATTTTTCATAATAAAAATGGATTGCATTCCATAAGTCAAGCTTATTCAGACCTTGATAAAATCAAACAAATCAAATAGCTTCAGCACATATAATGCAATTACTATAGGTAAAAAATAAATGATCCCACGTTATTCACGCCCAGAGATGGCGAATATATTCGAACAAGATAACCGCTTCAAAATCTGGCTGGAGGTTGAAACCCTCGCGCTAGAGAAAATGGCGGAGATGGGCGTCGTGCCCGAGCAAGCGGCCAAAGATTTACGCGAAAAAGGTGGCTTTGATGTTGCGCGCATTAACGAGATTGAAGCCGAAGTTAAGCATGATGTGATCGCATTTTTGACATCTGTGGCCGAGCACGTTGGCGAAAACAGCCGCTATGTTCACCAAGGGATGACCTCTTCCGATGTGATCGACACCTCATTTGCGGTGATGCTGACCCAGGCCGCTGATTTGATTATTGCTGATCTGGATAAGGTTTTAGCAGCGCTTAAGAAACGCAGCCTAGAGCATAAAGATACACTATGCATCGGGCGTAGCCACGGCATTCACGGTGAGCCGACAACATTCGGACTTAAATTGGCCGGACATTATGCGGCCTTTAAACGTGCAAAAGAGCGCATGATCCGCGCCAAGGAAGAAGTTTCCACCATCACGATTTCTGGCGCGGTTGGTACGTATGCGACCGCCTCGCCTGATATTGAAGCGCATGTCGCCGACAAGCTTGGCTTACATTGCGAAACTGTGGCAACGCAGGTTATTCCGCGTGATCGCCATGCGATGTTCTTTGCAACGCTGGGAGTTATTGCAAGTTCTATAGAAAATATCGCTGTTGAGATTCGTCATCTACAACGCACAGAGGTGCGTGAGGCAGAGGAATATTTCGACAAAAACCAAAAAGGTTCAAGCGCGATGCCGCATAAGCGCAATCCGATCGGGTCAGAAAACCTTACGGGTCAAGCGCGCATTATTCGTTCTGCCGTTATTCCGGCGCTAGAGAATGTGGCTTTGTGGCATGAGCGCGATATTTCGCACTCTGCCGTTGAGCGCACTATACTGCCCGATGCATTAATCTCGGCTGATTATGCGCTTAACCGTCTGGCGGGTCTAATCGATAAGTTGCTCGTATACCCAGAGCGCATGATGCACAATCTTGAGATGACCGGCGGGCTCGTGTTCTCGCAGCGTACAATGCTTGCACTCACACAGGCCGGTGTTCTTCGCGAAGATGCCTACCGCATGATTCAGCGCAATGCGATGGCGGTTTGGGAAGACCGATCAAGCGGTAAAGGCTCAAAGACACTTAGAGATGCGCTTGAGAATGATCCGCAAGTGGCTGAAAAACTTGACAAAAATGATTTGGACGCTATTTTTGATTACAGCGCTTACACGAATAACATTCCGATGATTCTAGAGCGCGCTTTGGAAGAATAAGATCAATTAAGGAGATAAGCCATGAAAGGCGATAAGAAAGTTATAGAGTACCTAAATGCGGCGCTAAAAAAGGAATTGGGGGCCATAAATCAATATTTCCTGCATGCGCGGATGCTTGATGATTGGGGCGTAACAAAGCTTGGTAAGCATGAATACAATGAATCAATCGAAGAAATGCGTCATGCAGATGATTTGATTAACCGCATTCTCTTCCTCGGTGGCCTGCCAAACCTGCAGGAAGTTGCAAAACTACACATTGGTGAAAATGTGAAAGAGATTCTCGAATGCGACCTAAAAATCGAAGTTGAAGGTGTTAAGGCTTATAAAGAAGCCATTGCATACTGCCGCGAAGTTCAGGATTTTGTTTCCGAAGACCTCTTAAAGAAAATCCTAACTGACGAAGAAGATCATGTTGACTATCTGGAGACTCAGCTAGAATTGTTCGAACAAATCGGTGAGCAAAACTATATCCAGCTTAATTCACAAAGCCCGCTGGATAGCGAAGGCGCTTAATTTTCTAGAAATTCGGCGACGTCTTCGATATGCATATTCTTGCTTTTGATAACGTTGCCGCTTTCATCCATAAGAATAAAATGCGGCACGCCGCTTCTTCTCTTTGCTTTCAAAAAATCTTCCACGCTATATCTATTTTTTCCCGTTAAATGAATAAGCGGATATGACGGATTGTCATTCAGGCTGGCATAGTATCTCACCACGCTATCTCTTTTGTCATCAACAGATACAGCAAAGACCTGTCCACTATGCTTTTTTGATAGCTCTATAACTTTCGGTAAAGCCTTGCGACAATGCGGGCACCAAGTGGCGTATATAAAAATAATTTTTTTCGCTTTCACCTGATCCGCAAGCATAACAATTTGCGGTGCGGATAATTCATAGACCTTTGACTCATCGTTACTTGCATAAGATCCATTGGCAAAAACTGTAAGTGCCATAAAGCATAGGCAGAGAGTAATAGCGTAATTCTTCAAATATTGTTTCATTTTTAAATTCTAGCATAAATTTTTATGCTGTGGATATTCACATTCTCAGTTAAGAATCACTTGCATTTAAAGAATCTAGGTGATAATGATTATTAATAACACTTCCATACCTTTAGGTGATTTACATTATGTTTGTTTGTCTTTGCCATCCTTTTAGCGATAAAAAAGTGAAAGAGCACCTCGAGAAATCGCAGGGCCGTGCACGTGTGGGCGAGGTCTATTCAGCCTGCTCGGAAGGCAATAAGCCTAACTGCTGTCAGTGTCTTGAGACGTTGAAAGATATTGTAAAAACACATAATAACACCATAACAGCCTGAATTAATTCGATTTTATGGTTTAAATTCAACAATATAATAAATAATACAACAGGGATTTAGAGCTGCAATGTATGTATGTTTATGCAATGGCATAACTGACAAAACTATTGATGAAAAACTTTCAGCCAAATCGGAGCTCATCGATATTAAAAAAATCAAAGAACTTTATGCCGAATGCAGCGACGGTAAAGACAAACAATGCGGTAAATGTCTTACTCAATTCAGAGATGCTGCAAAAAATAGAAATGAGGACATTATCGCCAGCACTATGAATCTTGAACCATCCATGATCCGAGTTGTTAACCTATAAAACACTCTTGTTTTGAATGGCTGCCTATGGCACAACTTTGTCACAACCTCTTTCTTAAGGGAAAATATTTATGTTCAGATTTTTAATTCTTACACTCGGGAGCCTTATCATTATGAGCGCATCATCTGCAAACGCCGCTTCCCCGGCAGACACACTATATATCGAGCTGTCTACGGGCGGTACAATTGAAATTGAAATGTTGCCTGACCGTGCGCCCGCGCATGTAGAGCGCATCAAGGAATTGGCGCGTGACGGATTTTATGATGGTATCGTTTTTCACCGTGTAATCCCCGGCTTCATGGCACAAACAGGTGACCCGACCGGTACAGGCATGGGCGGCAGTGACAAGCCTGACCTTCCTGCTGAATTTACTGACTATGCGTATAAACGCGGAACAATCGGTGCCGCGCGCACAGCCGCTCCAAATACTGCAAATTCTCAGTTCTTCATTTGTTTTGATGATAATGGCTGTAGCTTCCTGACAGGCCAATATACTGTATGGGGACAAGTTGTAAACGGTATGGAATATGTGGATAAAATCGCTGTTGGCGAGCCTCCTGAAAACCCTGACACAATGGTTAAAGTTTGGGTCGGATCAGATGCAGAGAGCAAGCCTGAAGCGGCTGCTGAGTAATTTGCACAATATAAATTAAATGCAAGGCGGGGATATTCCCCGTCTTTTTTTGTACATTTTCCGCGGTGCGTCGCAAGTAATTATTCAAAATCAATGTCTTATGCGATAAGATAGGATATGAATAAGAATATAGAATGGTGGCGCGGCGCCGCTTTTTACCAGATATACCCCCGCTCTTTTCTCGACACAAACAATGATGGAACAGGTGACCTACCGGGCATTACGCAAAAGCTTGAGTATATTGCATCGCTTGGAATAGAGGGCATTTGGATATCCCCTTTCTATAAATCACCGATGAAAGATTATGGCTATGACGTATCGGATTATCGTGATGTCGATCCCATGTTCGGAACGATTGAAGACTTTGATGAGCTCCTAGCTAAGTCACATGATCTGGGAATGAAGGTTATTATCGACCTCGTACTTTCTCACACATCCAACCAGCACCCTTGGTTTGATGAAAAGCCCGAATACTATGTCTGGGCAGATGCCAAAGCAGATGGAAGCCCGCCGAACAACTGGGTCTCTGTTTTTGGAGGTAGCGCTTGGGAATGGTGTGCACACAGAGGGAAATACTATCTTCATAATTTTCTCAGAGAACAGCCAGATTTAAACTTCCACAATCCTGATGTGCAAGAAGAAGCACTGGCCGCGTGTAGATTTTGGCTAGATCGTGGCGTTGACGGGTTTAGACTCGATGTTATCAACTTTCTCTTCCATGATGAGATGTTACGCAACAACCCGCCGCGCGATCCATCTTTAGGCGTGGCTACTCAATTTGAAGGGGATGATCCCTACTCCCAGCAATCGCATATTTACGATAAATCGCGCCCTGAAATGCTGCCGTTTTTAGAGAGATTGCGTGGTGTAATGGACGAGTATCCCGACAAGATGACGCTGGGTGAAATTAGCTGCGATAATGTATTTGAACGTACAGCAGAATACACCGCCGCTGGTCGCCTTAACACGGCTTATAATACGGACTTAATGGCGGGCGTTCATAAAGATCTGAGCTCCAGCCTTATAATCAATCCAATTGAAGCCGCGCTGCGCCAAGGTGGCTGGCCGAGTTGGGCTTTTTCAAACCATGATGTTGTTCGCGCGGCTAGCAGGTGGCTACCTGATGGTGACGGCTTTTCGCATGATCCTGAATTTTCCAAAATGCTTATTGGCTTGCTCGGCTGTCTCTATGGCACAGCTTTCTATTATCAAGGAGAAGAGCTGGGGCTTCCTGAAGCGAGATTAAAGTTTGAAGAACTTCATGACCCCTGGGGCATCCATCTTTGGCCAGAATGGCAAGGTCGTGATGGCTGCCGCACGCCTATACCATGGGTTGATAATATGCCGGACAATGGTTGGCTTCCTGTGCCTGATAGTCACAAAGCATTAAGCGTTGAAAAAGAGAGCTTAAGTGAAAATTCTACGTTAAATTTTACAAAAAAATTCCTGAATTGGCGTAAGGACCAAACGTGTCTCAAATTAGGTGATATAAGGTTTTTAGAAACGCCTAACGATAAAATTTTGCACATCGTCAGGGAGTATGAAGGCGAGAGTCGAAATTGTATATTTAACTTTTCTGCCGTGCCTGCCATCTATCAGGGCAGAACATTCAAGCCTTACGGTTTCTATGTCTCCGGGTTTTCTGATGATGATTGAGGATTCGGGTCGTCCTGATCGCCCTGCCCCTCCTCGTCACCTTGAGCATTTTCCTCATGCTCATCATCTTCGAGCCTTAAATCAGTCGTAAACCCTTCATCATCCTCGGCCAGTGCGATATTCATTGCGGCCACTTTTGTTTCAGCAACCTTTAAAAAATTACTTTCACCCTCTCTTAGCTCAAGTATTTGAGCTGTCTTTTGTAGCATTGCCTTAATTTTTTCCAGTCTATCTATGGCCATTAGAGGATCAGCAATATCCATACGCAATATTAGGCTATCATTTTTGTTTATGATTAGAATGTTAGCGTTTTTTACGTTCATCAATTTCGTAATAATACCAAGGCGACGCTCATCAAGGTAAACCTCCATAACCCTCTCGTTAGGAGACAGCGCAACCCACGCCTCACTCCAAGCTTTGTGAGCAGGCTTCCATTCTCCTTTAATATCAAAATGCTTTGATATAGCCACCATAATGCCGCTCGCTAATAGAAAATCTATTGGCGGTCGGTTTTTGAGTATTACCTCAATTGCGGTAAGTTTTCTTGAGGTACGAGAGCTTTCTGTCTCATGCTCGCTTGCAAAGAAATCAAACTCATACCCCTCTATCAACCCGGACATAGTAGGGCTATCCAGAAATTTTCCTTTATCATATCTTAGACTATATTTATTCGAAAATTTCTTCCACGCTAGCTGCTGGCTTTGAAATATATAAATAAGCCAAAAGAGAAAGCCAAGTGTAAGCAAGGACAGAATTAACCAGACAAAAAACCAAATAGACATTTATACACCTTTTAAAATCATATCCATTTTATCAGTTATTTGATGTCGTTACGAGTGAATATCTAAGAATGGCATTATCTTCTTTACAAGACTTACTTATACATATTAATAAAAACTTTACATTAATATTTTATAATATAAACATAACAGAATATATTTAAATATAAAGAGCATTTGTCAGGGGGGCTATTTAATAAACATGTTATCGATAGAACTATGTAGAGGAGCGCGAGGTATTTTAGGGTGGACGCAGCAAGACCTTGCTGATGCTTCCGGGCTTTCTAAAACCGCGATTAATAATTTTGAGAAAGGCCACTCTGATATCAAATCGGAATCTTCCAAAGCAATCCGTTTAGCGTTCGAGAGCGCCGAAATAGAATTCCTAGAACATAACGGAATACGTAAAAAATCCGAGGGCATGAAAATTCTTCGCGGCATGAATGCCTGCGACTTATTGCTTGATGATATGAACAGCCAAATCTCTACATCTGATAAACCGTTTCAAATTATAAATACGACCGGTCCTTTGTACGGTAAGGTCTCAAATAACAAAGTTGATATGTTTTACAAAAATTTGGCTGAATCAAATATTAGTCAGAAAATAATAACGTCCCCTAGTATAAAAAATAAAGACCTCCCCAAAACGACCTTCAGGTATATTCCGGAAAATTTAAGCAAGGGAAATGTTACAACATACATTTATGCCAATAAAGTTGCGCAGGAGCTTTGGGAAAGCTCAATGATAGTTCTCATTAACAGTGCGGATGTAAATGATGCGGAACGCTGTCGTTTCGAGGCAATCTGGAACTCCCTTAACGACTCCTAGGCTTATCTATCTATTATTATTTTTTTGTTAGTTGCCGCCAATACGAGGCTTTGATACTTTGAATTCTCAAAAATTAAAGGTCTTATTCACGTGGATAGCTCGACACAAAGCCTAAATAACTTACCCGAGGATGCATCTAGCAGATGGACTATGCTTGCTACAATGGCACAAGATGGCCAAAAAAACGCTTATAACATGCTTCTCAATGAAATTGGCCCCTACATCAGAAGCACGATCCTGCCGACTTTAAGTAACCCGGATTGGGCAGATGACATTACGCAAAATGTACTCATTTCAGTCCATAAATCACTCAGCACGTATAGTGCCTCACGTCCGTTTATTCCTTGGTTAAGGGCGATTATAAAATTTCGCCGATACGATTATCTAAGAAAGTTTTACAGCAAGAAGGAATTGAAGAAGACTTCACTCGATAATCCGGATTTTTTAAATCATCATGTAACCAATCCGGCTATGACAGACGAATATATAGATATTGAAAGAGCTTTAGACACATTACCTGTTAAGCAAAGCTCGGTTTTTAAAAAGTTAAAAATTGAAGGACGCAGTATTAATGAAGTCGCTGATGAAATGGGAATGAGCGAAAGCGCGGTTAAGGTTTCTGCACACCGTACGATAAAGAAACTACAGGATATTTTGAGATGATATGCCCGAAAACAAAAAACTTAATTGGAGAACTTACAGACGAGCTCAGCTCCTGTAAGCCTATGTGCCGACCTACACTTCGCCTACTACCTTGGGGCTTATTTTCGCTTGCTTACAGTTTTGCCGTTACTTTATTTATTGGTGTTCGTGACGATCTATCAGCACGCCTTGCCGAGGCTGATTTCATATTCGAGATGGCTTTAGCCTTATTAACCAGCCTTTCTGCGTCCATAGTATCGGCATGGATCAGTGTGCCTGATAACTGCGGTAAAAAAGCTAATGCCAATATCCCGACCACATTGGCTGCGATCCTTATCCTATGGTACACCATCAAACTCTTTACGAATGACTACAGCCTTCACCTGCACATAGATCACTGTCTCGAAGGCGGCCTACTTCTCGCACTCATGCCGATCACGGCTCTTATTCTTACGCTGAGAAAGGGGGCAACCTGCTCGCCTCGCCTCATGTGTGCGATGAACATACTTGCTGTTGGCGGCCTATCATTTGCGATTATGCGCCTTGTGTGCAGTGATGATACACCATATCATGCGGGCGTTATACAGATTATGCCATTCCTCATAGCTGCACTTATAATGTCACTTGCCTCCCGCAAAATCTATAAATGGTAATTTCCTAATCTTTTTATTGAACATCGCGCCATTTGATTTATGATTAGGGTGTAAATAACCGAGACGTAGCATGATAAAAGCCCGCATATACATTCCATCCAAATCCGCCATGCAATCTGGCCGCGCCCATAATGATGAATGGGTATTGGAGTTTGATACTCCGACCTCGCAAAGGCCAGAGCCTCTCATGGGATGGACACAAAGCGATAACACCCTGTCACAGTTAAAGCTGAAATTTACGAGCAAGGAGATGGCAATAAAATATGCCGAAGAAAAAGGCATTATTTTCACTCTTATCGAGCCAAAGCCACGAAAAGTAAAGCCTCGTAATTATACAGATAATTTTAGGTACACCCCGCCTAAGCCAACTCAAAAGGCGAATCCACAACCTTCGGAAAAAAAGCGCGAGACTAAAAAGTCTAAAGGGCAGCCTAAAGCGGATAAAGCCGCCTCATAAATAGAACGTGACCTTTAAAGAGTTTTTTGTTACACCCTTTCTTTGTCATGGTCCCATAGCTCAATTGGATAGAGCAACTGCCTTCTAAGCAGTAGGTTCCAGGTTCGAACCCTGGTGGGATCACCATTTTTATATAAATGAGAACTTAATCTTCATTCCATCATAGGCAGGAAAGTACCCATCGGGCAATTCACATAGCAAAGTTTGATAATCCATCGCAATTGATAAGCTCGATAAATAAACTTTCTCTGCACCGATCTGCTCATTCAGGCGATAAATAGTCTCTAGATTAGCGTGTACTGGGTTGGTTGGTTGGTTATACGCGGCGGCATCAACAACCCATGTTTTTATGCCTTTGAGCGTTTCTATAGCCTCATCATCAAGTGTTAATATGTCCATACTATAAGCAAAATCACCAAAGCGATATCCAATGGTCTCGCAAGTGCCATGGTCTTGAGAAAAAGGGGTGAAGCTCAATTCACCAATATTTTGTGCATGACGATAATGGGCTTCACCCAATTCACGCGTTTCTATTATAGGCGGGTAAAGCACATGATTGCCGCCTCCAAACATATAGCCAAAACGTTTATTTAAATCGGTGAAAGTTTCTGAATTCGCATAACAAGGAACAAGATTTTTACCCGTACGGTGGCGAATGACGCGCAGCTCATCCAGCCCTGCGGTATGATCGCTGTGATGATGCGTGAAGAGCACGGCATCAATATCGCTTATGTTCTCGCGGTTAAATTGAGCTCTAAAATCGGGCCCTGTATCAATCACAACCGATGTATCGCCAGCGCGCACATAAATGCTGGAGCGCGTACGCTGGTTTTTAGGCTCATTCGGATCACACGCGCCCCAACGATTGCCGATTGCCGGCACACCAGAGGAGTTTCCACAGCCCAGAATTATGACCTCACCGTGTTCGCTCATGCGGCCGCCTTATCGAACAGGCGAAAGAAATTCTCGCTTGTTTGTTTAGCAAAGGTTTTAACTTTTTCATCGCGTAAATTTGCGACAAATTCACCCGTTAAAGCAACCATTTCGGGGTGGTTTGTCTTCCCGCGATTGGGCATGGGCGCAAGGAATGGCGCATCGGTTTCAACCAAAATCCGGTCTGCGGGGACGCGCCGCGCCACCTCCTGTAACTCGGTAGATTTCTTAAAAGTTACAATACCCGAAAAAGAGATGTAAAATCCCTGTTCCAGCGCCCAATCCGCCAGCCACGGGGCAGATGAAAAACAGTGCATCACGGCCTTGAGCTTACCGTCTTTATTTTCCTCATCCATAATGCGGCGTGTGTCTTCCTCGGCATCGCGGGTATGGACGATTAGCGGTAACCCCGTTTCTTTACAAGCGCGGATATGCTTGCGAAAACTTTGCTCTTGCAAGTCACGTGGAGAATTATCGTAGAAATAATCCAGACCACTCTCGCCGATGCCGACTATTTTCGGTGAAGATTGAGCGAGGCGGATCAGCTCTTCTTCGCTGATGGCTTGCTCGGCCTCTATTCCTGCGTCATGCGGGTGGGTGCCGATCGAGCACCATATGCGATCATCAAGCGCAGCAATATCGAGCAGCTGCGGCAGCTCTTCTGATATGCGGCAGCAGATAGAGACCATACCATCCACACCCTGGCCTAAAGCTTGGTTGGCAATATCGGCAGGCGGTAAACCGTCAAATTTGGGGTGATTGAGATGGCAGTGTGAGTCTATCCACATTATGATTGTCCCTTAAATAGAATAAGCAAAGTGCCTGACAAAATAAGTAAACCGCCGATAGCTGTCGTCCAGTTAAGGTGAAAATTTTTATAAATAATGTAGCTAAAAAGTACGGTAAAAAGCGGATATGTAATCTCTATTAAATTTGCATAGGTCGCATTTTTAAGCTGTATAGCATAGGTAATACATAGATTTCCGATTACGTAAGCCAATATACAAAAACCGAAAGATAACAGCGATGCTTTATCTTTTCCCAGTATTTCTAATGACTTTGATATTTGGCCATTGCCGGAGGCCAATATAAAATAAAGCGGTGCGGAAATTATCGTTAAGCAACCGAGAAAAAATGGGGTAGATACGCCTAAATGAAGAAACTTCTCAGATAGGGCATAGCCTGCGCCCCAAGCAATTGATGTCCCTAATGCAAGGTAAAGCCAAAGCACTTAAGCGGCCTCCTCTATTACAATACGTGGGAAAACGCCTTCGGGCTTATCCATGGACGTGCCCGATTTAAGGGCATATTCAACAGAGATATGTGCGAAGCTGCGCTCATCATCCGAAACCTTTAATTGATCGAGGATTTTTCCAGCCGCGCCCGGTGTTACAAACTGCATGGAAATTGCGATGCAGCGGATCGCCTCGGCCAGAACATAAAGCACAGTTTTCATGCGCTCAGGATCTTCTTTCTTAAGCGTCCAAGGCGCTTGTTCATCAACGTAGCGATCGCATTCGCCAACAAAATTCATAATGATCATGAGCACCTCGTTAAACTTAAATTGGTTCACGATATCTGGATCAGAAATCCCTTTATATAGGGCGTTATGAGCCGTTTCTAAAAGAGCCTTATCCTTTTCGTTCAAGGCGTTTGGTGCAGGAATAGCTCCCTCACAGTTTTTGTAAATCATCGAGAGCGTGCGCTGCGCGAGGTTGCCTACACCATTTGCAAGGTCTGAGTTTATACGCTGCACTGCGTGTTCATGGCTGAAATTACCATCTTGGCCGTGCGATACTTCACGCATAAGCAAATAGCGCAGAGGCTCCTGCCCATATGTCTTCACAAGTTCTTCAGGTGAGAGAACATTTCCAACAGATTTAGACATCTTCGCGCCGTTCACATTAATAAATCCGTGGGCAAAGATTGTTTTGGGAAGCGGAATGTCAGCCGCGATCAAAAATGCCGGCCAATATATTGCGTGAAAGCGCGTTATATCCTTACCGATCACATGATAATCACATGGCCAGAATTTTTTGAAACGCGCATCATCCATGTCAGGAAACCCTAAGCCTGTAATATAGTTCGTCAGAGCATCGAGCCAAACATACATGACATGGTCTTCATCATTAGGCACGGGCACGCCCCACTCCAGACGATTTTTATGGCGTGAGATGGACAAGTCGCGCAAGCCACCCTCCTGGGCAACAAAAGCTTTGATCTCATTAAGGCGCACAGACGGTTGAACAAATTCGGGGTTGGTTGAATACAGCTCGAGAAGCGGGGCTGTAAATTCAGAAAGCTTAAAGAAATAGCTTTCCTCCTCAACCCATTCAACCTCTGTACCGAGTTCGGTAAATTTTTGACCGCTTTCATCTTCGCGAAGCTCACCTTCGGCAAAGAATGATTCTTCACGCACCGAATACCATCCCGCATATTTATCTAGATAAATAAGCCCCTTTTCATTCAATCTACGCCACATCTCTTGGGCGGCTTTATGATGGCGCGCTTCGGTGGTGCGGATGAAGTCGTCATTGCTAATGCCCATAAGCTGAATGGCTTCTTGAAAAGCCGCAGTATTTTCATCGGCAATAGCTTGCGGGGTTATGCCCTGCTCCTCAGCTTTTTTGGCGTTCTTTTCACCATACTCATCAGAGCCTGTAAGAAACATAACATCATAACCGTCAAGTCGCTTAAATCTTGCCATCACATCAGTCAGGATGGCTTCGTAGGCATGCCCCAGGTGAGGGACGCCATTCACATAGGGAATCGCAGTTGTGAGGTAGAAAGGCTGTTTATCGGCCATGTGTTTGCTCCAAGCATTTTAGGCCGCCAGAATCGAAAATGTCCTTAACACGGCCTGTTTTTTATCTAGATTAGCGCGCTCGACACTCGAGTAAAGCGCGTCCAAGTTTTGCCAAGTTTCCAGCAGTTTATCAAGTGAAGATTGCTGCGCCCAGCTTTCAAGCGCCGATCCCTCAAGAAATGAAGAGGTGGCGACCTGCCCACGGGCCTTTGCTGTAATCAACTCGCGGATAGCCCACAACATGATGGTGGTGAAATTTTCGTATGCGCCGCTTTTAGCATTCTTGCCCAATTGATCGCCGAGCTTATGTATGGCCTCTTTGTCCCAATTAGGCGCGGTGCTTAGAAGCTCCATCACTTGCGAGAGAGTATCCAACGCCTCGCTGCGGATATAATCTAGCGCTGTGCCGAAGCTGCCCGCGCTTAAATGATAGAGCGTATCAATTTGGGATGCGGAATAAATTGGGTCGTACTGACGCACCAGATCGGAAAAAGCTTCTTTATTCAACTTATTGAAGGTCAAAGTCTGTGTACGCGAACGAATGGTCGGTATGAGTGCACCCAAGCGGTGGACAACCAGTATGAGAAGCGTTTTGGCCGGTGGCTCTTCGAGGATTTTCAAAAGTGCATTCTGGGCATTGCGGTTCATCGTGTCAGCATCATCAATGACCACCACACGCCATCCGCCATCCGATGCCCGCATACGGAGAAAAGGGTTTACGCGGCGAATATCAGCCACAGCAACACCAGCGGCTGTTTTCCCCGTGCCCTCATCATGGGCGCGCTCAATTTTAAGAAGATCGGGGTGGCTTTCAGAGGCGACGAGACGAAAGACGCGTTCATCGCGCGGCATATCCAGCGTATCGGGCAGTTCAGGCTTTTCTCCGAACATATCAGTTTCGTTGGGGTCAATGCCGCCATATTTGAGGAGGTAGCGCGCAAGACGGTAAGCGATTGCGGCCTTACCTATTCCCTTTGGCCCTGTAAAAAGAAGCCCGTGATGCATGCGCCCTTTTTTGAAAGATTCAATAAGGCCAGCTTCTATATCCTCATGGCCGATAACACTTTGCGCAAATCTGGAATGGGAGAACAGCTCTTCGCTCGTGTCGATTTCGGATGAAGAGGTCGCCGGTGCGAGATCATCATCGTCATCTTCATATGGGTCGGGTGGTTCGCCAAATAAATCCATATCAGGCCGCCTTTTCCAAGTGAGGTTTTATGCCATTATAGATATCGCTTGCGATCTCCTCGATTGTGCGGCTTGCATCTATAAGCACACAGCGATCGGGAAAATCTTTCGTAAGTCTGATAAAGCCTTGATTGATACGGGTGTGAAAATCATTGCCCAGCTTTTCAAAGCGATCTTCAGTTTGTGCACCATCATTCACCTGATCATTAAGGCGGCTTTCGCTGCGCGCCAACCCTGTCTGAGTGTTGATATTCAGCACGAAGGTTATTTTCGGTTCAACATCACCAATCGCGATTTGCTTAAGTTGTTCAATGCGCTCCAACGGCAGACCGTGACCATAGCCCTGATAAATGCGTGTTGAGTCCGTAAAACGGTCAGAGATAACGATCTTTCCTTTGTCTAGCGCGGGTTTAATGATTTGCGAATAATGCATTTCACGCGCGGCAAATAATAACAGGCATTCGGCCATGGGCGACCAGTTACCGCCATCGCGCTGGACAAGAAAGTTTCGAATTTTCTCTGCCTCGGGCGTGCCGCCTGGCTCGCGCGTTGTTAGGACTTCATGCCCCTCATCAACCAGCTTTCTTGCAAGGCGGTTAATTTGGGTGGTTTTACCACTGCCCTCGCCGCCTTCAAATGTAATGAATAACCCACTCATTTAGCCCTCCCCTATGGGCCGAGCAGGAGCATACGAATTTTCTCGATGATCAACCAGAACCAGTTGAGGCGCGCAACATCTTGAGTCGCAACCAGATCACGTGTTACAGGGTCTTGCCCATCAACCGATACTTTCAGCGTGCCGACTTTCTGGCCTTTTTTAATTGGAGCCTCAACCGTTTCGTCGATTGAGATATCTTGCTCCCATGGCTTGTCCTCTAGCTTCGGTACAGTCATGATGATCTTTTCAGATACGGTGACACCAACCTGAGGCTCCACCCCATAGATAACATTAGCTTTTTGGATTTCTGTGCCAGGCGTAAATATTTCTTTGTTTTCAAAGCCGGCCAAGCCCCACCCTAGCAGCTTAGCACTTTCATTTGCACGTTCATTGACACTTTCCATGCCATTTAAAACAACGATAACACGGCGGTCATTGCGCACGGCAGAACCGATAAGTCCATAGCCACCATCTTCAGTGTGGCCTGTTTTCACGCCATCAGCGCCAATACCGCGATAAAGTAGCGGGTTACGGTTGCCCTGCTTTATATCATTATAAGTGAATTCTTCTTCTGCGTAGTATTTGTAGAAATCGGGATATGTAGAAATTTCATAGCGTGCCAATGTTGCAAGATCACGCGCGGTCGAATAGTGATCAGGATCAGGCCAGCCAGACGCATTCTTGAAGTTACTATTCATCATACCGATAGATTCAGCTTTTTTGTTTAGGGCTTCTGCAAAGGCCTCTTCCGTACCGGCCAAACCCTCGGCTAGAACGATTGTCGCGTCATTGCCGGATTGTATAACCACACCACGAATGAGGTCTTCGACCTTTACCTGAGAGCCAACATTCACGAACATTTTAGAGCCCTGCTTGCTCCACGCTTTTTCACTGACGGTCAGTGTATCATCGAGTTTGAGGTGGCCGTTTTTAAGCGCGTCAAAGACCAGTGACATGGTCATAACCTTGCTCATAGACGATGTCGGCATACGCTCATCCGCATTCATTTCATACAGAACCGCGCCTGTATCGTAATCTATGACGATTGCTTGCTTGGCCGTTGTATCAATGGCGACAGCGGGCATGCTGGCTAGAGCTAAAAAAAGGAAAAACAAAGTCGGGAGTATGAATCGTATTTGCATGACCGTATCATCGGACATATGCGAATGTTAGTCAACAATCACAATTGCAGTATTTCGACCGTCCCCAAGTCTTTGTGAGATTGATGCCGCCGCATAACGATCTTCAAATGGCCCGACCCTTACGCGATATAAGGTTCTACCATTTATATTTGCTGGAACGATGCGCGCATCACCATAAGATGTGAGAGAGCGCGCATAATTTTCCGCACGGGTCATATCGCTGAAAGCACCAGCTTGCACATAGTAATTTCCGGCACCGACTACAGGCGCTGCAACAGAAGGCGCGTTATAGCTTGCCGCAGAAGCAAGGTGGAGATTAGGGGCATTTTGATGGGCGTTATGATTTTGCGCCGCTTGCGGTGCTGTGGGGGAGCCTAAAGCTACTGGCTCTGTTATGGCAACAGCTGTTGGTGCAACCCTATCATCGGGTCTAAGCGCCACTTGTGTAACCGGCTGCCTTGCAACTCCTGCCGGACGCCAAGTTCCATTGTTCATTGCCACCTCAATGCCTTCTGTTGATATGCCGCGCTTAGCTAGTGAGGCAACATGCTGGCTTTCCGCTTTCAAGACTTCGATCTGTACATTTGTAGTACCTTGATTTTTAAAACCGAGAACGGTTGCCGCTTTTTCAGACACATCTAAAACACGGGATTTAGAGAAAGGTCCGCGATCATTCACGCGTAAAATAACTGATCTGTTATTTGCAAGGTTGGTCACGCGTATAATTGATGGCATTTGCAGAGTACGGTGCGCGGCAGTTAGTGCGTGCTTATCAAAACGCTCCCCATTTGCCGTGCGTTTGCCATGAAAATTAGGGCCGTACCAAGATGCTTTGCCTTTTTCAATATGTGCAAATTTTTCGACTGGCTGATATCTCTGCCCCATCACTTCATATGAATTTCCAACCTTATAACTGCCTTTTTGTGAACTCATCCCACGTTTAGCAACATGAGTAGCTAACTGCGCTTCGGCACAGGCCGAAAGAAAAAGAATACACATTGCTAAAGAGGATAGTTTTTGAAAACGCATTTATTTCAACCTTTGAATTTTAATAATTAATTGGCTATTTGATCTGCGAGAAGGCCAACGGACGTGGCAAAATATGTCGATCTATTCCACTTCATTATAACATCAAAATTGTCATATACAAGAAAAGTCGGCCCACTCTTGCCATCGGGCGCCACCAATGCGGC
The DNA here is from genome assembly GCA_019634145.1 of Micavibrio sp. Classification (GTDB taxonomy): domain Bacteria; phylum Pseudomonadota; class Alphaproteobacteria; order Micavibrionales; family Micavibrionaceae; genus TMED27. Next base: position 33,097 of record JAHQVU010000008.1, on the reverse strand, counting down.
GCGCATACCATCAACAACAGGTAATGGCTTTCCGCCCATTTGCGTCACCCCCATACTCTTCCATTGCTGTAATGATCGCTTATGATCACGGCCAATCAAGCTATCTGGAATAGTTTGCGTCAGGCGAACCTCACGCCCCCATTTCTCATCTTCATTCCAGCCGCTTTTACTTAAGTAGTTTGCTGTCGAGGCAAAAACATCGGGTAAGGACGTCCAGATATCGCGGCGACCGTCTCCATTTCCGTCCACGGCAAAATTATGAAAGCTGGATGGCATGAATTGGTTTTGCCCCATGGCGCCCGCCCATGAGCCCTTCATATTGTCTGCTCCAATATGGCCACCATCAATGATCTTTAGTGCTTCGAGGAGTTCAGAGCGAAAAAACTCTGCCCTGCGCCCTTCATAGGCCAAAGTGGCAAGAGATGATACAACACTGAAGCCGCCCGTGTTATTGCCATAGCTGGTCTCAATACCCCATAGGGCAACAATATATTGCGCAGGCACACCATATTTACTTGCCGCCCGCTCAAGTTCAGTGCGATGCGCACGATACATTCTGCGCCCTTGGGCAATACGGGCATCGGAGATCACATTTCTTTTATACTTGGCAAAGGTCATGTTGCCGCGCTCGGGTTGCTTTTGGTCAAGTTCGATCACGCGAGGGATTTCTTTAACGTTGTTTAGGGCGGCGTTAATTGTAGATTGCGAAACGCCTTTTTTAGCGGCCTCCGCCTTCAAGCCGTTTAGCCAACTTTCAAAAGATGACTGAGCTGCGAGTGCATAGCTCGGCCATGTAACAAGTAGTGTGAGAACTAATCCGGTTTTGAGCGCTGATTTTATCACCTAAATATCCTTTTATCGTGAATCGTTGTAAAGCTTTGACATTATTTCGAAGATAAAGGCGGTCGACCACCCAAACAAGATAAATCCGTTTGCGGCCTAAAAAGAACTGAGGAGTCTTCATTGATCAGTCAGCACAACAGTCTCGGAACCAACCTTTGGTAAAAACGGTTATGCCACTCGCTTAATATGGAGAACGAACATTTTGTAACTTTTTTAATATTTTCACTTTACAGACATATATAAAAATCGTTAAAGAATGAAGCCTTAAAGATTGCAAAGATCACATATGCGGGCAGATGGCAGAGTGGTTGAATGCACCGGTCTTGAAAACCGGCAAGGGTTTATAGCCCTTCTAGGGTTCGAATCCCTATCTGCCCGCCATTTAAAACAAGCCCGCCTTTTGGCGGGTTTTGTTTTGAATATTGGTAAAGAGCGGTTCGAACCCGGGTTCGACAATAAGCTTAATGAGGCGCGAGCCAAGCGAGAGGCGAATTTAGCGTTTGCCACTTTTATAAAGGCGCAGCCTGAAATAAAAAAAATCCCTATCTGCCCGCCATTTACTTTGCGACTAATGTTTTCGAAATTGTGGTATTACGCGCCCCATTTTTTACCCCGGAATTTTTAATAGAAACCTTCTCCGCCGCGAAGTCTTTAAACTCACCCCAGAATTTTTCCCTGATGGGGGTTAGTTCATCTGAATAATATCTCGATACCTTTTTAAAATTGTATTTAGCGGCCTCAAGCTGGTTTTCTTTAGAAGTCAGCATTTTTTCTAAATGAGTTTTTAGCGTTTTAATATCACCTGGCTTATGCAGCCTTTTATTGTCTAACAATTCCGGTATACCTCCAGCCATTGACCCTAAACATGGACAACCGCGGCTCATGGCCTCAATTGTTGCGCGTGGCACGCCCTCTTGAAAGGAAGGCTGGATATAAATATCGATGTCATCAAGCCATTTGAGAACGCCATCGCCAGAGCGAATAATCCCTTCGAATATAACGCAATGCTCAATACCAAGTTCTGAGGCCATAATTCTATAATTTTCAGGGTTTCCAGGACCCAAAACTTTAAAGATAAACTTGCCCGGCTTATCCTTTTCAATGTGTGACAGCGCCTGCAGAGCGATGTGAATCCCTTTTATCTTATGACCCAAAGGCCCGATAAGACCAATTGTAAGGATATCTTCGTCGAGATCTTTGGATTCAATTTTTTGTAAGCGGCTTTCTAAAACTAAATCATCTGGACGTGATAAACGTACATTTGAAGCAATTGTCGTCACAGCATTGGTCGGATAGCGGTTTTGCAAGAAGTTCTGGCTCACATAAATAACATAGTCCACATTTGCGGTAATTATCTTGTCTCTTAAAAAGCGAATTGGCGCGTAAAGATAGCCTTTAAGCTCACCATGATTCCACGTGCTGTCCCATGCACAAGCTGCCATTTCCATAGCGATAGGCTTGTTCATTTTTTTTGCGTGCTTAAACACGAGCCAGCTCAGATCGCTAACGGCGCGGATAACTACAGCATCTGCTTCCTCGACCAATTTTTTCAGCTTTTTATTGACCTGAGAGTAGTTCTTGAGCAAGCCATTAATGGAGTTAATATTTGGCATAAGCGCGAAATCAACTCTGTCGCCTGAACTTAAATTCAGCTTATTTAAATCAAGGTTATGATTTAAAGGTGCGCCGCGCCCCACTATGGCTAGCTCATCGAACTCTTTTAAAAAGGTCGTAAAGTAAGAATAAGGAAATTGCCCTTGAGAATACACATCTCCCGTTTCGGAATAAAAGTAAGTATTGTCGTGGCAGTAAAGCAAATTCATTCTGAATCCGAAATATAAGTTTCTTATTAATATACATTTATTCTGTTAATTTTAAATGCATAAAATATTTATTCACTTATATTTTTTACTATATGAGTGGCAAGGTGATAATTGCTTTGCACTTGAGAGCAAATCTACATCCCCCTTAAGGGGTCTAAAAACCGTATTGTATCAAACGTGTGTTATTTAAACGATTACTGGCAAGAAGAGAATGTAGGTTTACAGCCCGATTACACGTACCGAAAGGCTGAATGATCCAAAACTATAGAGCATCGCGGGAAACTACGGCAAATCTTCCGCCCAAATTCTATTGCGCTGGAATATCCAGAAAGGCACTGTCCCTCTGCCAAAAGCCAATCAAGAATCATATGTCCGTGAGAATCTGGATATATTCGATTTCTCAATTACGCAGAAGATATGAAAGTGCTGGACAAAATGAACGAGCAATATCCTACTCTGCGAGTTGCTATATAAATAGGCGCAAAGCGCAAGAACAAAGCTCTGGCATGGGAGTGTGGTTGATAGTTTGAGACTATTCTTTAAAATCCCTCAGGAGGGCGCGCTGCCCTTAAGTCACTGATTTTATATACTTACAAACGCCATAACCCCTCTCATTCTATCTTAAATATTTTATTTTTCTTTTTTCCTATTATCTAATGTTTGCATTTTTACGAGGTTATGAATATTATGCTTTCACTTTCTGATTTGAAAAAGCCATAGAATTTTGGGTGAGATTTTCTTGACACCCCCATGTTTGTGTGTATATTGCGCAACTCTGAAAGAACGTTTACGGGCACGTCCCTCATTTATATATACAGGTTAAAACAATGTTTGCAGTAATTCGCACTGGTGGAAAACAGTACAAAGTTTCTAAAGACGACGTATTCAAAGTCGAAAAATTGGATGCCAAGGCCGGCGACAAAATTGAACTGGATGAAGTTCTCTTTGTTGATGGCAAAATCGGCGCACCTTTGGTTAAAGGCGCGAAAGTGATGGCAGAAGTTCTTGAGCAGGCTCGCGCTGATAAGATCGTGATCTTCAAGAAAAAACGTCGCCAGAACTATCGTCGTAAAAAAGGTCACCGTCAGCACCAGACAGTTCTAAAAGTAACAGACATCAAAGCAGCTTAAGGCTGGTTATTAAAGCAGGAGTTTAAGAGATGGCACATAAAAAAGCAGGTGGTAGTTCCAAGAACGGACGCGATTCAGAAGGCCGCCGCTTAGGCGTTAAAAAGTATGGCGGCGAGATTGTTCTAGCCGGTAACATCATCATTCGTCAGCGCGGCACAAAATACAAGCCGGGCAAGAATGTCGGCCTTGGTAAAGATCACACAATCTTTTCATTGATTGATGGTCAGGTTACGTTCACTAAAACATCAGGCGACCGCCCGATTGTGAATGTACTTCCAGCCAATGATGGCGAGGCAGCCGCGAAAGCAGCCGAGTAATCTCAGGCGCATAGACAAGTTTTGAGGGAAAGGTTCGACCTTTCCCTTTTTTATTATCCTATAATTTGATAAAAAAACTCTAGCCGAACAATGTGAGAGTTGCTTATTTTTCTTTTTACAGCAAGCACAAGCGACGAAGAGTAGAACACCTACTTTAGGAGCGCGGTAAACGCACTGTAAAAAGAAAAGGAAGTAACGATGAAATTCTTAGATCAGGCAAAAATATACCTTAAAAGCGGCAATGGCGGCCCTGGTTGCCTTAGTTTTCGTCGTGAAAAATATATCGAATATGGCGGGCCGAATGGCGGAAATGGCGGACGCGGCGGCGATATTATCTTTGAAGCGGTCAACACACTGAATACACTCATCGACTTCCGTTATCAACAGCACTACAAAGCGAAAAGCGGCGTGAACGGCATGGGCAATAACCGTACTGGCGCTGATGGCGAGGACTGTCTTATCCGCGTGCCTGTCGGTACAGAAATCATTGATGAAGATGGCGAGACCGTTCTCGCTGATTTCACTGAAGATGGTCAGCGCATGGTTTTCCTCAAAGGTGGTGATGGCGGTCACGGGAATGCGCACTATAAAAGCTCGACCAATCAAGCGCCGCGTAAGACAACCCCCGGCTGGCCCGGACAAGAATTAACGGTTTGGTTACGCCTAAAGCTTATTGCTGATGCCGGGCTTGTTGGCCTTCCGAATGCCGGAAAATCCACTTTCCTCGCGGCTGTTTCAAATGCCAAGCCCAAAATTGCTGATTATCCGTTTACGACGCTGCACCCGAATTTGGGCGTTGTTAAAGCGGGGGATTATGATTTTGTCATTGCCGATATTCCTGGCCTAATCGAGGGTGCGCATGAAGGGCACGGCCTCGGCGATCGCTTTCTTGGACATGTCGAACGCACAAATGTGATCCTTCATCTGATTGATTGCACACAAGACGATATTGTCGGCGCATACCATACGATTCGCACCGAGATGGAGAAATATGACGAGCTTCTTGGAAGAAAAGAAGAAATTGTCGTTATTAATAAGATTGACGCGCTAGGTGATGATCTTGCCGAAGATCAGCGCAAAATGCTTGAAGACGCAATTAAAAAGCCAGTTATGGCGATGTCGGCGGCGGCTAAAATGGGGACTATGAATGTGCTTTATGCGCTCGGCAAAGTGATTTACCGCGAAAAATACGGGGAAGGCGTTGAGGAAGAAGGATTTGAGCCGTGAATGCGATTGACGCGATCAACAATGCCAACCTCATCGTCTTGAAAGTCGGCACCGCTTTGATCGCTGAAAATGACGGGCATGGCGTAAAAGAAGACTGGCTTAACGCGATGGCGAGCGATATTGCCGCGCTTCAATCCATAGGTAAAAAGGTGGTCGTCGTATCCTCTGGTGGGATTGCACTTGGCCGCCCTGCCCTTGGTATAACACCCGAAACACGCCCGCGCGATATTCCATTAGAAGTCAAACAAGCGGCCTCTGCGGTTGGGCAATATCACGTCTTTAACGGCTGGCACAGCGCGTTGGCAAAACACGAGATCAACACCGCGCAAGTATTGCTCACAATGAGTGAGACGGAAAACCGCCGTATGCACTTAAATGCCCGCGCGACCTTACTGACCTTGCTAAAGCGCGGGATTGTTCCCGTGATTAATGAGAATGACACGATCTCTACGGAAGAAATTCGATTTGGCGATAACGACCGTCTGGCCGTACGCGTGGCGCAAATGATTGGAGCAGATACGGTTGTGCTGCTCTCCACCATTGACGGGCTATATACCGACAATCCGCACAAAAACCCCGATGCTAAACATATCGCCTTGGTTGAAACCATCACTGATGAGCATATCGCGATGGCGGGTGATGCCGTGGCAGGGTTGTCTACGGGCGGGATGAAAAGCAAAATTTCAGCGGCGATTGCTGCCGTACGGGCGGGCATATCCCTTATCATTACCGATGGGCAAGCCGAGCATGTTTTGCGTGATATATCCCAAAACAATGCAACGCTTTTCGCCGCCAAAGGCAGTGGTGATAGCGCCCGCAAGAAGTGGATTGGCGCACATATGTCGCCAAAGGGGTCTGTAACAGTGGATGCAGGCGCGCTTTCGGCTCTGCAATCAGGAAAGAGCCTACTGCCTGTCGGAATAAATGTCGTAAGCGGAAAATTCAAGCGCGGGGATGCGGTGGAGATCAAAGCGCCGGACGGTAAGGTTCTAGGTCTTGGCTTAAGCGCCTATGACGCGGAAAATGCTGCCCTTATCATCGGTAAGCGAAGCAAGGAGATCGCCAATATTCTAGGCTATGCGGGTCGAATAGAACTCATCCATCGGAACGATATGGCGTTGGAAATTTAAAGAGCAACAAAAATGGCGTCCTTCGGGGTAAATTCCCGAAAACGTTTATAAATTGCAGGGTTTTTCCGATTTTTCGCATAAGTCTTCTTTCCTGTTCGCGAGATTATAAAAAACGGGCGCCCGTTCATAAGCGCGTATATTCATTTTCGTATGGCAGGTTCTTCAAAGCGGCTTATTTGAACGTTTGCGCTTCGAAGCGCGAGCCGCCAGAAACCCCATGCGGGAATTCCCTAATGCCCTTATGGGATATTATTCCTTTCATTGCCAGGATTTTTTTCCTGTCATACACCCTATTTTCAAAGTCAGTGTTTTCGTCTATGTATGTTGGCATGAAAACAGATACGCCAAGAAGAGTTTATTTGAACAATGACTTCTAGGATGGAGGATTGATATCAGAGTTATCATGCTTAGGAGCGGGCTCATTCATGGTTTTAGTTTGCACGCGCTCTGCGGCGTCCGATTTCATGAAAAATAGCGTTTTCAATGCATCTTTATAAGGCTCCCACCCGCGATCATTGCCGGCAGCGCGAATGCACCCATCGATAGTAAAAGCCGAACCGATTGATATTAACAAAGCATCGTTTAAACACGCACCTGCCGCCATGATTTGAGCGCCAGCGTAAGAAGTCCCTGCCCCATGAGTATCTGGCTGAATTTCACCTCTTAACATATGATAATTTATCGTCCCGAATCCACCAAATGAATTTGAGGATGCTAAAAGTAAGCCAGATGTAATTAAAGCAGGATCACCAGCCGATGATGCGACCATATGAAGGCCGTTTGCCGTTAACATCCCATTAGCCGGAAGCAATACATGGGGCATGTATTTAAACTTGTTCATACATGACATTACCGCAGCGGTTGTTAGGCCAACACCACCAAATGCAACCATTTCGGCATTTGGCGATGATAATCCGTTTGAAAGTACAAAGTGCCCAACAGGGTCTAATACATTCTTTGAAACCCAGCCCGTAGCAGATTCCACTGTAGCCAAGCTTCCAGCTAGAAAGCTGCTGTTGCTTATTATTTTTAAGCTCATCTCTTTCATTTTCATAATGAAAAATTATTTAAAGCAACAGCCGACATATGTCAATATAATTATTTGCACCTGACAAAATCACATGGAAAAGAAGTATTGTTTACAAGCTTGTACTTACGCGCGAGGATGGCTATGTATATGGGTATGAAAACAGATGCTCCAAAAACTATTTATCTTAAAGATTACCAGCCCTATCCGTATGATATTGAGGAGCTTTACCTCGACTTTAATTTGCGTGATGGCGAAACAATAGTTACGCAGAAAGCCAAATATCGCCGCAAGGGGCTTGCACAGCCCATCTATCTTCACGGCGAAGACCTGGAATTATTGAATATTACGGTCAATGGGTGGAAGATCACAGGCTATACGATTGACGATAAAGGTATGTCGATATCACCGCCTCAGGAAGATAGCTTTACGCTTGAGATTAAAACCAAGATTTACCCTGAGAAAAATACACGCCTAGAGGGGCTGTATATGTCGGGCGGAAATTATTGTACGCAATGCGAGGCCGAAGGGTTTCGCCGCATCACATACTTCCCCGATCGCCCAGATGTTTTGACGGTCTTTACAGTGCGCATCGAAGCGGATAAGGAGAAGTTTCCAGTTCTCCTGTCCAATGGTAACCGCGTTAATGGTGACGCGGTGGGTGATAACCGCCATTTCACCATCTGGGAAGACCCTTTTCCGAAGCCTTGCTATCTGTTCGCGCTGGTTGCAGGTGATTTAAACCATATCCATGACACCTTCACCACCAAAAGTGATCGTGAAGTTGATCTGTACATCTATGTTCGTCCGGGTGATGAAGATCAGTGCGGCCACGCCATGCGCTCACTAAAAAATTCTATGAAATGGGATGAGGATGTTTATGGGCTGGAGTATGAACTCGATATCTTTAACATCGTTGCGGTCAGTGACTTTAATATGGGCGCAATGGAGAATACCTCGCTCAACATCTTTAACACGGCCTTTGTTCTGGCGGCGCAGGAAACGGCAACGGACAGCGATTTTGGCCGCGTGGAAAGTGTGATTGCGCATGAATATTTCCACAATTGGTCGGGCAACCGCGTGACGTGTCGTGACTGGTTTCAGCTCTCGCTGAAAGAGGGTTTAACGGTTTTCCGCGATCAGTGTTTTTCCGCCGACCTCAACTCCCCCGTGGTTCAGCGCATTGACGATGTGACATCTTTACGCCGCCTCCAATTCCCTGAAGATGCAGGACCACTCGCGCATCCCATTCGCCCTGACAACTATATCGAGATCAATAATTTCTACACTATGACTGTGTATGAAAAAGGTGCGGAAGTCATCCGCATGATGAAGACTATTCTCGGCGCTGAAAACTATCGCAAAGGCACTGACCTTTACTTTTCCCGCCATGATGGGCAGGCCGTGACCTGTGATGATTTCGTACAAGCGATGCAGGATGCGAGCGGCATTGATTTGAGCCAGTTCCGCCTTTGGTACAGCCAAGCGGGTACGCCCGTTGTGACCTTCAGAGGTGAATATGATGAGGCGGCGGGAACGTATAAAGCTAAACTCAGTCAGGAAATCCCTGATACACCGGGGCAAACAGACAAGAAGCCTATGCATATCCCTGTTGCGCTTGGTTTTGCAGGTCGTGATGACACCGAAATTTTGCACTTAACTAAATCCGAGCAAACATTCACATTTGATGGCTTTAGCGAGAAGCCCGTCCCCTCCATTTTGCGCGGTTTTAGCGCGCCCGTAAAACTGATCAGTGACCAAGGCAATGCCGAGCTTAGTTATTTGATGCTGAATGATACTGACGGGTTTAACCGTTGGGAAGCGGCGCAGCAGATTGGCCTAAAGATGATAAACGCTATGGTGGATAAGGCCTCAGCGGACGAGAAAGCTGCGCCCTGCCCGCGCTATATGGAGGTTATCGGCAAGGTTTTGGAAGAAGCGCTGGAGCCTGAGAGTGATAAAGCATTGCTCGCGCGCATCCTTAGCCTTCCTGCCGTTGGATATATTGGACAAAGCCGTGAATTGGTTGACCCTGTGCTGATTAATGATCAGCGCGATATCATTATCAAATCAATCAAGCGTGAGCACCGTAAGCTGCTGGATAAAATCTACGCCGAAAATGCGCAACATGTATATGAGGTTACGCCAGAAGCTATGGGTAAGCGCAGTCTTCGCAACTGGGCACTGGCTGTTCTTTCCTCAACACATGGCACAGGGTGTGAGCGACGATGCAAGAAGCATTATGAGAATGCGGACAATATGACCGACCGCGTCGCGGCGCTTTCTATCCTTGTGGATATGGATAGACCGGCACGTGAAGAATGCTTCGGCGACTTCCATGCACGCTTTAAAGATTATCAACTTGTTATTGATAAGTGGTTTGGGCTTCAAGCTTCGGCCAAACATCCGCAGATCATCCAAAATCTTAAAGATTTACGAGAGCATCCTGACTTTAATATAAAAAATCCAAATAGGGCGCGCAGTGTTTATGCCGCTTTCGCGATGAATAATCCGGTAAGCTTCCACGCCGCCGACGGGTCTGGATATACGTTTTTAGCGGATGCAATTATTGAGTTGAACGCCATTAATCCGCAGATCGCGGCACGGCTGTTAACGCCTATGCGGGAATGGAAACGCTATACCGCCGATCGTCAGGAGAAAATGAAAGTTGAGCTAGAGCGGATTTTAGAAACCCCCGACATCGCCCCCGATGTATTCGAGATTGCCAGCAAATCACTCAATGGTTAGCGCGGACTTCACCCTTGAAGACCAACAAGACGTCCTCGTTTGCGGCATAGACGAAGTTGGGCGCGGGCCTTTGGCTGGCCCGGTTGTAGCGGCGTGTGTCTATATCCCGCCTGAGGTGCGCGCCATGCCCTTTATTTCTGAGGTGAAGGACAGCAAAAAGCTGAGCTGGAAAAAGCTGGAAACCCTATACGGCGAAATTACCGCGCATTGTACGTACGGCATAGCCGAGGTAGCGCCCGCCGAAATCGACGAGATTAACATTCTGCAAGCCAGCCTTCGCGCGATGGAGCGGGCATATGTGGCGATTGATATGACGATGGGACATGCACTTATTGATGGGAACAAACTTCCTCGTAATCTGCCCTGCCCTGCAACGGCAGTTGTCAAAGGGGATAGTAAATCCAAATCCATCGCGGCGGCCTCGATTGTGGCCAAATATACGCGCGATAAGATCATGCACACCCTCGCCGAAAAGCATTCCCATTATGGGTGGGAGAGCAATGTCGGCTACCCCTCCAAAGCGCATTTAGCCGGAATTGATGTACATGGCATCACAGATCATCATCGAAAATCCTATGCGCCGATAAAAAATTTCATCGCGTTCGGCACGACTCAAAAACAGACCTAAGCCTTTGATCCGACTCAGATTTTGAATCTTAAGACTCTTACATAGAACCTTGAATCTATTATATGAATCGTCTTTTTTTCTTGACGGCGAATCGGCTTTGACTCATAGTGCCTCCTCATATCGTTCAAACGCCACTAAGGCTGCCGCGAAATTATTCGCGCGCCGCGGTCGCGACGTTAAAGTGGTTTACAGGAGATACACTGATGACAAAATCGAAAATCGATTTGCCAAAGGATCAAATTATTATCGGCGATTGTGTTGAGGGCCTTAAGACCTTGCCGCCGAAATCTATCGACCTTATCTTTGCCGATCCTCCCTACAATCTACAGCTTGGCGGTGACCTTCACCGTCCGAATAATTCAAAAGTTGATGCCGTTGATGATCATTGGGATCAGTTCGAGTCTTTGCAAAAGTACGATGACTTTACCCGTGAATGGCTATCGGCCGCGCGTGAAACATTAAAAGATGATGGCGCGATCTGGGTGATCGGTAGCTATCATAACATCTTCCGCCTTGGATATATCTTGCAGGATATGGGGTTTTGGATATTGAATGATGTTATCTGGCGTAAAACCAACCCGATGCCGAACTTCCGTGGTCGTCGTTTCTGCAATGCGCATGAAACATTGATCTGGGCGGGAAAGACCGAGAAAAGCAAATATACGTTTAATTACGATGCGATGAAGATGATGAATGATGATCTTCAAATGCGCAGTGATTGGACACTGCCCCTTTGCACAGGTTCCGAACGCCTGAAGAATGAGAATGGTGATAAGGCGCACCCGACGCAAAAGCCAGAAAGCTTGCTTTATCGGGTGATCATGTCCTCTACGAAAAAAGGCGATACAGTGCTTGACCCGTTCTTTGGAACTGGCACCACAGGGGCGGTAGCCAAGAAGCTAGGACGGCACTATATTGGCCTTGAGCGTGAGGAAAGCTATGCCAAGGTCGCGCAGAAACGCATTGATGGCATTGATACGCTGGCCGACAATCTGATAGACCTCAAACAAAAGCGAGAACAGCCGCGCGTGGCTTTCGGCACACTGGTTGAGCGTGGCCTTATCAAGCCGGGGATGACACTAACGGATAAGAAGAAGAAGCATAAAGTCACAGTTCACGCTGATGGAAGTGTTGCCGCGCAAAACCGTATCGAGATTGTGCGCGGCTCAATACATAAAGTGGGGGCAACTTTACAAGATGCGCCGTCATGTAATGGGTGGACATATTGGCATTTCGAAGATGGCGACAAACATAAGCCTATTGACGAGCTCCGAAGTATAATCAGAGCTGAAACAAACTAAGACGCCGAATCTGCGGCTTCTTGGGCCTTTGCTTTTTCAGCGTCCTCAGCTGCTTTTCGCGCGTCTTCTTCGCGCTTGATCTTCAAACGTTCGAGCACTCGCTTACGAAGGATTTCCTCAGCACTAGACCCATTTGTACTATCGCGGAATTTTGTCGAATACATCAGATAGCGCCTTTCCTTATCCGCATAGACATCGATGGATTCCAGAGCCGCAAGAACCCTTGCCAGCATGCTGCCGCTCGCGCCCTTTTCATCCCCCTTAACGGAGAATACTTTTATCTTCATGACTATATATGCTTCACGATTTGAATAATAAATTTTAGAGCCTCGTGGCCCAGAATTTTTGACTATCTTTTTAAACTCGATATATTGACGGGCATCTTCGGGTGACATTTTAATGTTGGTCAATGTCAGCGGCTTAGCAAATTCAACAACAAGCCCACGAGGATAATCTTTTAACTCGCGGTGGCCCGACATATTACATACGTCCTTTTGATATTCAGGTGTTTGAACCTCAAAAAGCTTGATGTTATCGATCTTGAATTCATCTTTGATCTCAAATGTTTCCGTGTCGAAATCATAATCCGCCATTTCAAGCGGCTGTTCTATCTCAAAGCGAACAGGAAACATGCTTTTATTATTTTGAATATATTTACGTGTGGATTTCCGGATGGATTTCCACTCGAATTCATTGTGATAATATTCAAGGAAAAGGTTACACTCGTTGATAAACATGAAGTTATCGACTGCCACATCATCTTGTAGTGAAAGCTTATCCAGCGCCCAATACATTTGAGAGAGAGTCGTCATCACCGGCTTCTCGTACAGTAGATAACTCTCGTCTTCCTGAGCCAGTGCAGTGGATGCTAGTGCTAGAAGCGAAAACGCACCTATATATGAGAGCGATTTTATATGTTTTTTCATTGCGCCTGCTGTCGTGATACAAGATTTGTAAATTTAATTATACTATGAGTGCACCCCTCTATTCAACTTCGTACGAAATAAATCAGCAATTATTCATATAATTTCATGGCTTTGGCAAAGACCGTGGGCAAAGCCTTCTGCATTTCCCCCTTACTTCCATATATAAACCTGTCCACCTTATTGCCCGATATATGCGCTTCGCATAGATGAAGCCTAAGATCAAAATGTGTAAAAACATGATCAATATACAAGCCTTTATAGGGTAAGATATCAGTCATAACATCTAAATGTGACGGCCCATCATCACCGATCCATTCGCTCGTCGGAAGACCGACCATCCCTCCGAGTAAACCTTCAGGCTTTCGTTTTTCAAATAAAAGCTGGCCAGTGTTATCTTTCACAAAATAGACATATCCGTATTTTTGCGGCCGCTTCTTCTTCGGCGATTTTACGGGCAATGTTCGTGGGTCATCGAGATTATAGGCTTGGCAGTTCTCACTTAATGGGCATAGGGAACAGCGAGGGGATTTGGGAATGCATATGCTTGCTCCCAGATCCATGAATGCTTGCGCTAAATCACCAGGGCGCTCATAAAAACCGTCAAAGAATTTTGCTGTTTGCGCCTTAAATAGCGGCTTAGACTTAGGCAATGGCTCGCGGATGTTAAACAGTCTTGCAACAACGCGTTCTATATTACCATCCATAACTGTGGCAGGGCTATTAAATGCGATTGCAGAAATTGCCGCACTGGTATAATCCCCAATTCCAGGAAGTTTTTTAAGCTCGATCTCATTATCGGGGAAAACGCCGCCACGCTCAGCAACAATTTTCGCGCATTTATGCAGGTTACGAGCACGGGCGTAATAACCTAGCCCAGCCCAAGCGGCCATGACATCGGCCTCCTCGGCTGCTGCCAAATCGTGAATTGTTGGCCAAAACGATAAAAATTTTATATAGTAATCCTTAACCGCCTGTACTGTCGTTTGCTGAAGCATTATCTCCGATAACCAGACATGATAAGGATCAGGGCGGGCATCATTAATGGCGCGCCATGGCAATACACGCTTATGACGGTCATACCAATTCAAAAGTTGTCCCCGTAATTCACGGATCAGTTTTTCACTTTTCTTGCTGTTAGTCATATTTATCGTTAAATCTTGCACATGCGCACATTATCTGAAGCCACCGCCAAAATTGCAGGACTTGCCTTTGAACGCAAGTATATTGCGCTTGGGCGCATCATAAATCATTGGGAGACAATCGTCGGAGCAAAAATGGCGCACAAGGCGCAACCCATTAAGCTCAACTACCGCAAAGGGCCGGTTAAAGGCAAACCTACAGCCACGCTTGAGATTGCGGCAAGCAGCGCGGATGCTACTTTGCTCCACTATCAAAAAGATCTGATCTTAGAGCGTATCAATCAGGTATTTGGCGAGCGCTGGATCTCAGCCATAAAATTTGTTCAGGTTCCTGTCAATGCACAAGACCTGAAAAGAAAAAAAATGCCTCCACCCTTGACGGAAGTTGAAAAAAAGTCTTTATCAGGCACTCTAAATTGCGTAGAAGATCAGGACATAAAAATGCGCCTCGAAAGTCTTGGGCGCTCAATATTAATGGATGAGAAAAGATGAAAGTTAATGCTATCACCCTTCGTAAAGGCAATGTAATTGATTATGAAGGCAAGCTTTGGGTCATTATCAAGAACGAACTGAACCAGCCGGGCAAAGGTGCAGCCGTATCTCAAGTTGAAATGCGCGATATCCGCGCCGGTAACAAAACAAATGTTCGCTTTCGCACGCAGGAAACCGTCGAGCGCGTGCGTTTGGAGCAGGAGCAATACCAATTCTTGTTTGACGATGGCGAGGCTTACACCTTCATGCATACCTCAAACTTCGAGCAAATCATGGTCAACAAAGAGATCATCGGTTTTTCAGCAGCTTTTCTAGAAGAAGGTATGCTTGTTGAAATCGAAACATTTGAGGGCGAGCCGCTGGGTGTGAGCTTGCCAGACAGTGTGGTCGCTGAAATTGTAGAGGCCGAGCCTGTAATTAAAGGTCAAACCGCAACAACGTCTTATAAACCTGCAATATTGGCCAATGGCGTAAAAGTAATGGTGCCGCCCTTTATCGATGTGGGTACACGTATCGTCGTAAAAACAGAAGACGCCACTTACGTCGAACGCGCGAAGGATTAGTTTATCATGGCTATGCAATCCCCTATTATGACCGTTATGATCCGCGCGGCGGAGAAAGCGGCACGCGTCCTGCTTCGTGATTTTGGCGAAGTCGAACAGCTTCAAGTTAGTCAAAAAGGTCCCGGGGACTTTGTGAGTGCGGCTGATCGACGCTCGGAAGAAATTATATTTAACGAGCTTAAAAAGGCGCACCCTTCATACTGCTTTCACATGGAAGAAAGCGGTAAGGTTGATGGTGATAACAAAGATTTTTGCTGGATCATCGACCCGCTGGACGGCACAACCAACTTCCTACACGGCCTGCCGCATTGGTGTATCTCCATAGCGTTGCAGACAAAGGGCGATATTACGCACGGTCTAGTTTACGATCCTGTTAAAGACGAGATGTTTACGGCCGAAAAAAATGGTGGTGCATTTATCCGTGGGAACAAGCGCCTTCGCGTATCAGGGCGTCGTGATCTCATGCAAGCGACGATCGCTACAGGAGCGCCACGCCGCACTGTTGAATCACAAGCCCAATTTATCAAAGAATATAGCGCAGTACTGGCAGTTGCGCCGGGCTTGCGCCGTTTTGGATCTGCCGCGCTTGATCTGGCCTATGTCGCGGCCGGACGCTACGAATCATATTGGGAGCGCAAGCTAAAACCTTGGGATATTGCGGCGGGTATGTTGATTGTAAAGGAAGCTGGAGGCTTTGTCTGCGAGATGGATAAAGACAACAAATCCCCGCTTGTTACAGGCAATATTCTGGCTGCCAATGGCGGCGTGTATGACGAGATGAAAAAGATTTTACGTGGCGTAGCTAAGTAAATCCTGCTTTTCATTCCGCTTTAGAATCAGATATGCTTTGCATATGCGCTTATTCTTTTTATCGATAGCTTTAGTCACGTGTTTTGCCCTCCCCGCTCTTGCACAGGACTTGGATGAAGGGAGTTTGGTTATGCCTAACGCCCAAGAAATCCTTGACCAGATTGAGGGTATAGAGCCTATTGCCGCACCCGTTGGCAGCGCAAAGCTATACTTTCAACCCAATATAATCGAGCTATCCGAAACACATAAAAGAGAGATACTTGACCGCCCTGATTTTATATCTTCCGATCATCGGTTGAAAATCCTCTCCTATGCGACAGTGGAGGCTGGAGATCAGGATACTATGTCAGCACGCCGTATATCGCTGGAACGCGCTATAATCGTCAAAAATTTTCTCAAAGATTCAGGCGTTGCCTCAACACGTATTGATATTTTCCCAATGGGTGATCAAATAAATGGCGATCCTAGGGACTATGTGATTGTAAGCCTAGACAGCCAATAGCATGAAAATAATCATTCATATTGGAATTATTAACATCAAAAGCAGCGTATTCACCATTTAAAGTTTGTAATAATTATTGGAAAACGCTTTACTAGCGCCATAATCCGTAATTTTAATTTTTGATGGAGGAAGGCACTCATGCCTAAAGTATCCAATAAACTCATGCTTGGCGTTGGTGCCGTAGCTGTTATTCTCTTCGGTGTCAGCTACTATCTTTCCAGCATGGGAGAAAAGCGCGCAGACACTATGTCAGAAGAGGCAAAAGAAACAAGTTCTGCTTCGCAAAGCTCTGACAAGCAATATATTGATTTTGATGTTGAGGCGGCGATGAAAGACCGCATTATCGGCAATCCAAGCGCTCCTATTAAAATTGCTGAATTCGCTTCATTGAATTGTAGCCATTGTGCTGATTTTCATAGAAATGTAATGGGTGATTTCAAGAAAGCCTATACTGACACTGGCCGTGCGTATGTTGTATATTCTGACTTCCCCCTAAATGCTGTGGCATTGCAAGCCAGCATGGTCGCGCGATGTCTGCCAGAAGATCGCTATTTCGATTTCATTGACGATTTATTCGCCACTCAGGCCGAGTGGGCATTTTCCCCACGTTACCTAAAAGAGTTAGAGAAAAAAGCAGCTGGATACGGTATGAGCAGTGAACTTTTTGAGGCCTGTGTAAATAACGAGCAATTGCGTGAGTCTATTGTTGGTGGTGTTAAGGCTGCATCAGAAGTCTGGAATGTAAGCTCTACACCAAGTTTTGTTGTAAATAATCAGGTTAAGATCATGGGCGCACGCGACCTAGCTGGGTTCGAGCAGAACCTCAATCAAGCCCTTGAAGAGCTTGGCTTAGCAAATGACAGCTCGGAAAACGAAGGCTCGAATGCGGAAGGTGCACCTGACGCTGAAGCCGAGGCAGATGACAGCAAGCACGATCATTAATCCATGCTTCAATTTGAACGCCTTCGCATAAACGGCTTTAAGTCGTTCGTCGAAAAGACCGAGCTTGAAATAGGGCCCGGTCTTAGTGGCGTTGTAGGGCCGAACGGTTGTGGAAAATCCAACCTTGTCGAGGCATTGCGTTGGGTGATGGGCGAAAGCTCGGCCAAGCGCATGCGCGGCGGCGGTATGGAAGATGTAATCTTTAACGGTACGGAAAAGCGTTCCAAGCGCAATATTGCCGAAGTCTCACTTGTGATGAGCAACCCCGAACGCACCGCGCCAGCCGCTTATAATGCAGCGGATGAGATTGAAATAACCCGTAAAATTGAGCGTGATCACGGCTCTAACTATAAGATCAATGGCCGCAATGCGCGTGCGCGCGATGTACAGATGCTATTCGCCGATACAGTTACGGGTGCGAACTCCCCTGCTCTTGTATCTCAAGGCCGCGTCACCGAAATGATCAATGCTAAGCCGCTTGATCGCCGTATGGTCTTGGAAGAATCGGCCGGGATTTCAGGTCTTTTCGCCCGTAGACACGAGGCCGAACTTCGCCTCAAAGCCGCTGATTCGAACTTAACGCGTATGCAGGATTTGCTTGGCAGCATGGAGGGACGTTTAAACTCACTTAAGCGGCAAGCGCGTCAGGCTGCGCGTTATAAGAATTTAAGCGCTCAAATCCGTCAACTTGAAGTCCAGATAGCCTATATTGAATGGCGTACTTTAGAAGAGCGTATGCGCGATATGCGCTCGAAACATGGTGAGGCTGAGAGCGTTGTTGCTGATCGTCTGGCTGTAGTGACACACCTTACCAAAACACAGAACACGCAGGCCGAAGATCTACCCACGCTACGCCGTGCGGAGGCAGAAGCTGCTGCCGCACTTCAAGCGCAAAAACTAGCATTACAGCGCCTTGAGGATGAAGCCGCGCATCACCTCAAAATGCTGACCGAAGCAACAGAGCAAATGGCGCAAACCAAGACAGATCACGAGCATGCCAGCCGCGAATTGGCCGAACATACAGAAACACTCAGCCGTAACGATGGCGAGCATAAAACCATTTTAGCCGATCAGGAAAAAGCCGGCGATGCGCTGGAGGCTAAGAAAAAAATCTGCGCCGAGCTGGAAGAAATAGTTATCGATCTGGAAGCGCGCTATAACGCGCTCATGCAAACAACTGCTGAAATAAAAGCGCAAAAGGATTCTCTGGCGCAACGCATAGCATCTACATCCTCTCGATTGGAGACATTGCAAAGCCGTAAAAGCAATGCGGAGCGAGAACTTGAAACGCTTAAAACCTCTCAACCTCATGCAAGCAAGGACTTTAATAGCGAGATTGCGAAGCTTGAGACTAAGTCCGAAGGCCTTCAGGAGCACGTCTCCAACGACACGAATGCACTTGACGGCATTAGCCCGAAGATTGAGGAGGCACGCAAATCCTTACGTGAAACTGAAAAGGCTTTTTCAGAATTTGAAGCTGAAATCAATATCTTGGAAAAGATTGTTAATACAGAGAATGAAGATGATTTCGAGCCTGTTCTTGGTTTTGTTCAGCCTGATAAAGGCTTTGAGAAGGCATTGTCACGCGCGCTCGGCGATACGCTCATGGCTTCACTGGATGATAAGGCCGCGACCTCATGGCTCAAAGGATCAGAGCGCGGCGACCTGCCCGTTCTTCCCCCTGGTATAGAGCCACTAGCACCACACGTCTCCGCGCCTGTTGCGCTAAAGCCCGCGCTCAGTCAAATCGGTATCGTACCGGACGAGGACAGTGGCAATAAACTTTGGGAAAGTTTAAAGCCCGGCCAATCTCTCGTTTCACGCGGCGGAACATATTGGCGCTGGGATGGATATCGCATTAAGGCCGAAGCAGCTGATCGTCATGCCCAGCACCTCGAGCAAAAAAACAAACTTTCCGAGCTGAACGCAAAGCGCTCAGGCATGGAGCGTAGCGTTGAAAAATGTGAAAACTCTTTAAATGATTTTATAAATAAACAGAATGATTTACAGAGCAATATTAAGGCAAAACGTCAAGAGAGAAACGAGATTGAAAGCACCCTTACCGGCCTTCGTCGCGAGCTCTCAGATCATCGCGAAAAACAGGCGCGGACGATTGCCGCCATGGAGCGATTAGAAGAAACGATCAAGACCTCGGCAGCTGATATAGCTGAGCTACAAAGCTCTCTTAAGTCCGATGAGGCACAGCTCAAAACCTATGAGAAAAAGGCCGATAGCGAGAAAGAAGGTAAGCTGGAAGAGCTTAAATCGAAACTCGCTGAAACACGCAGCGCACACGCTGAAGCTGTTCGCAACTTTGACATTATCCAACAACAACAAAACACCCGTCAGGCGCGCCTTCATGCGATTGCTGATGAGCGGGTCAATTTACAGAACCGCTCCATCCGTGCGAAAGAGCGCCTCAAGCAGCTCTCAGAGCGCAGCGACGCTCTCGGTGAGAAATTGACTGAACTTAATGAACAGCCACAGGATCATGACGATAAGAAAGAACAATTGCTCGTCAATATATCTATGCTCGATAAAAAACGTAACAATGCTGCGGAAAAACTCGCCATCACCGAAACAGCCGTAGCCGAGACTGCGCGCGCATTGAAAGATGCCGAAAACACCTTAGGCGGAGCCCGCGAGACACGCGCCCATGCGCAGGCGACGCTCTCAGCGCTGCAAGAACAGTACGAAACCATGAAAAAGGCTATTGTCGATAAATTCGAGGTAGCGCCTAGTCAGCTTCCCCAGCATTGTGCAGCTGATCTTACAAACGCGGCTGAAATGAAGCCCGATGCTTTTAAGCTACAAAAGGATCAGCTCGTGCGCGAACGCGACCAAATAGGCGCAGTCAATTTACGCGCAGAAGAAGAAGCTAGCGCCTTAGAGGGCGAAGTCGGCACGATCCTGTCAGAGCGCAATGATCTCGTGCAAGCCATTGAGGAGCTGCGCGGCGCAATCACCAAGATCAATAAAGAAGCGCGAGAGCGTCTGGTTAATGCGTTCGAGCACGTCAACACCCATTTCGGACGTTTGTTCGTACAGCTTTATGGGGGCGGACGTGCGCATCTTGCGCTTATAGATTCGGATGACCCACTAAAATCGGGCCTCGAGATTTTTGCACAGCCACCGGGTAAGGCGCTACAATCGCTTTCATTGCTTTCAGGCGGGGAACAAACACTGGCGTCCATAGCTTTGATCTTTGCGATGTTTTTGACAAATCCCTCACCAATCTGCGTACTGGATGAGATTGACGCACCACTCGATGACGCCAATGTGGATCGGGTGTGTGATTTGCTTGAGGAAATCGCCGAGCAAGGAAAAACCCGCTTTCTTGTCATCACCCACCACCGTTTAACGATGGCGCGGATGGACAGACTTTATGGTGTGACGATGGCAGAGCGTGGTGTGTCGCAATTAGTATCCGTTGATTTACAACAAAGCTTTGAATTCGTAGAAGCTGCATGAGAGGCCGTTTGAAATGTCTGATAAAAAAACAATAGAGACCAAAGACCCTGATAACGCTGATATTGCAGAACTAGATGCAAAAATCAAAACCTTGCGCGGTCATGACGAGCAAGATAAAGGCGCTGGCAGTTCTTTACAGGCCGGAATGGAATTTACCGCGCCGATTATCGGCGGGATTGTCATAGGGTATTTCATTGATAACTGGTTGGACACAGAACCAGTGTTCATAATTATCCTTTTATTACTGGGGGTTGGCTCTGGCGTATTGAATATATACAAGGCGTCGAAAAATATTGGTGGCACAGTTGGATTTTCTGACTTGCATAGCCATGAAAAACACGCTAAAACCACGCCAAACAATGATTCTGATAAAACGGAATGAGTAAAAAACTAAGATTAAGTTGAAGGTTTTAAAATAAATGGCAAGCCCAATTCATCAGTTTGTTATCGAGCCAATCGTTAAATTCGACGCGGCAGGGTATGATCTCTCATTCACCAATTCATCTTTATGGATGATTTTAGCTGCTGTGACATCAATTATTTTTCTATCTGCATCCATGCAACAAAAAGCCCTTGTTCCCGGACGCCTTCAGATGGTGACCGAAATGGTCTATCAGTTTGTTGCCGGAATGATCCGAGAAAATTTAGGGCAAAAAGGTCGTGAGTACTTTCCACTCGTATTCACTATTTTTGTTTTTGTATTACTTGGAAACATGCTGGGTATGCTCCCCTATTCCTTCACATATACGAGCCATATTATAGTTACCGGCGCGATAGCCATGATGCTCTTTTTTATGATCATTTTTATCGGTATTGCGCGTCACGGCACGCACTTTTTCTCTCTTTTCATGCCACCGGGGGTGCCACCGGCCTTGCTTGTCTTGCTTATTCCGTTGGAGCTGATATCGTTCTTGGTTCGCCCTATCACGCTTTCTGTACGTTTATTCGCAAATATGATGGCCGGACACGTGGTATTGAAAGTGTTTGCTGGATTTTCCGTAGCGCTTGCTAGCCTTAGCCTTGGTGGCTTTGAATACGTCGCGGCAATCGTCCCTGCTGGATTTAACGTATTGTTGATAGCGCTGGAATTCCTGGTTGCTTATTTGCAAGCATACGTTTTTACGCTCCTTACATGTATTTATTTGAAAGATACTATTGAAATCCATCATTAAATCTGTAGGATCACGCTCATTATAAACAAGGTTTAGATTAACTAGTTCACATTGTTTCAAATCTATGAAAGGAAAAATTAAATGGAAACTGAAGCTGTAAAACTCATCGCTGCCGCACTAGCACTGCTACCAATCGCTGCAGTAGGTATCGCATTAGGTATGATATTCTCATCATACAACGAAGCGATTGGCCGTAACCCTTCATCTTTCGAATTGTTAGAAAAGAAGTTTCTTCTTACATTCGCACTTACAGAAGCTCTTGCGATTTTCGCACTTGTTATCTCGTTCATGATCCTGTTCAGCAACTAATCGCTGAAACAGATTAAATTTCTAAGAGAGATTATAAGCAGGATGAAAAGGTACGCTTTTCTTATAGCCTTAACGGCAATGATGGTTTCACCATCTCTATCTTTGCAGGCAATTGCACAAGATTACGAGGTTAATGTCCCTTTAGAAGAGGTGCATGAAAATGGTGATAAACGTTATAATTCCAGTGAGTCTATCAAACATTATGGTCACGATATTGAACATGAAATTGACTCTGCGGCAGATCAGGAAAGCGCGACCATTCCGTTGCATCATGGTGACCACGGTGGTGACCATGCTAAAGAAGGTTATGAAGGTGGACATGGCGAGAAACATGCTGAGGGCTTGCCTCAGTTTGATCCATCGACATTTCCAACCCAGATTTTCTGGTTGACGGCTGTTTTCATCCTGCTTTACATCTTCTTCTCTAGAAAGACCCTACCCGACATCTCAAAGGTTTTGGACACCCGCCAAGGGCACATTCAAAACGATCTTGATATGGCGGATGATCTTAAAAATGAAGCCGAAAAGGTTCGCGGCGCTTATGAAGAAATTCTTCAGGAAGCACGTCATACTTCTTCTGAGGCATTTGCAACTGTTGAAGGTGATATCAAAGCCAAAACAGAAAAAATGACTAAAGAATATACAGAGCGCGCTGCGGCTGAAATGGAAAAAACCGAAAAGGCTGTTTCCGATGCAAAGACAGCGGTTATGTCTGAAATTGATACAGTAGCGGCTAAAGTCGCAGCAGAAGCGGCGGAACGAATTATTGGCGTTAAAGTCGACGAGTCCTATGCCTCCAGTATTGTTTCATCCCTACAAGGTAAAAAGAAGGCGGCCTAGACCATGATGGAATTTTTTCTCGACGGCACAAAACTTTGGTTTCTCTTCTCGTTTGTTGTTTTTGTAATCGGCGCATTTAAGCTGGGCCAAAGCAAAGTAACCGGATTGCTCGACTCCCGTATTGAAGAAATCCGCAAACGTATTGAAGATGCAGAAAATTTACGCGTTGAAGCGCAGGAACTTCTTGCACAATACCAACGCAAACATCGTGACGCCGTCAGTGATGCGCAAAATATTGTACGCAAAGCAGAGCAGCAGGCCGCTGAAATCCGAAATAAAGCTGAAGAAGAGCTTACCGACAGCATTGAACGCCGCGAGCGTCAGCTTAAAGAGCGTCTAATACGTATGGAGCAGGACGCAACCGAAGAAATTCGTCGTAGTGCGGCTGAACTTGCGTTGAATGTAACGGCTGAAATTATTAATGCCAAACTGGATAAGAAAACAAACGACAATCTTATTCAGGATTCAATCAAGGAGATCGGCGGCAACCTGCGTTAATCCTCTTAAAGGAGTATCTTTGCATGAGTGCCGAGCGAAACCTTACCTCCCTATCCCCCGAAGACTTAGTCTCCGCGCTTGGTCGTGCGGCTAAATCAGCTTCTCGTAAGCTTTCACAGACAACCGAAGAGCAAATCAACGCTTTACTGCACTGTGTCGCTGTGAAAATTCGTGAGAACAAAGACTATATTATCTCGGAAAATGAAAAGGATACTAAGGCCGGTGAAGAAAAAGGTTTAACCGCTGCCCTGCTCGATCGCCTTACCCTTACCCCTGCACGAATAGATGGAATGGCTGACGGCGTTGAGGCGATTGCCGCTCTGCCCGACCCGGTTGGGCGCAGCCTTTGGGATACGACGCGTCCGAACGGCCTTAAAATCTCACGTGTTTCTGCACCAATCGGTGTGCTGGGCATGATCTATGAATCACGCCCTAATGTGACCGTTGATGCGGCGGCGCTGTGTCTCAAGTCTCGTAATGCGGTGATTTTACGTGGGGGGTCAGAAAGCCTACACTCATCACTGGCACTACACCAACTTATTGGTGAGGCTTTGGAGGAGCATAATCTTCCGCCTGCTGCTGTTTCTATGATACCAGTGCCTGACCGTGATGTTGTGGGCGCAATGCTGGTCGCCAATCAATATATCGATGTGATGATACCGCGCGGTGGTAAAGGCCTCACAGGGCGCGTCATGAATGAAGCGCGGATGCCCGTTTTCTCGCATTTGGATGGAATATGCCATATTTATGTTCACGATGATGTCGACCCGTCCACTGCACTGGAAGTCACCTTGAATGCCAAAATGCGCCGCACAGGAATTTGTGGGGCAATGGAAACCCTTCTTCTTGATCGTAAACTGGATGAAGAATTGGCGAAAAACATCGTGGCTAACCTCATAGATGCGGGATGCGCAATGGTGGGCGATGAGAGTGCACAAAAACTCGATAGCCGTATTACCCCCGCAACAGATGATGATTGGGTTACCGAATATCTCGATGCCAAGCTCTCAGTTAGATATGTTGATGGGCTAGAGGCCGCGATCGCACATATTAATGACCATGGCTCACACCACACCGAGAGCATTTTGACCCGTGATGAAAGCGCCGCTGACACATTTCAGAAGAACGTTGATAGTGGTGTTGTTATGCATAATACCTCGACACAATTTTCCGATGGCGGCGAGTTCGGTATGGGCGCGGAGATCGGTATTGCGACCGGTAAAATGCACGCCAGAGGCCCCGTCGGACTTGAGCAGCTCTGCACTTACAAGTATTATGTGCATGGAGACGGGCAAACCCGCCCGAAATAAAGGCTTTCAAATATGCCTCTTTTTACCGCGCCACATCTACTCAATTCAAACCGCTGGAAGAATATGCGTGTAGGCTTACTTGGCGGCTCGTTTAATCCACCGCATCAGGGGCATGTGCATATCTCTATAGCAGCTATGAATGCCTTACAACTCGATGCCATATGGTGGTTGGTTTCCCCGCAAAACCCTTTGAAGGAGCAAAGGCCACTGCCTTTAGACGAGCGCATTCGCCTGTCCCGTGATCTGATTGATCACCCGCGCATATTGGTCAGCGGTATTGAGGAAGACTTAGGCACGAATATCACCTATCGCACCATTCGCAAGCTTAAAGAGAACTTCCCGACTACGGATTTTGTATGGATTAGTGGAATGGATAACGCGCATTCATTGCATAAATGGCACAATTGGCAAGAATTGCTCGGTGAGATTTGTATGATCCACCTCACCCGCGCGCCTGCACAGAGTTTGGTACGCAATGCACCGGTCAAAATGCTCTCCAGCCAAAAGCACGTCTATATCAAACGCGGGGCAAAAAGACCGCTCGATTCGGGTGTGACATACTGGATGATGCAGAAAAAAATGATTAATATATCCTCAACATCGTTAAGAAAAAAAATATTTTAATTCAATATCTTAGGGAAAAATCTTGTGTGTCGCATCACATATCATTGTGCTCATTCATTGCCTCAGCTCTCAAAAAGACTTATAATGGTAGTATGAGAATGGATAGGATATTCATGCAAGTGTCAGATCGGAGGGTTAATGCCTCTTAACCGAACTTATACTTATATCGGTAACCCAAATTCTCTATTTTCAAACCATCCTCGAGTGCACCCGCCTGAATCTTGCGATTCGGGTTTTTTTGTGCTAGCAGGATTAATATCGTTACTTAGGAAGGAGGCTATTAGCCATTTTAACATATAACTCAACAGGAGAGCTTTCTCCATTAGAAATCAAACAGCTTATAGAGCAATCGTTAGATGCTGATAAGGCTGTAGATATTGTATCAATCTCTTTAGAAGACCAATCCGCAATCAGTGATTATATCATCGTTGCTTCGGGTACATCGTCCCGCCATGTTGCGGCGATGGCCGAAAAGATGAAAGATCGCCTAAATGTTCGCGGTATTAAGGATGTTCGCGTCGAAGGTCTTACACAAGGAGACTGGGTGGCTATTGATGCCGGCGATGTAATCGTCCATCTTTTCCGCCCCGAGGTTCGCTCCTTTTATAATATCGAAAAAATGTGGGGGACATTTCACCCCTATGAGGTTGTCGAAGGACATTTGCAGGCGTAGTCTGCATGTATGAAAATTGATCTCATCGTTATAGGGCGCATGAAAAAAGGTGCCATGTATGATCTTTGCGAAGATTATAAGAAACGCATTCAATGGAATTTAAAGGTCATTGAGTGTGAAAGTAAATTTACCGATCCGACAGTTGCGCAAAAAGATGAAGAGCAGCTTATTCTGTCCAATTTAAAAAATGATGCTATTATTGTCGTGCTGGATGAGCGTGGGAATGGCTTGCGCTCGCTGGATTTTGCCAAAACTATCGAGAACTTTCAAAATAGTGGCGAGAGCTATATGCAATTTGTGATCGGTGGCTCTGACGGTTTGACCGAGGCAATACGCGACCGCGCGAATTTGCTGCTGAGCTTTGGTCAACAAACATGGCCACATATGATGGCGCGCATGATGCTGTTAGAGCAAGTTTACCGTGCACAGCAAATCTTGAAAAATCACCCTTATCATCGAGAGTAAGCATGAGACGCTTTAAAGTCCTAGCAATAATCTCCGTTGTAGCCTTAATCGCACCGTATATGGCACGAGCGGCTACACCGCCTTTGCCTGAAAAAAAGAGCGAAGCACTCGGTGATTTTGAAGAAAAGCTCAAAGAAAACAAAGAGAGCCAGCAGGGTTTAAAAGCCAAAGCTAAAGAGATCGAGGACGATCTCAATGGCCTACAAAAAAAACTGGTTAGCCTAGGCGCGTCAATTCAGAAGAATGAAAAAGAGATGGGCAAGCTCGACGCATCAATTTCTGAGCTTGAGAGCGAGCAAAGCGCACTGCAGAAAACGTTGGAGAGTGACCGCGCGTCTATGGCCGACCTGATTATGGCGTTGCAACGCGTGCGCCGCTTACCGCCGGAAGCCTTACTGGTCAAACCTGATGCACCACTTAAAACCGCACAAAGTGCGATGCTCCTTGAGAACGCCTTACCCGGTCTGTATGACAAAGCCGAGTCCTTAAAAATCAATTTGAAGAAAAATGAAGAGCTTTCTGCGGAACTTAAAGATAAGCGCGAAAAAGTTGCATCACGTGCGCAGGAGTTACAAAAAGAGCAAAAGGCGCTCGCAACCCTCGCGACGAAACGCGAGGCTCTTTACCGTTCAACGCAAAAAAACCTGAGCAGCAAAGAGAAAGAAGCCAAGCGCATTGCGACCCAAGCCAGAAACCTGAAAGACTTGGTTGCCAATTTGAAAAAAGAACGCAAAAAGCAAGAAGCACAGGAGTTAGCCCGCATGAAGCAGGCGTCCGCGCGCGGCTTTTCGCTCACGCATACACCACCTCCAAAGCCCGGAAGTGCACGATTGCCCATCTCGGGAATTATCAAAACAAGCTATAATCAGCCCGATCATATCGGTGCGCCATCGCAAGGTCTGGACATCGAGGGACGCGGAGGCGCGCTGGTAGTCGCGCCAATGGGGGGGACTGTGCGCTATGCGGGACCATTTAAAAATTACGGAAAAATGGTTATCATTGAGCACACCGACGGTTATCACTCTTTGATCGCAGGCCTTGAAAAAGGTGATGTTGTTGTGGGACAATCAGTAATATCTGGTGAGCCTATTGGAACGCTCCATTACGCAACCTCTTCAGAAAAGCCTGTTTTGTATTATGAGTTGCGATACAATGGAAAAGCAGTAAATCCCTCTGTTAAATTCGCAGATTTGAGTTAGAATAGATTTCACACACACTATAAAGGATTTTTTTATGCGCCTCTTTCACCTGTTTCTTGTCACACTCATGTTTTATGCGCCGGCTTTGGCCACGCAAAGTGCGATGGCGCAGGACAGAACTGCCGGAACACAACCTCGCATGGATGATCCTGCACAAGAAACATACCGTCAGCTAGATTTGTTTGGTGATGTGTTCGAGCGCGTGCGCGAGCAATATGTCGAAGAAAAGACGGATAAAGAATTGGTCGAGAATGCTCTTAACGGCATGCTCAACGGCCTTGATCCGCACTCATCATACTTGAATGAAGATAGCTTTGAAGATATGCGCACCAATACGCGCGGCGAATTTGGCGGGCTTGGTATAGAAGTTACGATGGAAAACGGTTTGGTAAAGGTTGTATCCCCAATTGATGAAACGCCAGCGGCACGGGCGGGTATTATGGCTGGTGACTACATAGTCCAGATAAATGACGAGCCTGTTATGGGCATGACACTTGAGGATGCAGTCGATCAAATGCGCGGGAAGGTTGGCACAACGATAGACCTCATTGTTACGCGTGAAGGTGCAGAAGCGCCAATTGAAATCACCCTGGAGCGCGCGATCATTAAGATCCGCTCTGTTCGTCACCGTGTTGAAGGAAATGCAGGCTATATACGCGTCACCACTTTTAACCAACACGCAGCGGGTGGCGTAAAGACTGCTATGGAAGAAATAAAAGAAGAGCTTGGTAATAAGCTTGCAGGCTATGTCCTTGATCTTCGTAACAATCCGGGCGGCTTACTCGATCAAGGAATTGAGGTTGCCGATATATTCCTGGATAAAGGTGAAATCGTTTCAACACGTGGTCGTCATGAAAGCGATACACAGCGTGCGAATGCATCATCGGGCGATCTGGCCAATGATTTACCGGTTGTTGTATTGATCAATGGCGGGTCAGCTTCGGCAGCTGAAATTGTGGCTGGCGCTTTGCAAGATCATAAGCGCGCAATATTACTGGGCACGCAATCCTTTGGTAAGGGCTCTGTTCAAACGGTTATACCGCTTCCGGGCTATGGTGCTATGCGCCTTACAACTGCGCGTTATTATACGCCCTCTGGCCGTTCTATTCAGGCAAAAGGCATTGAACCAGACATTATTGTAGAGCCTGCCAAGATCGAAACGATCCATGGTGAGCGTTTTGGTGAAGCCAATCTTCGTGGTGCGCTTAAAAATAATGATGAAAAAGACTCTAAAGCTAAGAAGACCAAGAATGTGACCAAAGAGGATGCTGAAGATGAAGAGCCAATAGATTATCAATTGCTTAGAGCGCTTGATCTGTTGAATGGGCTTTCATTATACCGCGACTCTGCGACCGCAGTTCAGGCTGTTAAAGAGCAAACAGAGGCTGCGAAATCTGAAACACCTAAAGCCGAGCAATAAATCACGGATATGAGTAGCGCAACCGACAATGGCACGAATACTCTTAAAGCCCTGGGCTTAGGGCTTTTACTGGCTATTCTTTTTTATGCCGGTCTTGGTGTCTATGCCTTTTTGAATAAAGATGAAACCCTTGATATGCTTAGTCAAAAGCTAGCAGTCAATGTCTCATTGATTGAAAAAGGCGAGTTTCCGGTTATTGTTGATGGTCCACTTACAAATGAAGATATAGAAATATCCAATAAGGATCATACTTCAAAAGAGGCGGAACAGGTGCACGCCCCGTCCGAACCCCCGTCCGAAGCTCCATCTGAAGGCCCATCTGAAGTCTCCCAACCAGAGACTGTTGCGGATATCCCGCCAGCCAATGAACCGGATATGAATGCAACACTTACCCAGTCCCTTAAAGGTGATCCGAATTTGAGGGCGCGCACAAACGCTCTCCCAGAAGCGCCTATTGATGGGAATTTTGAGCGCACTGCTGATGGTCTTCTCCCTATCATTTCTCCCGATGGTCTAAAACCATTCGACGCATATAAAAAGCCGCATCTCCTCAACACATCTGCACATGCAATTGCGGTGGCCGTTTCTGATTATGGGTTGTCTGAAAAACTTTCACGACAAGCTTTAGATCTATTGCCGTCTGGCATTAGTTTGATTTTGTCGCCCTATTCCACCGATCCTGAAAAATGGATGAAGGCGGCGCGTGCCGACGGGCATGAGGTCTGGTTAGAGCTTCCTATGCAAACAGCAGAGTTCCCTTACAAAGACCCGGGCGCACAAGGGCTTATGGTTGATGTATCGTTAAGTTATAATCAAGATCGCCTCCATTGGCTTATGGGCCGCGCGCAAGGCTATGCGGGCGTTGCCGGTTATTCGGACAAAACACTAGAAAAATCGGCGCCGATGTTTGAAAAAATTATAAATTCAATCATTAGCCGCGGCCTTGGTTATTACGAATTAAACCCAATAGGTGGTGATTTTATTGCAGGTCACGTAGCTGCTAAACACGCCCCGTATTTGCATACAAATGGGACAGTTCAATCCCTGTCATCTGCACACGCTTTATCGAACATTAATACTTTAGTGAAATCGCAGAATTATTCAACTCTTGTACTCACCCCGTCCCCCAAAGGCATTAAAGATATGGCAGCATGGTTGGAGACGCTACAAGATAAAAGGGTCTCTATTGTACCTCTTTCGGCTTTAGCCGCATTAAAGAAAGGTAAAGTTGCGCAGGATATCTCCGAACCCACTGATCTAGAAGCTCACAAGGGAAACGAAGCGCATGCGCCAACGGTCGAGGCACAACATTGATGCCTGATGAAACCAGCCTTCCCTATCGCCCTTGCGTTGGTATTGCTTTATTCAATGCGCGCGGTGAGGTCTTTGTCGGTGAGCGCATAGACACGCCCGGCGCGTGGCAAATGCCGCAAGGCGGAATTGATGACGGTGAGGATATTGAAACCGCCGCTTTTCGTGAATTGCTTGAAGAAGTCGGCACTGATAAGGCCACACTCATTAGAGTATCCGGTGAGACTGTACGCTATGACATTCCGCCTGAGGTTCGTGCGCGTCTTCCTTGGGGCGATAAATATTGCGGGCAAGAGCAATTCTGGGTCGCGCTTCGCTTTACTGGTGAGGATAAAGATATTGACCTCTCCACTTTCGAACATCCTGAATTTTCTCAATGGGCTTGGGTTACGCTGGATAACACGCTCGATAAAATTGTGCCTTTCAAGCGTGATGTTTATGCCCAAGTCATCGACCTATTCAAAGACATCGCTTAAGATCCCCAATAAAAAAACCCGCCATTACAGCGGGTCTTTATTTTCTTTATCCAAAGTTCAGCCTACGGATTTAAAGGGCTCCACGCAGGGTCAGAGCCATCGACAGGCGTTCTTAGCCAGCGCTCGTTGTTCCCTGTAATATCGATCGTATAAACACGTGCCTGACGTTGCATTCCACCTGCTATCGGGTTTTCCTTGAAGTAGGTCAGCACGCGTCCATTGGGTGACCAGCTTGGCCCTTCAACGTGATAAGCCGTTGTGATCAAACGCTCCCCCTTTCCATCGGGACGGATCACGCCGATATAGAACTTACCTTTATACATACGGGTAAAGGCGATCAAATCTCCACGCGGTGACCATACGGGGTTGGCGTAGCGCCCATTTCCGAATGTAATGCGTTGAACACCAGAACCATCAGAGTTCATCGTGTAAAGCTGCTGAGAGCCTCCACGATCTGATTCAAAGACAATACGGCGACCATCGGGTGAAAAGCTTGGGCTGGTGTCAATAGAGGAGCTGCTCGTGATACGGCGAGGCTGACGGCTGGCAAGGCTCATCGTATAGATGTCCGTATTACCGCCCTTAGCCATCGAGAAAATCACGCTTTGACCATCTGGTGAGAAACGCGGCGCAAAGGTCATGCCGGGAAAATTCCCGATCAACTCATGACGGCCTGTATTGATCTCATAGAGATAAACATTGGGGCCTCTCGATCCGAATGCCATATAGGCCAGCTTTTGCTGGTTCGGTGAAAAGCGCGGTGTCAGCACCATCTCTGCACCATTGGTCAAATATTTGTGGTTAAAGCCATCCTGATCCATGATCGCAAGGCGTTTTACACGCTTTGTCGGTGGACCATTTTCAGCAACATAAACAATACGGCTGTCAAAATATCCGGCCTCACCCGTTAATCGCATATAAATCTCGTCGGATATCATATGTGCAATGCGGCGCCAGTTCTGGTCATTGGTCATATAGGCCTTACCGATCAGCTGGCTTTGGCCGAACACATCCCATAGGCGAAACTCTACGCGTGCGCGACCATCAGCTGTCTGCGTGACCGCACCGGAAATTAGAGCCTGCGCTCCGATGGCACGCCACTCGCCGAAACGGGGGCCTGCATTATGCAGAGAATTCGGGTCTTGTACAAATGCGCGGGCATTGATGGGTTTGAACAACCCTGATCCTGCCAAATCGGCGGCAATCACTTTAGGGATTTGGGCAGCGTAAGTGGCAGCTTGTCCTTGAACTTCGGGATTAAAAGGAGATACCGCAATCGGCATTGGCTCGAGCGTTCCGCGTGTAATATCAACGCGAAGCTCGGCGTTGGCGGGCATTGCCGCAACAATCGGCATCATCAATAATGTCAGTGCTAAAACTAATTTTTTCATTCCCATACCACCTTTGTTAAACGGGTAAAATTGTTCCTAAAAATCCGCGCATATTTACAACATTTCGCGCGGGTCGAAGTTCATTAGTGTCTCCTTCCAACGGTCATACTTATCCGCAGGAAGTTTTAATGGCGAACACGCCGGATTTCTAAGGGCGCGCATTGCAGAATCAGCAGCCGCCCTGAACGCCGTATCACGATTATAACGCGCCGTATTCACAACGCCAGCCTGATTTAATGTGCCATCACGATTTAGCTTTATACGGATTTCAACGGCTAGATCCTCCGCATATTTTGCGCCCGCCGGTACGACCCAGCATTGCGCAATCTGATATTTCAGCGCGTCCAGCTCGCTGATTGAAAGCTGCGATGATAGCGGGGCAACCATGCC
>JAHQVU010000085.1 GCA_019634145.1 Micavibrio sp. | reverse complement strand
GCTTCATTTTCTTGAAGATTATCCGAAAAACTTATTGGAAATAATTGTAGTAGATGGCGGTAGTAAGGACCGTACTCTTGAGGTCATCCAAAATTTTGATGTAAATCTGATAAAAGCCCAAAAAAGCTCTAGAGCGCATTTTGCCACAAGGCGCAGTTCATCAGGGCGTCGCGGCGGCTCCCTCTGCCGCGCTTGAATATGATTTACAGGATCTGATTATTGCGACAGACAATAAAAGTGCGCCACTCTTCCTCATGCTCGACCAAGTCACCGACCCGCATAATGTCGGGGCGATCATCCGCAGCGCTTGCGCCTTTGGGGCAGACGGCATCATTATGCAGAAAAAGCACGCGCCCGAGCTGTCCGGCGTATTGGCCAAAACCGCGTGCGGCGGGTTAGAGCACGTTAAGGTCGCCTCCGTTGTGAATTTAAGCCGTGCAATCGAAGAGCTGCAACAGGCGGGATATTTCGTCTATGGCTTGGACGAGCGCGGTGAAAGCGATATCGGGACACTCGCAAAAAAGCCGGGTAAGACCGTTCTTGTGCTCGGCGCGGAAGGGCCGGGGATGCGCCCGTTGGTGAAAGATCATTGTGATGCGCTGGTGCGCCTGCCTATGTTTGGCCCCATGCCTTCGATCAATGTTTCGAACGCTGCGGCGGTCGCGCTTTATGCGCTGAAAGCAGGTTAAATGCTATAAATAATAGAATTTGTGTAAAATTTTAATTAAATTTTTGACAAATACGCCACATCTTGATATTCTCTAATTATAGAGTAAAAAATGAGTTCGCACGGTGCCTTGAAATTTAAATCACGGCAGTCGCATAAGTTGAAAAGAAAAAACGAACCATCGGTAACATATAGAGTGATAGTGTGATTTAGGGCTGGCCTTCAGCACCTTTTATTGACGGCGCACCGCCGCACAAGATCCCTCCATCTGATACCGACTTTTTAAAGTCATATTAGCACAAAAAGGCTTTGTTGCCCGCTGATACCCCAATCCCCCTGTTCACATTGGCGGGGTAACAACAAGGTCTTTATTATCGCCCTCCGCATTTATGCGGGGGGCTTTTTTTATGCATGCGTCATTGCGCGCGTAGCGAAGCAATCGCTTCTCCTCGTAATGACGGACTTATCCCCTCTGCATAACCTTATTTCTCCCCTAGACTCATGCCCGCTCTCGGCCTAACTTACCCTCATGTCAAATAATGATGAGCTTTACTTGGTGGATGGCAGCGGGTTTATTTTCCGCGCCTATTTTGCAATGGCCTATAGCGGGCGCGGCGGGATGAAAAACCCTGATGGTGTGCCAACCAGCGCGGTTTTCGGCTTTACGCAAATGCTGATGAAGATGCTTAATGATTATCACGCGCCCTATATGGCGGTGATCTTTGACCCCAAAGGCGGGTCTTTCCGCAATGATCTTTATGAAGAGTACAAGGCCAACCGTGATGCGCCGCCCGATGATTTGATCCCGCAATTCCCGCTTGTGCGCGATGCAACGCGCGCCTTTGATATACCAGCGTTGGAGGTGCCGGGCTATGAAGCCGATGATTTGATTGCGGCCTATGCCAAATGCGCGGTGGAAGAAGGCAAGAAGGTTGTGATTGTCTCATCTGACAAAGACCTGATGCAGCTGGTCAATGAGAATGTTCGCATGCTCGACCCCATGAAAAGCAAATGGATCGGCGAGGCGGAAGTGCTGGAGAAATTCGGCGTGAAACCCAATAAGGTGATCGATGTGCAAGCTTTGTGCGGGGATAGTACAGATAATATTCCGGGTGTTCCGGGCATTGGCCCGAAGATCGCGGCGGAGCTAATCAATGAGTTCGGCACGCTCGAGAATTTGCTCGATAACCTCGACCAGATCAAGCAGCCCAAGCGCCGCGAGAAGTTGATCGAAAATGCTGATATGGCGCGCCTGTCCAAGCAGCTTGTGACGCTGGATGTGAATACGCCGATCCCGATGACATTATCGGACATGAAAACGCATGATCCTGATAAGCCAGAGCTGATGGCGTTTTTGCAAAAACACGCGTTTAATTCGATCATTAAGCGTTTGGGCGGAGCGGCGGTATCGAGCGCTGCGCCGCAAGCCGCTGAACCTGCATCCGCGCCTGCGCTGGCTGCGCCTGAATTTCCGCCAATTGCCGAGAACACATACACCCTCATCAATGATGAAAAAACACTCGCCGAATGGATTGAGGCCGCGCGCGCCAAGGGGCATGTGTGTATCGATACCGAGACAACCTCCCTTACCCCCGCCAAGGCCAAGATGGTCGGGATATCGCTCTCATACGAGCCTGGGAAAGCGGCCTATATTCCTTTGGGGCATGTAGGGGCGCAGGCGGATTTGCTGGGCGAGAGCCAAGGATCGGACATTCCGCAAATGGACAAAGCGCGGGCGCTGGAAATGCTCAAACCCTTATTAGAGGATGAAAGCGTCCTCAAAATCGCCCATAACATGAAATATGACTGGCAGATTTTTGCGAAAGACGATATCGAGGTTCATCCTTGCGATGATACGTTGCTCATGTCCTATGTTTTGGATGGGTCATCCTCCAAACATTCGATGGATTTCTTGTCCGCGAAATACTTTGATCACGCGCCGATAAAGTATGAAGAGGTTGCTGGCAAGGGTGTGAAGCAAATCACCTTCGACCAAGTGGAAATTGAAAAAGCGCTTGATTATGCCGCCGAAGATGCCGATGTAACGCTGCGCCTTTGGCATACGCTGAAACCACGTCTGGTGCATGAGCGCATGGTCAGCGTTTACGAGAATATCGAGCGCCCATTGATCCCGATTATTGCCAAGATGGAGCTGGAAGGCGCAAAGGTTGACCGTCAGGTTCTCATGAAAATGAGCGAAGATTTCGGAACCCGCATTGCCGCCCTCGAGAAAGACATTCATGACATGGCGGGGACGCAGTTTAATGTTGGCTCACCCAAACAAATCGGTGAAATTCTCTTTGATCAGATGGGCTTAGAGGGTGGCAAAAAAACCAAAACCGGCCAGTGGTCAACAGATGTCAAAGCTTTAGAAGATTTGGCGGTCCAAGGGCATGAAATTGTGCAGAAGATCCTTGATTGGCGAGGGCTGTCCAAGCTCAAATCTACCTATACGGACGCGCTGCAAGAGCAGATAAATGCTGAAACCGGACGTGTACACACCTCATATCATATGACGGGCACATCGACAGGACGCTTGTCATCATCCGACCCGAACCTGCAAAACATCCCGATCCGCACCGAGGACGGGCGCAAAATACGCGAGGCGTTTGTGGCGAAGGAAGGGTGTACGTTGCTATCCGTTGATTATTCCCAAGTCGAGCTGCGTCTGGCGGCGGAAGTTGCTGGCGTAGAAGCTTTGAAGCAAGCTTTTAAAGACGGCACAGACATTCACACCCTAACAGCCGCACAGGTGTTTGGCCTAAAAACCGAAGAGGTGACGCCTGATATCCGCCGACAAGCCAAGGCGGTAAATTTCGGCATTATTTACGGTATTTCAGGCTGGGGACTGGCGCAGCAACTGGGGTGCTCGCCTGGCGAGGCCAATGACTTCATCAAGCGCTATTTGAATAAATTCAGCGAAATCCGTGATTATATGGAAGAGCGCAAAGAAGAAGCGCGGACGCACAGCTATGTCAAAACGCTTTATGGCCGAAAATGCTTTACGCCCAATATCGATGCGAAAATTCCGGGACTTAAAGCGGGTGCGGAACGCGCGGCGATCAATGCGCCCTTGCAAGGCACAGCCGCCGATGTGATGAAATTGTCGATGATTAAAATCCCGCCCGCGCTTGAAGCAGCAGGGCTTTGTGCCAAAATGCTGTTGCAGGTGCATGACGAGCTTATATTTGAAGTTCCAACGGACGAGCTTGAGGCCACCAAAGCGCTGGTTAAAGAGATCATGGAAAGCGCGTTTCAGAGCGTAAACGGCGTTGAAATCTCCGTCCCGCTAGAAGTAGAGGCCGGCGCCGCGCAGTCTTGGGCGGCCGCGCATTAGTTATCCCCACCCTCAAATCCGCTGATATTGCGCTGATTCACGTAATATGTTACGCTTCGTGTGTATAAAACACTCTTGCCCCCTGAACCTTAACCCTATATTAAATGTTAACTTACAAAATGATTATGCGAGAACATTTTGTGAACAAACTTGCAAAACCCGTTGTAATTCCGTAAACTATAACGGAGGAAATTGAAATGAAATCAGCTATAAATGTAGCAGAATACATATTAAAAAAAGCACAAGAAGCCAGCGATACTGTTACTCCAATGCAGGTTTTAAAGTTGGTCTATATGTGTCATGGATGGATGTTAGGCTTATATGGTCGCCAACTTATAAAAGAAGATGTTGAAGCTTGGAGGTATGGTCCAGTCATACGAGAGCTCTATGATGAAGTTAAGGATTACAGAAGCCAAGCTATTACGAGAAGTTTAGAAAACGAACCTGTTGATTTTGATGCCGCTGAAATCAACATCATGGATCAAGTTTACTCAAAGTACGGCAAATTCTCTGGCCCAGCACTCTCTAGACTTACGCACATGAAAGGAAGTCCTTGGGATATTACATATAATCTCATGGGACAAAATTGTGTCATATCTAATGATTTGATTGAAGACTACTACAGCAAACTTGCTAGGAGCACTCAATCAGAAAATGCCTAATAGTGATGTACCGCAAGTAAATGTACCTTTAATTCCAGCTCCCCCTGAAGATGATATCGACGATGCTGCAAACAAAGAGGCTGCTGGTTTTGGAAGTGGAAATCTAGCCTTAAATGTGCGCGGTTGCACCAGAAGCATGACAGCTTATACAATAACCTCTTCGGAACTAGACGGATTATCAATCTGGAACACTTTATCAAACATTGCTTATACTACCGCTTTCTCACTGTGGTCATTTGCAAGTGCATTGTTCATACAAGCACTATTTATGGATTTTAAAAATGCGCCACCACTTGCCCAATCTTCCTGCTATTTAGGAATACCAGCGGCAGTTTTATTAGGAGTAGTTTGTTGTTTTGTGGCCAAATTTATTACAAAAAAATCTAAAGATTTGCGAGAAATCATTACAAGTGAAACAAATCACGAATCTCTTTGATGCAAAACCATATAATCTTAGGCATTTTTCGCTTGCATTTATATGGCTATAGGCGCTATAACGCCCCATTCGAAGATGATCTGGCGAAAACGGCTGCCTCGGTCATCATGTACTTAACCCTTTTATTAGGAGACGAAAATGCCGAAAATGAAAACCAAGTCAGGCGCGAAGAAGCGTTTTCGCGTGACTGCCAGTGGTAAGGTCAAGGTCAAACAGGCCAAGATGCGCCACATGCAGATGAACAAACCAAAATCCATGAAGCGCAAAGCCAAAGGCCAAACAAATCTATGCACTCCTGATGAGCGCAAAGTGTTGCAAAACTGGCTGCCTTACAAGCGCAAAACACGTAAGACGCCAAAAGCGTCAGAAGCACAGGAGGCATAGGATATGGCACGCGTTAAAGGTGGACCAAGAGCACATGCTCGTCACAGAAAAGTTATTAAACAAGCTAAAGGGTATTACGGACGTCGTAAGAGTTGTTTCCGTACTGCTGTTCAGGCTGTTGAAAAAGCCGGTCAATACGCATATCGCGACCGTCGCAATAAGAAACGCGATTTCCGCAAATTGTGGATTCAGCGTATCAATGCGGCTGCACGTTTGCATGACATGACATACTCTACATTCATGCACGGCGTGAAATTGACAGGCATCGAGCTGGATCGTAAAGCATTGTCAGAGATCGCTATTCACGATGAAAAAGGCTTCGCGGCAATTGCCAAGCAAGCTGCTGATGCGCTTTCAAAGGCAGAGAAAAAAGCGGCTTAAGCTTTTCACCCTATAAGAATTTCAAAAACGGCCTCTTCGGAGGTCGTTTTTTATTGCCCTATCGCTTCGCTACTTGAGGGCGGGTTTTTAACATCGATCGATTTATGATTGTCTTGTTGAATTTTAGCTTGCGCATCAAAAAAATAGAAAAAAATAATATAGTCGTTTGCTTTAAGAATAATGCATGGCTGCAAATTGCCGTTTTTCTAAAAATAAGCCGCACGTATATTAAATACGCTTACGTTTATTTTTAGAAAAGCCGAACAATTTTCGCTGGATGTATTATTCTTAACCCAAGCGACTATAGAACCTCAGCATAATTATGAATTTTTTCCTTGATTAATGAGGAATAATATCCTATATGTAGTTTCAGGACGTCCCGCATGGGGTGGCCGGGCGGTAGATGTGAGAAACAAAAATCTACGAATAGAACCGCCGACGGACCTACCATGCAAAAGAATGAATGACTGCCCTTTGAACGGGCCCGTTCTTCTTATATTTTCTAGTGCCCGTAAACCAAAAGCCGCGGGGAAAAAGGCTTAGGAAACGATATTTTCACCCCCCCTTGCCCTTAAAAACAAGGCCTCCACAAAGTTGGTGCTTTCAGCGCTGCCCTGCACTTGTTATAGTCGCCTTATGACTCGCAAACTTTTCGTATTTGACTGGAATGGCACGCTACTGTCCGACACGGTGCAGAGCTGGAAGGCCAGCAATATCTGCCTCGAATTTTATGGCGGTAAGCCAATTTCAATGCTCAAATTCCGCAACACCTTTAACTTTCCCGTGATGAAATTTTACGAGGATAACGGCGTGAGTGCCGAGACCGTTTTGGCGCGCAAAGACGAGGGAAACCAAGTTTTTCAAAGCAGTTATGAGCGCCTCGCCGCTACTGCCCGTACGCGTTCGGGCGCGCGGAAATTGCTCGAGCACCTCAATGAGCAGGGTTATAGCTGCATGATCTTGTCAAATTATATTACGCCTAAGATCGAGGCACATTTGGCGCGCTTGAAATTACGCCATTATTTTATGGATGTGAATGCGCATGATTGTGATGGGACAACGATTTTGCAGAGCACGACGAAAGTGTTGCGCCTGCGCGAATGGATGGATCTTCACGGCTTTGAGCCCGCCCACACCAGCATTATCGGTGACAGTATGGAAGAGCCGGAGATCGCGCGCGCGCTCGGCATTCGCAGCTTCGGCATAACGGATGGCGGGATAACGCTTTCGCGCCTGAAAGCCGCAAAACCCGATGTGATTGTGCATTCCTTGCCTGCGGTTATAAAACATCTTTAAATGAATAATTGACATAACAATTTTTCCTATATATAGGTTTCATAATCTTGCATGGAGGAATGAAACATGACTACACAAAAATTAGCGCGCCTATATGATGTTTTTATGGAATCTGCCTTGCATCTTGGGGGTAAAAAAAATTCAAATGCAATTGCGCATAAAATTAGAGATAATCTTGAAATATTTAATAAGAATAAGCCAACATTTCCAATAATATACTCTAAAACGGGGGAGGCAGCACGCGCAAAAACATGGCTATCCATGTACATGGATAATGGTGGTATTAGGTTCCATATAGCAAATAGGAAATCAGTGGCTCTCACGCAACCGATTGAACCAGGCACACCCAAGGTAGACACACGCTATATGAATATATGCGAAGATGGCCTCACGCCAGAAAACAAAGCAAACCTTATTAGGAGAATTAATTTGGTCGCTAAAGTATTTGCTGAATATACTGGCTTCAAAAAGAGTGAAGTCTTAGATGTTATGCTTAAAGCCGCAAACGGAC
This sequence comes from Micavibrio sp., assembly GCA_019634145.1. Classification (GTDB taxonomy): domain Bacteria; phylum Pseudomonadota; class Alphaproteobacteria; order Micavibrionales; family Micavibrionaceae; genus TMED27. Next base: position 22,305 of record JAHQVU010000085.1, on the reverse strand, counting down.
AACTTGAAGGTAACCAGCTAAAAGTTGAAGCTATAAGTCATGAATTAGATCTCTGAAAATTAAGTCTCGATCCATATGTGTGAAGAGCTTTTTGTGGTCAGGTTTCTGAAGAAAAAAGTAATATGAAGATAGAGCGCGCCCTTTAAATAAACATCTTTAAAAGCCGCGCTCATTATGCTTTAAATACGCGTATGAGCGATATAAATGCATTAAAGACTGAATTGAGTACCGAGATTGAAGCCGCCACAGATTTGGCCGCGCTGGATGAGGTGCGGGTTAGCGTGTTGGGTAAGAAGGGGCGGATTACCGCGCTGATGAAGACCTTGGGCAGAATGGACCCTGAAGAGCGCAAGACGACAGGGCAGGCGCTAAATGTTTTGAAAGACGAGATTGCGGCGCTGATTAAACGTCAAGAATCCGCACTGAAAAAGCAGGCGATGGATGTGCGCCTTGCATCCGAAACGCTGGATATCTCCCTGCCTCCACGGCCTGAGCGCAAGGGACACGTACACCCCATTTCACAGACAATAGAAGAGATGGTTACGATTTTCGCGAGCATGGGCTTTAGCGTTGCCGAGGGGCCCGACATCGAAGATGACTGGCATAACTTCACCGCGCTGAACTTCCCGCCTGGCCATCCCGCGCGAGAAATGCAGGATACATTTTTCCTGCCTGATGATGAGAGTGAACAAGGTGAGCGCGCGAAAAAACTGCTGCGCACACATACATCTTCGGTACAAATCCGCAATATGACGGAGATTGCCAAGACGGGCGCGCCGCCGATCAAAACCATTTGTTTTGGCCGCACATATCGCTCTGATTATGACATGACGCACACACCGATGTTCCACCAGATGGAATGTTTATTCATCGATAAGGATGTGACGATGGCGCATCTTAAAGGCTGTTTGACCGATTTTGTGCGCACGTTTTTTGCCCTTGATGATCTGCCTGTGCGTTTCCGCCCGTCCTTCTTCCCGTTTGTTGAACCGGGTGCGGAAGTGGATATCGGCTATGTGAAAAACAAAGACGGCTCGATCAAACTCGGCAAAGCGCCGGAAGGGCAAGAGCAAAAATGGATGGAAATCTTGGGCAGCGGTATGGTGCATCCGAATGTCCTTAAAAATTGCGGAATTGACCCCGAAGAGTATCAGGGCTTTGCCTTTGGCTGCGGTATTGAGCGCATTGCGATGCTGAAATATGGCATCCCCGATTTGCGCACCTTCTTTGATTGTGATGTACGCTGGCTGGCACATTACGGCTTTTCGTCGATCGACCGCCCCAACGCGGCGACAGGGCAATAATGGTGCGCGTACGCCCGCTGGATTCAAATGATTTCCCCAATTGGCTACCCTTATGGGATGCCAATAATTTGGGTACGCGCAATGAGGCGGTGACGAGCGAAACATGGACGCGGCTAAATGATCCCGCTTCGAAAGTTTGCGGGATTGTCGCGGAAAAAAACGGCGCGCTGGTCGGGCTTGTTCACTATGTTTTGCACCCAACCACAGGCGCGATCAACGATGTGTGCTATATGCAGGATGTTTATGTTGATGAGGCGCATCGCGGAAAAGGCATTGCGAGGAAGATGGTGCAGGCATTGGCCGCCGAGGGGCGGAAACAGAAATGGGCGCGCCTTTATTGGCTGGCGGAAAGCAAAAACGAAGCCGCCGCCGCTTTATATAAAAATTTGGGCGTGAAATTGGATTTCGACCTGTATATGATGGGTCTTTAAAGACGGAAAAAAATATATGAAATTTACACTCGATTGGCTAAAAGCCCATTTAGACACAGATGCATCTTTAGAGGAGATTTGCGACAAATTGACCGCAATCGGCCTTGAGATTGAAGGAGTTGAAGACCGCGCCGCCACATATGCGCCATTCAAGGTTGCCTATGTCGAAAGCGCCGAGAAACACCCGGATGCAGATAAGCTTAAGGTCTGCCAAGTCAAAACAGCCGATCATGGGACTCTGCAAATCGTATGTGGCGCGCCGAACGCAAAGGCTGGAATGAAGGTTATTTTCGCGCCGAATGGCAGCTATATCCCTGGGCTGGATATTACCCTTAAAAAGGCTGAAATCCGCGGCGTTGAAAGCAACGGCATGATGGTGTCGGAAAAGGAAATGCTTCTCTCGGATGAGCATAAGGGCATTATCGAGGTTGATGAAAAACACGAGATCGGCACACCGATGGCGGAGATTTATGGCCTAGTAGACCCTGTTATCGAGATTAATTTAACGCCTAACCGCGCGGATTGTGCGGGGGTCTACGGCATTGCGCGTGATCTGGCGGCGGCTGGCATGGGAACGCTAAAACCTGTTCACTATCACCCGCTCGGAGGGACATATAAATCCTCTATCGGTGTTAAGATCGAGGATGAGGGATGCGTGCATTTTGTCGGACGCGAGATCAAAAACATAAAAAATGGCCCTTCGCCGGATTGGATGCAGGCTCTTTTGAAGGCTGTAGGTTTGCGCCCGATCAATGCGCTGGTGGATATTACCAATTTTATTAATCTGGATCATGCACGCCCGCTTCATGTTTATGATGCGGATAAGATCAACGGCGACATTGTCGCTAAAAGCGCCCAAGGCGGCGAAGATTTAGACGCGCTGAACGATAAAAGCTACACTCTTCTCGAAGGGTCGTTGGTAATCACAGATTCGAATGGTGTGATTGGCCTTGCGGGCATTGTTGGCGGGACATCAACGAGTAGCGAGCTTGAGACCACGAACATTTTCCTTGAATGCGCCTATTTCGAGCCCTCTCGTATTGCGCGCACAGGGCGAGATCTGGGCGTGAATTCGGATGCACGATATCGCTTTGAGCGCGGCGTTGACCCCGAATTTACGCGCCCTGCGATGGATTTGTTCACGCATCTGGTGTTCGAGATTTGCGGCACGCCTGATACGAAAGTGAGCGAAGTTGTCGAGGCTGGTGCGCCGATAGAATGGCGTCGCGAGATCAATTACGATCCGTCCTATTTCGAAAATCTGATCGGTTTTGAGGTTGAGGCGCACACGCAGAAAACAATTCTGCACTCTCTGGGCTTTACGATCGCCGATAGCGGCAAAGGGTGGGTTATTAACCCGCCGTCATGGCGCGGCGATGTCGAAGGCAAAGCCGATATTACGGAAGAAATAGCGCGTATCATCGGTCTGGATGCGCTCCCTGCCGTTTCTGTTCGCGCAGATGATGCGACGACGAAAGGCGCAGAAACCTTGATTCTTAGTCGTGTAAGAGCGGCACGTGCGGCACTGACATCACGTGGACTGGATGAGTGCGTAAGCTGGTCTTTTACAGGTGAAAATCAAGCGCGGGCCTTTGGCTGCAATGATAACGCATTGACGGCTCTTAGCCTTAAAAACCCGATATCAAATGAAATGAATGTGATGCGCCCCTCTGCCCTACCCTTACTGATTGAGGCGGCGACGCGAAACAGTGCGCGCGGCTTTGCAGGCGCAGCTTTGTGCGAAATTGGCCCTGTTTTCAAAGGCGTAAAGCCCGAAGACCAGGTGAGCGTGGCCAGTGGAATCCGTGCAGGCGCAGCCTTTGGCCGTCACTGGGCGGATAAGGATGCGACCCGCAGTGTTGATCTGTATGATGCGAAGGCGGATGCTTTAGCCGCGCTGGAGGCGGCAGGCGCGCCGGCGGCAAATGCACAAGTGCGCACAGGGGCAGCTGAGTATTTTCACCCCGGGCGCAGCGGCGTTATCGCACTAGGTAAAACGATCATCGCGCAGTTCGGAGAGTTGCACCCTGCTGTTTTAGAAGAGCTGAATGTAAAATTCCCCGTGGTGGGTTTCGAGGTTTTCTTAGAAAACATTCCTGCGGCGAAGAAGAAAAGCGTGGCAAAGCCGATGTTGACGTTAGAGCCATTACAACCATTGACCAAAGATTTTGCCTTTATCGTTGATGAATCGCGCGAGGCTATCGATGTGCTGCGCGCGGCGATGGCTGCGGATAAGAAGCTGATAAGCGGCGGGAATATTTTCGACATTTATCAGGGCAAGGGCGTTGATGAAGGCAAGAAATCCGTGGCGATTGCACTCACACTTCAGCCGCGTGGAGAGAGCTTGACCGATAAGGATATTGAAGCGCTGATAAAGTCCGTTAGCGACATTGTCGAAAAGAAATGCGGTGGTGTATTGCGTGGCTGATATTTATATCAAGCCTATTATTGAAGGAAATTATGTCGTCCGTTCTTTAAATTTGGATGATCTGGAAACATTCAAATATATCCGCACAAAAGCCGTTAGCGAAAATCCTGATATGTTTTTAGATAATGCGGATAAGGCTGCGAAACGTAGTGAGCAAGAATGGGAAGCCTACCTTGTTGGTTCTAATAAATGTGTTTTCGGGCTGTTCCATGAAAAGGATATAATTGGCCTTGCATCGGTTTTTCAACCAAACCTTGATGTGCTTAAAGGCCATATTGCTATGGGCTATATTTCGCCCGAATATCGTGGGAAAGGCCTGTCGTCTCTTCTGTATAAAGCACGTATTGAGTGGGCAAAGCATTGCTCAGCTTTTATAGCGCTCACAGCTAGTCACCGTGAAGGCAATGAAGTCTCCCGCGCGGCGATGATTAAGCATGGCTTTATCTATACGGGTGTTGAAGATGAATGTTTTGGTGATGGCTGCGTTGATAAAAGTCTCAAGTATGAACTCGACCTTAAGCCCTTGCGAGAAGAGGTATAGCTTCGACGTGGTAATCTATAGGTTGCTTCGCTACGCTCGCAATGACGATTGTTCATTTCCCGACTCCTCCGCGACAATATCCTTACGGCTAAGCTTGCCGATCATGGTTTTGGGCAGGGGGTCGGTGCGGAATTCAATGCGTTTGGGGATTTCCATCGGCGATATTTTATCGGCGAGAAAGGTCTTTAGGGTTTCGCCGTTAAGGCTTTGCCCATCTTTAAGCTTAATCCATGCTTTGACAATTTCGCCGCGATTTGGGCAAGGTAGCCCCGCGACAATACATTCCTCCACCGCACCATGTTTATAAATCGCTTCTTCAATGTTGCGCGGGTAGACATTGTATCCATTTGTTATGATGAGGTCTTTTATACGGTCAACGATGCGCGTATAGCCGTTTTCATCCATAACGCCGATATCACCCGTGTGTAGACGCGTGCCATGCTCGCCCTCGCGCAGGACATCATCGCTGGCCTTAACATTGTTGTAATAGCCTTTCATCACTTGCGGCCCGGTGATGCAGACCTCGCCTTTTTCACCCAGCGGCACTGGCGTTTTCTTATCGTCTGGGTCGATAATCTCGATAATGGTTTGGGGCAATGGCAGGCCGATTGTGCCGGAGATATTCTCGCCGAAGGGCGGATTAACGGTCGAAACGGGTGAGGATTCCGACAGGCCGTACCCTTCCACAACTGTGCAGCCTGTTTTGGCTTCGAAGCTTTTCTTGACCTCCTCAGGCAGGGGCGCGCCGCCGGAGATGCAAAAGCGCAAGGATGTCATATCGAATTTATCAAGGCCGCTGGTGTTGTTAATCGCATTAAAGATCGCAGGTACGGCAGGCATATATTGTGGGCGCTTTTTATGAAGCAATTTTAGGGCTTGCTTGAGATCAAAGCGCGGTATAGTCACAATCTCCATCCCCGCCAGCACCGCCATGTTCAAGCAGACCGTCATCGCAAACACGTGAAAGAAAGGGAGCACAGCCAGCATTTTCTCATGGCCGCCATTCACACCCGGATCAGCATCGGGGAAGTTGGAATAGCATTGGAGCGCATTCACATAGATATTGGCGTGGGTCAGCATCGCGCCCTTGGGCACGCCTGTTGTACCGCCCGTATATTGCAGTACGGCCAAATCATTTTCGAGATCGATTTGCGCGTGCGCATAAGTGCCGTCATTATCCATCAGCTCTTCGGCATAGATAATATGGGAGGCGCGGGGGCGCTTATAAATCTCGGCTTTTTTTACGATCGGAAAGAGCAGATTTTTCGGAAAGGGCAGATAATCGCTAAAACGCCCGATAACTATTTTTTGCAACGGGGTTTGATCAAAAATACCATCGAGCTTTTCCATCATCAAATTCAGGTCAAGCGTCACCATAATACTCGTATCGCTGTCATTAATCTGATGGATCAGCTCGCCCTTTGCATAGAGAGGATTATAATTTACGACCGTATGCCCAGCGCGCAAAATGCCGTAATAGGCGATGACGGCAAGCGGACAATTTGGCATGAACAAGCCGATATGTGTTTTCTCTTTAAGTCCTAGACCTTGAATGCCGCGCGCAAATTTTGAAACAGCTTTATCCAGCGTGGCATAGGTCATACAACAGCCCATGAAATCGATTGCGCAGAGTGCGGCCTTTGTTTTTGCAGTCTGTTCAAGAACCTCACTCATGGTGTGAGGGGTCAAATCCATATGCCAGTCCGGCCTGTGCGGATAATTTTTTAGCCATGGGTGGGTGGAATTCTGGAATTTTTGCGACATATGAATAGTTAGCCCGTTAATGGATACGTTGAGGGAATAATCCCTTTCGTAACCATTTTACACGAATTTTACTGCGTTTTCTAATGAGGAAAAATTAATAACGTAATTAAGGATGTGTTCATACATAAGACCTTATTAGATAAGCTGGAAGTAATCCGTTAATTTTATATCCTTCGTCATTGCGAGGCATAGCCGAAGCAATCCAAGCCATTACAAAAAAATGGATTGCTGCGTCGAGCTAACGCTCTCCTCGCAATGACAACTAGAGCGCTTCAGTTTTTTTACAACGGAATTTAGACTTTATCTTTTCGCCTAAGCGCCCTGCTTTGTCGCGCATCATAAGTGCGGATGGTGTTACAATTAGAGTTAAAACGGTCGAAAATGTCAGACCCATAGCGATGGCGGTGGCGAGTTGTACCCACCACTGCGTTGATGGCGCGCCATAGGAGACCTCACGCGTGATAAAGTCAATATTGAGCTGTAAGACCATGGGAAGCAAGCCAACAACGGTTGTAACCGTCGTCAAGAGCACAGGGCGCAGACGCTGCGCTCCCGTTCTTAGCGCCAGCTCGTGCGTGCTCATGCGATGGCCATAATCTTTCTTCAACTGGTCAAAGGTATCGATCAATACGATGTTGTTATTCACGATAATCCCCGCCAGCGCGATCACACCGATCCCGCTCATTACAATGCCGAAGGGCTGCCCCGTGACTAGCAAACCGATCATAACGCCTATTGTAGACATGATGACGGCAGAAAGGATGAGGAAGGCGCTGTAGAAGCTGTTGAACTGTGTCACCAAAATGATCGCCATCATGAACAATGCAACGCCAAATGCGTTCATGAGGAAGGTTGCGGATTCTTGCTGTTCCTCGTCATCGCCTTTAAAGGTAAGCTCAATGGCGGGGTCAAATTTATCACTGTTATTTGCAAGCCACTCTTTAATCTCCTCAAGCTTGGCCGTTGTGTTGAAGCCAGGCGGCAGATCGGCCTTTACGGTTACAATGCGGCGCTGATCGGCGCGATTGATGATTCCAACTGCGGGCACGGCCTCACGCTCGACAAAGCTGGAAATCGGCACTGAGCCGCCTTGGGCTGTTTCGATGCGGACATTATCCAATTGATCGAGCGTGCGCTTATCGGCCTCATGGCGGATGACGATGTCGATTTCCTCGTCACTGTCATTGGGGCGATATCCTGCAACACGCAGACCGTTTGTCACCATGCGTACATAATAGCCGATGGTGGTGATATCGAGGCCGAATTTAGAAGCTTGCGATCGGTTAACATTCAGCACCCAATCAATGCCGGGCATGGGGCGGCTATCTTCAATATCGATAAAATCACCGATTTCATCCAAAGCTTGCAAAACGTTATCGGCAGCGGCTGAGAGCTTTTCAGGATAGCGCGAGCCAATTTGTATCTGTACGGCCTTACCGCCGCCCGGGCCTTCTTCTTGCTTTTGGGTTTCAATACGGATGCCGGGGATATCTGAAACCTTTTCGCGCAAATTACCGAGGATAACATCAGCCGCAGGGCGCGTGTTCCACGGGGTGAATTGCAGTTGGAATTGGCCGATGACATCTTCGGCTAGCTCGTTCGCTCCACCTGCGCCACTTTTTCCGGCGCGGGTATAAACGCTTTGCAGACCTTCAGAACCGAGAATGCGCTCTTCAACTTCTTTCACCAATTTATCTTGCTCATACACCGAAAGATTGCCGCGGGCATGAACGAGGACGGTCGCGAAGTCGGGTTCAGTTTCGGGGAAAAACTCAACGCCTTTACCGAATGTTGCATAGGCCACCTGTACCCCGATCAGGGTGAGGAAGGCGGCGATTAGGATTAAACCCGGACGGCGCAAGGCTTTATCAAGGACATTGATATAGCTGCGCGTGAAGCCTTTGATATCATTCAAATCCCCATCTTCGGCGGCGGCGAGTTCTTTGGCCATTTGCGGATCGGAGGCGGCACCTGCTTTACCGATGAGCGCGCCGATTGTCGGCACAAAAATAAGAGCCATTAACAATGAGGCCGCGAGAACACAGATCAAGGTTATCGGCATGAACTTCATGAACTCACCGACAATACCCGGCCAGAAAAGCAATGGCGCAAAGGCGGCCAATGTCGTTGCGGTCGAGGAGATAATAGGCCAAGCCATACGTTTGGAGGCAATAGCGTAGGCTTCACTGCGGTTAAGACCTTCGGCCATTTTGCGGTCAGCCAGTTCGGTGACAACGATCGCTCCGTCGACCAACATCCCGACCGAGAGAATGAGCGAGAACAGCACCACAACATTGACGGTTAGTCCCATCGCGTAGAGCACTAATATACCGGTCAGGAATGCCCCCGGAATAGCGATACCAACCAGCAATGATGCACGGGGGCCCAATGCCCAAATGATCACGATCATGACCAGCAAAATCGCGCTGATCACATTGTTTTGCAGATCCATCAGCATGGTTTTAATCTGACGAGATTCATCTTGTGTGAAGGTCACCTCCACGGCTTCGGGCCAATATGCGCTTTCTTCATTAACGGTGGTACGTACAGATTCAATTGTATCGATGATATTCTCGCCTGTACGTTTCACGACCTCAAGCGCCACGGCGCGCTCGCCGTTAAGACGTGCAAAATTATCGGGATCTTTGAAGGTGCGGCGAAGCTCGGCAATATCACCCACTGTAATGACACTATCCCCGCCTGTTTTCAGCGGCATATTCATCACATCGAAAATGCTTTCGAACAGCCCGGGCACTTTAACACCGAAACGGCCTGCGCCGCTGTCCATGTTTCCGGCAGCAACCAAGCGATTTGACAGGTTAAAGAAATTGAGGATTTCAACGCCATCTAAGCCATAGCTTTCGAGCATGTCGGGATTGACGATGATTTCGACCTGTTCTTCGCGGTCTCCGGCTATGCTCGCCTCTAAAACACTCGGGATGGCCTCGACCTTATCCTGCAGGGATTTGGCGATTTTGAGCAGCGTACGCTCCGGCACTTCGCCGGAGAGATTGACGATGAGCACAGGGAAAAGGCCGATATTCACTTCCGTGACTTCCGGCTCGTCCATATCGGCGGGAAGCTCTGGGCGCGCTTTGTCGACGGCCTTTTGCACGTCTTCGATCGCGTTATCTTTATTAAAGCCCGCGTTAAATTCCAGCACAACGTTGCCGCCGCCCTGATAGCCGGTGGCCTTCATTTCTTTTACACCTTCAATGGTGGAGAGCTCTTGCTCCATCGGGCGCAGAAGCAATCGTTCGCTATCGTCGGGCGATATGCCCTCCAAATGCATGGAGACATAAATAATCGGAATGTCGATATCGGGCGAGGATTCCTTGGCGATGGAGGTATATGCCACCGTTCCCGCGATAACCAGCAGGAGGAAAATCGACAGCACCGTGCGAGCGTGGCTGATCGACGCTTCGATTATGGGTGCCATCATAAGAGGCCATCTCCTTCAACCAAAACAGGCTCGACGACCTGATCATCAATCACATATTCTTGTCCCACCGTGATAAAGCGCGCATTTTCAGGCGGGCCGGAAACCCACATATAATCGGGAGCGTCATTGAGAATTTTAACGGGAACGAATTTAACCTTATCACCAGCGCCCACAATTTTCACGCCTATGCGCCCTTCATCATCTAAAGTCAGGATAGACGGGGTAATTTTAAAGGCGGTTTTATCCTTGGTCGGAATTTCAAGATTGGCGGTTAGACCATCTTTAATTGCAAAATCAGAGTTAGGCGCGGATAAGATCACGCGGAATGTCCGTGTCTGATCATCCGAAGCCGGTGAGATATAGGAGATCGTTGCGTCAATTTTTTCACCACCGAGAAGAGTAGCACTAGCGATCTGACCAATCTCCAGATCTTTTACATTGCGCTCTGACACATAGCCGACAAGCTCGATTGGGTCGAGATCAACAATCGTGAACAGATTTTCACCAACGCTCACATAATCTCCGCTTTCAACCACCTGTTTGGAGACAATCCCATCAAAGGGCGCGGATATATTCATATTTTCAATATCAAGTGCCGCTTGCTTTAGTGCGGCTTTGGCGCTTTCATATTCGGCAGTGGATTGCGCGAGCTTTACTTTTGAGCTGAAGCCTTTTTCAGCCAGTTTTTTGGCGGCGTTATATTCAATACGGCGCTGCTCAAGCCTTTGGCGTGCTTCATCCTCACGCAATTGTCGGTCGCGCACATCCAGCTCAGCCAGAATATCACCTTCTTGTACGCTCTCGCCTTCTTGCAAGAGGACAGTTGAAATTTGCCCTGCAATCTCGGCCTTCATAACCACTTCGCGGTTGGCTTGCGTGCGGCCGGTAACTTTAACGGTGTCTCTGTAGGTTTCAGACTTGAGATCGCGTACACGCACCTTTTGCAGTTTGTCTTCTTTTTCCTCTGATTGTTCGGCAGGTGGCGGAGTTTGCACTGTATCATTGGGCGCTATCACGCCTGACACTATCCAAGCTAAAGCAAGTAGCGCAATGATAATGGCCAGAATTTTGTAGGATTTCATAAATAATCAGCTTTCAATAAACGCATGTCTTGCAAAGCAATATATAACATCTGGACAAAGAAAAAACCCCCGTAATATACGGGGGCTTATTATTTCATATTATTTGAATATTTTAGCTGTTCACGGCTTTGCGCGCTATCTCCATCTCTTCGGCGGAAACTTGCGGGGTTTCGAATTGCTCTGCCTTTAAGATGCGGTTACGTGTTGCTGCCTGATAAGCAATTTTCGCGTGCTCGGCACAATATGGAAGACCCGGGACAACCTTGCATCCACAAAAACCGAAATCATCCTCGCGCGGGTCACCATCGGACCAACGGCATTCATTCGCTTTGAGGTCGATCAATTTTTTATTTGTCGGCAAAGAGCTTGTTCTTTTTGGCAGAGACGGCGCAGGTTTTACGGATGTATTGGCCGGTTGCTTTTTCTCGACAACGACAGGTGCGGCCTTTGGCGCAGGCGCCGCAGCTTTAGCAGCTGGTGCTTTATTTTGCTGAATTGGGGAAGCACGGTTTGAAAGCTTCAAACGGTGAGCCTTACCAATCACGGCGTTTCTTGTAACGTTGCCAAGCTCTTTAGCAATTTCTGCGGCGGTTTTACCCTCACCCCAAAGTTTTTTTAGCACTGCTACACGGTCATCAGTCCAGCTCATAAATACTTCTCCCACTCTCGTCAAAGGCCTGTTCTTGGCCGTTTCACGCTTCGCTCTGATCATTTGAATTAGATGAGCCTACACTACCAGCAAGCCCCCGAGCATGCCAACAAATAGAAAAGAAAAAAATTCTTTATCCACAAATCTATGAAAGTTTTAAGTTTCCAGAAGTCCTATGAGGCGCAGAATTTCTGGACTTTCGGACCAGTTTTCGCGCACTTTGACAAATAATTTCAAATGCACACGGCGCTCAAACATATTTTCAAGCTCTACCCTTGCCTCTTGACCGATCTGTTTAATCTGGCGGCCCTGCTTACCGAGTACAATCGCCTTCTGGCTGTCACGCTCGACGATGACCTGCTGGCTGATTTTAACATCGCCATTGTCAAACTCTTCCCAGTTTTCGGTTTCGACATAGGTCGAGGTCGGTAGCTCGCGATAGAGACGCTCGAATATCTTTTCACGCGTAATTTCAGCAGCGAGCAAGCGCATCGGCATATCGGTGATATCATCGCCATCGAACATCCACGGCTCTTTAGGAAGTTCGCTCATAACCTGTTTGGCCAAATCCTTTGTGCCCTGCCCTTTGAGCGCGGAAATCATAAAGGTTGCCTTATAATTATAGGCTTCGTTGAAATCGCCAGCGATTTTAAGCAAAGTCTCGCGATCGCATTTGTCGATTTTGTTCATCACCAAAAAACATGCTTTATTTTCCGGCAAGCGCTTGATTAGCGGGCGGTTATTTTCCAGCGCACCCTTGTGCGACACATCGACAATGTGCATGACCATATCGGCATCATCCAGCGCATTGACAGCCGCGCCGACCATGGCACGTTCCATCGTTTTTTTGGCTGAGAATATTCCCGGCGTATCAATCAGGACGAGCTGAGCCGCATCATGGGTGACAATCCCCAGCACGCGAGCGCGCGTTGTTTGCACTTTCGAGGAGACGATCGAGACTTTTTGTCCGACGAGCGTGTTTACCAGCGTTGATTTTCCGGCATTGGGTAGGCCGATAACGGCAGCGAAGCCGAATTGCGTATCCGCACTCATTTCTTTTTACCTTTTAATGAATTCATAAATGCCGTGGCCGCTTCTTTTTCAGCGACCTGCCGCGAGCGCCCCTGTGCGGTGACTGGGTCAAAGCCCTCGACTTTCAGCTCGACATGAAATATGGGCGCGTGATCGGGGCCGTCTTGCGCTACGATTGTATATTCGGGTAGCGGCAGGCTTTCGGCTTGCGCCCATTCCTGTACGCGTGTTTTAGGATGCTGGGGTGGCTTGACCATCACATCGAGGCGCTGCCCCCAGAGCTTTTCGATGAAGAGGCGGCATTTTTCAAAGCCACTATCAAGGTAAAGCGCGCCGATGGTAGATTCAAAGACATCAGCCAAAATATGGTCATTGTCGCCGCCGCCGCTAGCCGCTTCGGATTCAGAAAAGCGAATGAAACGCCCTAGATCAATTTCACGCGCGATAGAGGCCAGAAATTCGCCTTGCACAAGGGCGGCCAGACGTTTGGCCATATCGCCTTCGTTCTCTTTGGGAAAGCGGGCATAGAGCAGCTCGGCAATGACCAGCCCAAGCACGCGATCGCCTAAAAATTCAAGGCGTTCGTAATTATGCTTTGCACCTGTCGAGGAATGCGTCAATGCGGTTTCCAAGGTTTGACGGTCTGAAAAGCTATGATTAAGCAGCTCTTCGAGCGCTTTTATATCGGCATATTCATTGAGATTTACAGCCATCTTTAACGCCCTTATTGAGCCGGTGGATCGAGACGTACAGGGTCGATATCTTTGAGCAAGCGCTCATAGCGCACGGTTTTCGGCCACTTCCATATTTCGAACAGACCGGCGCTACCATTGGTTGAGAAGAAGAGAAAATCGGCGCGGCCCACGATATTTTCGTATGGGACAAAGCCAACAACGTGCATCACACGACTGTCTTGGGAGTGATCGCGGTTATCCCCCATCATGAAATAGTGGCCTTCAGGCACAGTATAAGGCGGGGTATTGTCTAAAGGCTGGTAGTCATCGGATTCATAGATTGAATGCACAACGCCATTTGGAAGCGTTTCGATATATTCCATCACCGACGAGCGCGTGCCGTTTTCTTCTTCCAGCTCGCGTAGGCCCACGGCTTCACGTTCAATGCGCTCGCCATTAATATAAAGGCGGCCTTTGCGCACTTGAATGGTATCACCGGGCATACCGATCACGCGCTTGATATAGTCGGTATAGGTGTTGGTCGGTAATTTAAAAACCAAAACATCGCCGCGCTCTGGCTCCTCATCCCAGATACGCCCTTCCAGCGGGGCGAAGCCGAAAGGGAAGGAGAAGCGCGAATAGCCGTATGCAGGTTTGTTCACGAAAAGATAATCACCAACCAACAATGTCGGTTTCATTGACCCGGAAGGGATGTTAAAGGGCTCGAACAAAAATGTACGTATGACGAGCGCCAGTAGAACCGCAATCAGTGCGGTTTTAAAGAAATCGCTGATTTCCTCTTTCGCACTTAAAGGAGCGTCTTCGTCCTTTTTTGCCTTGTCATCATCTTTGATTGCCGAATTATCACTATCCATTTTAGGCGCCATATTTATTATTTACGGATTTCATGTTAACTGCTTGTAGCGCAAAAACAAAGGATATGGCCAGCGCTTTTATGATTTATACGCTTCTATTACGACTTGAGCGAAGCCCAACGGCGGCTCATCAGTCAGGGTGAGGTGGATATTCATATTATGACCTGCCGGGGTGATGTCTTGCAGTCTTTTCAGCGCGCCACCCGTAAAAGCCAATGTGGGAGCTCCGTTTGAAGAATTTACGACACCTATATCTTTCATGAACACCCCTTGTGAAAAACCGGTGCCCAGCGCCTTGGAGGCAGCTTCTTTCGCAGCGAAACGTTTGGCGTAGGTGTCAATATGCGTGCCGCCTGCGCGCCTGCGCTCGGCCTTTTCAATCTCAATATCCGTGAAACAACGCTTTATGAAGCGCTGCTCATAGCGAGCCATGACCTTTTCAAAGCGGCTAACATCGATTAAATCCGATCCAATACCTATAATCATTTCTTCTGCCCCGTAACTTCGCGGGCAAATTTATGGATTTTGCGCTCTCGCGCTTTTTTGCGAGCGATCTTTGCGCCGCTGACCATTGAATAATACGGCACGTACGTGAAAGGTATACTTATTAGCCCAAGAAGGTAGCCCCCTACAAACCAAGGCCCAAATATTCGAAACGGTTCGTTTTTTATTATATCCAGAACGATTGCAAAGTTGACCTCCTCGGGCATTGCGGCTTCAACCGGCATACCGACCATATGGAAGATTGCGGTGCCTAATGAAACAGATGCCCACCACATAAAGGGAAATGTCCATGGATTGCCCGCGAATGTCCCGATCAAAGCCGAGATAAAATTGGCGCGTGTCAGCCATGCCAGAAATCCGGCCTGAATAAAATGTGTACCGACCAGAGGGGTGAAGGAAATAGCTGTACCGATCGACAGGCCGAGCGCAATGTGCTGCGATGAATCAGAGAGACGTACAATACGCATTTTGGTATAGCGTGCTGCTCTCACCCAACCCATAGAGGGCCATAGAAGCTCTCTTACATTTTGTAAAACCGTTCTGGGGACGCGCCTTTGAAACATGATGCTATATTATCGTACTCTACTTTTCACCGCCATAACTTATAACAGGTTTGCATGAATAAAGAAGAGCGAGAGGGCGATTTTTCTAAAAGATTTTTGCGCCCTTGCCAGCGGCTGCAATAAAGGTAAAAATGAGGTGCAACATTTAATGATTAGGTGGCCGTTATGAATATCCGTGATCACATCCGCATCGTGCCGAACTTTCCCAAAGAGGGCATTAATTTCTATGACATTGCGACCCTGCTGGCGCACCCGTCTGCATGGCGGGAAACCATCGGACAGCTTCATGCGCGCATAGAGGCCTATCAGCCCGATATATTAATGGGAATTGAAGCGCGGGGATTTTTGGTGGCGGCCCCTCTTGCCCATGAAATGGGATGCGGATTCGGTATGGTGCGTAAGAAAGGTAAGCTTCCGGGGCAGACATTGTCATATAAATATACACTGGAATATGGCGAGGACGAGATCGAAATTCAGCCTGATCTTATCCCTGCCGGTGCGAAGGTCGTAGTCGTTGATGACCTGTTGGCCACAGGCGGCACAATGCACGCAGCCGAAAAATTGATCCAGAAAACGGGTGCGAAAGTGGTAGCCAATTTTGCAATTATCGAACTGGAAGGGTTAGATGGACGCGCTAAGTTGGATGCACCGTTTGATGCACTGCTAAAATGTCCGGCCTAGGATTTAGTTTTTGAGGATTTAGTTTTTGATCTGGAGGTCTTCAGCTTTTTGAGCCTCGAGGATCTGCTTCGGCTTTTGGCTATCTACTGCCTCTGCTTGTTTTTCTTCAAGAACGATCAGAATATGCCCTGCGTCCAATTTATCCAAATCCTCGGGCGGAGATAAAAACAGCTTATTTTTGGGCGTGATATAACCAAAAATTTGAAGCGTACCTGCTTTTCGCTTGTCTAGCAGCTTTTGCATGTTTTCATCATTTGCGACACGTACAGAGCGGAAACGCCAATCCTGAATGACAGCCGATGCCACATCCCAATAATCAGCATCCGTCGGACCAAAGGTCTGGCCACGAACATCATCGGACATTTTACGGCGCTGGTGCTCATCCTCTTCATGGGGAGAGAATTGATACACGCGATCACGGCCAAATTCATGAACGAATTTACTACAGATCAGCGCGTTATAAGCGGGGTTATTGGTGACAGCCAGCAGCATATTATAGCGAGCAAGCTCCAGATGGAATTCGGTTTCTTCGGACAAAAGTTCGCCATAATAAGTGGCCAGATCGGACAGGCGCGCAGCCTTTAACGCGTGCCAGTTTTTATCGGCAACAATAACATTGAAATTGCGGCTTTTAAGCACTTGTGCGAATTCGATCGCCCAATCCGATGAGCCTACAATAATAAGGCTATCGCCCTCCGGGTGCGCAAGCCCGAGCTTTTTAGCCAGCGGTTTGGCAGACAGGCCATGTAAAAACACGGTTGCCAGCACCACGGCAAAGGCCAGCGCGAAAATCTGGCCGCCGTCTTCATATCCGATGGCGTACATTTCCGGGCCTAGAACACCCGCAACGGCGGCGCATACAATCCCGCGTGGGGCAATCCAGCCCGTGAGCAAAATCTCCTGCCATGTCAGCTTCGAGCGGAAATTGGAAATTAAAATGGTCAATGGGCGCACAACAAAGAGAATACAGAATACGAAGGCCAAGCCCCTCCAACCGATACCCAATAATATTGAGGGGTCGATATTGGCGGTAATTAAAATAAAGACCGAAGAGACGAGCAAAATTGAGAGCGTTTCTTTAAAACGTTTGATCTCCTCGATCCCTGTCACACCCATATTGGCCATTGCAACACCGAGAATTGTTACACCGATCAAGCCAAAATCATGCTCTATCGAATTACAAAGCGTGAAGAAAATAACGACGGCGCCAAGCAGAAATGTTGGCTTTAAATATTCCGGCACCATTTCGCGGTTAAACATTTTAGCGATAACATAAGCGAAAAAAATACCCATAAAAATGATAACGATAATCGAAAGAATAGTGGTCGAGACAAAGCCCGCCATATGTCCGGCCTCTTGCGAAAGACGGAAGAATTCATAGCATAAAATCGCCAATACCGCGCCGATCGGGTCATTGATAATCCCCTCCCATTTTAGCATGGAAGCGGGCTTTTCTTTGAGACGCGCGTTACGGAGCAATGGAATAATCACAGTAGGGCCGGTAACGATGAGGAGCGCACCAAAAGTGAGCGCGACAGGCCAGCTTAGCCCTGCAATCCAGTGCCCAGCCCATGCAGTTATAACCCAAGCGAAAGGCCCGCCGATCAAGATGATCGAACGAATAGAGGCCTTTGCCTCTTTAATTTCTTTAAAGTTCAGGTTGAGCGAGCCTTCAAACAGGATAATCCCGACCGATACAGAGATAATTTGGCGAAGCAAGTCATCCCCGAGCAAGCCCGATGGGTCAACCAAGCCGAACACAGGGCCAGCAATAAGACCGCCAATAAGAAGCGGAACGATGGCTGGGATTTTCATCCACCAGCCCAGAAGTTGTGCGATGATCGTGAAAAAGGCAATCCAGGATATTTGCGTAAGTATATCTTCCATAAGGTAGAAGAATACACTTAAGCCTTTATAGTTCCTATCCTTTTATTATTGCATCACAGAAAATACATTGGATAAGCCTACAATGTGGCTTTATCGTCCTTTGGCACGATCAACCGATGTTATGATCGGTGTAGCTCTGAGAGCGGCGATCACATTGGACAGATGCTGGGTATCATTGACGTATATATCGATGATCATTTCCCAGAAATCAGTCGTTCTGTTGGTAATTTTCAAATTCATGATGTTACCGCCATTGGTCCCGATCACTGTCGAAAGCGTACCCAGCGCGCCGGATTCGTTCTGGAAGGTGACATTCAGGCGGCCAACATGGGCTTCGGGGCTGTCCGGGCCCTCGCCCCAAGATACATCGAGCCAACGCTCTGGCGTATCGGCGAAGGTTTCGAGCGTTTCGCAGTCGATCGTATGGACGGTTACGCCTTTACCGGTTGTCACAATTCCTACAATGCGATCACCGGGCAGTGGGTGGCAACACCGCGCAAAATGCACAGCCATGCCGGGAATAAGCCCCTTGATCGGCATTGGTGCATCGCTGCCCGTATTAGGGCGTACCATGACGGCCATGTCCATATCGCCTGAAGGCCGCTTAACCATTTCTGTTTTATGGGCTGGGAAGATGGTTTTGAACACGTCGCGCGCGACCAAAATGCCTGAGCCGATATTGGCGTATACATCATCCACACTGTCTAATTTCAATTTTTTCAGCACGCCGGAAACGGCCTTTTCGCCGAAATCATACCCCTCCTGGCGGAAGATTTTCTGAAGCATGGCCTTGCCGAGGGTCGTATATTCGGCGCGTTGCTGGTTGCGGATGAATTTGCGAATGTGGCTGCGCGCCTTACCGGTGACAACAAAGCGCTCCCAGGTTGGAGAGGGCTGCTGCGTTTTGGCGGTAATGACATCGACCTGATCACCATTTGAGAGCACGGAGTTCAACGGGGCAATGCGGCCATTAATCTTTGCACCCACACAGCGATCGCCAATATCGGAATGGATGGCATAGGCAAAATCAATAGGCGATGCGCCAGATGGAAGTTCGATCAAATCGCCTTTGGGTGTGAACGCGAAGACGTGATCTTGAAACAGCTCAAGCTTGGTATTTTCCCAGAAATCCTCTGGCTGTTGTTCTTGCTCAAGAATTTCAAGCAGCTCACGCAGCCAGCGAAAGTTTTTAATATCGCCGACAGACGGCTTTTTACCCTCTTTATACGCCCAGTGCGCAGCAACACCCATATCGGCTTGCTGATGCATCTCATTGGTTCTGATCTGTATTTCAATTCTTTGACGTGAAGGGCCCATCACGGTCGTATGGATCGAACGATAGCCGTTGGATTTTGGCGTGGAGATATAATCTTTGAAACGTCCAGGGACACTTGGGTATTTAGCATGCATAAGGCCGAGCACCATATAACAATTCTCGATAGAATCGACCACGATGCGAAAAGCCATAATGTCGGAAAGCTGTTCAAAGGCCACGTTTTTACGTTGCATTTTCTTCCAGATCGAATAGCGGGTTTTTTCACGGCCTGTAATTTCAGCCTCAACGCCCGCTTCGGAAAGTAAATTATCCAACTCTGAAATAACGTTTTTGACCATATCCTCACCCTCGCGGCGCAGGAATGCTTGGCGGTTGGCGATAGATTCACGCGCTTCGGGGTTCATCACCGCAAATGCCAGATCTTCTAACTCAGCCTTGATTTTATGTACACCAACGCGCTCAGCCAGAGGAACGTATATTTCCATGGTTTCGAGGGCAACGCGGCGTTTTTTCTCGGGCTTTTTATGACCACCGATGGTGCGCATATTGTGCAACCTGTCGGCCAATTTGACCAGAAGAACGCGGATATCCTCGCTCATCGCCAGCAAGAGTTTACGGAAGTTTTCGGCTTGTTTGCCCTCTACTGTTTTGCTCTCGATCCGTGTCAGCTTTGAAACGCCATCGACAAGATCAGCAACTTCATGGCCGAAGCGCTCGTCCAGATCTTCATAGGTCGCTGGCGTGTCCTCGATTGTGTCATGAAGAATTGCAGTAATTATGGAGGCCGTGTCCATTTTCATCTCGGCCAGAATTCCGGAAACCTCTACGGGGTGCGTATAGTATGGCTCGCCGCTAGAGCGGGTTTGCCCCTCGTGCATTTTCTTGGCGTATTGAACCGCCTCTTCTATTTTTTCGATGTCAGCATTGGGGTTATAGCCCCTAACCATATCAATTAAAAAGGAGTGATCGAATTTAAAGTCTTCTTTAGAATCTTCTGAGTCAGTTGTCATTTAGGTCAGATATCAAGGAATTGCAGTTATTTTCTGGCAGTATAGCAACGATACCCCGCCGCTTCACCTATTATAATGCGCTGAAGGGCTTAAATTTCGATTAAAAGAGTGATTAACCCTTAACCGTTTATATTTTATTGATTCATCGAGTTGAAGAAATCGTCGTTATTCTTCGTCTGCTTGAGCTTACCCATCAGGAATTCGATCGCATCGACCGTGCCCATAGGATTAAGAATACGGCGAAGTACCCACATTTTCTGCAAGGTGTCCTTACCAACCAGCAGCTCTTCCTTACGTGTTCCTGATTTTTGGATATCAATCGCAGGGAAGATACGCTTATCGGAGATCTTACGATCAAGCACGATTTCAGAGTTACCCGTTCCTTTAAATTCTTCGAAGATCACCTCATCCATACGTGATCCTGTATCGATTAGCGCGGTTGCGATGATGGTCAGCGAGCCGCCTTGCTCGATATTACGCGCAGCACCGAAGAAACGCTTTGGACGCTGGAGGGCGTTGGCATCCACACCCCCAGTGAGAACTTTACCGGAGCTAGGCACAACAGTGTTGTACGCACGCGCCAGACGTGTGATTGAGTCCAAAAGCACGACAACATCGCGCTTATGCTCAACAAGGCGCTTGGCCTTTTCCATTACCATTTCGGCGACCTGTACGTGTCTAGCCGCTGGCTCATCAAATGTTGAAGATACGACTTCGCCACGCACAGAGCGTGCCATATCAGTCACCTCTTCCGGGCGCTCATCGATAAGAAGAACGATAAGGTAAGAATCAGGATGGTTGGCGGTGATTGATTTTGCAATTTCCTGCAACATCACGGTTTTACCGGTACGTGGAGGCGCAACAATCAACGCACGCTGACCGAAACCAATGGGCGATGTCATTTCGATCACGCGCTGAACCATGTTTTTCTTGGTCGGATCGTCGATTTCAAGATTAATCTTACGCTCAGGATATAGCGGAGTCAGGTTATCAAAATTGATACGGTGACGAAGCTTATCAGGGCTTTCGTGGTTGGCGCTGCCTACACGAAGAAGTGCGAAATAACGCTCTGAATCTTTAGGGGCTCTAATCTCGCCTTCAATAATGTCCCCTGTTCTGAGCCCAAAACGGCGCACTTGTGAGGGAGAGACATAAATGTCATCCGGGCCGGGAAGGTAGTTTTCTTCTGGTGAGCGAAGGAAGCCGAAGCCATCTTGCAGCACCTCCAGAACGCCAGTTCCGCTGATCGGTACGCCTTGCTGGGCAAGTTGCTTGAGAATGGCGAACATCATGTCCTGCTTTCTCATCGATGCGCAATTCTCGATCTCTAATTCTTCGGCAAAAGCCAGTAATTCAGCAGGGGAGCGTGTTTTAAGTTCTTGAAGGTTCATGGATTTTTTTATCTCTTCACTCATTTTTCAAATTTCTTCGCTTTATCCTTTTATGGTTTTCAAGCGGGGTTGGTACATATTTTAAGATTTTATGGGGGTTTGTTGGATCTATCCGATCAGGTTTATAAGAAAGCAATGGTTTGAAGCGAGCGCTACAGCCTTTCTAAATAGTATAATTAAAATGTCCTAAAAAATTATTACCGATAGTTTTCTATCAAAAAAGGCAGCCGATCTTGACGCCGAAATTTTTACAAAAATTAACCAATTTCTGGATTTATCACAAAGACACTGACTTTATAGCTACAATCACTTAGAAGAGTCAAGCCCTTATTTTCATGCCTAATTTTCCAGCCTTCTGCCTTATTTTTTGAACTCTTTCATGGCCTTGGCCATAACATCGGGGATTGTCGCTTTAATCACGCGGCCATCATGGGTGTAAGTCGCAGCAGCAAAGGGGATGGCAATTTGATCATCGCTGAGGATCGAATTGCCCATATTGATGAAAAGAAGCTCGGCTTTACCGCCTAATTGATCAAAAAGTACGTCCTCGATCTTACCGATTTTACGCCCGCTTGCCGTCCACACCTGCGCGCCCTTCAGGTGGGTAAGGCTCAATAGACCGTCATCGCCAGAGGCGGTTGCTATCGCGGATAAAAGCTGCGGCAACATATCGCTGACCTGCTCTTTGGTGAAGCCTGTCTTATAGCCATTGCCGCTTGGCGCCAAATTCATCGTTGTGGAATCCAGCATAAAGGTGGATGAGCCCATTTT
>JAHQVU010000002.1 GCA_019634145.1 Micavibrio sp. | reverse complement strand
GATGGTTATGCCTGGTGATAACATCAACAATTTGGAAGTGAAATTGATTGCACCGATCGCGATGAGCGAAGGTCTTCGTTTCGCTATCCGCGAAGGTGGACGCACTGTCGGCGCCGGCGTGGTGTCTAAGATCGTTGAATAGTAATTAAGACAAAGAAGGAATATTGATATGGACGCGCAAAGCATTCGGATCACACTAAAGGCATTTGATCACCGCATTCTGGACACAGCATGTGCGGAGATCCTGAACACAGCGAAACGCACAGGCGCTAGCGTACGTGGTCCGGTGCCTTTGCCGAACAACATCAAGAAATTCTCTGTGATCCGTTCACCACACGTGAACAAGGGATCTCAGGAGCAATTCGAAATGCGTACGCACAAGAGACTTTTGGATGTTGTTGATCCAACACCTCAGACAATCGATGCTTTGATGAAGCTCGATCTGCCAGCTGGTGTAGACGTTGAAATCAAAATCGGTCAAATGCAAGCTGCATAATAAACCGGTTGTTTAAGAAAACTAAGTTGGCGATGGTCGCCAACCTCTAGAAAGGAAAAAGAAAATGGCACAAGCCCACAATAGAATTGGATTGATTGCACGCAAGGAAGGCATGACTCGTATCTTCGATGAAGATGGTCGTCATGTTCCTGTAACTGTCCTGAAGGTTGATAACTGTCAGGTTGTTGCAATCCGTACAGAAGATAATGACGGTTACTCCGCTGTTCAGCTCGGTGCTGGCGCGGCTAAAATCAAGCGTACTTCAAAAGCAAATCGCGGTCACTTTGCAAAAGCAAAAGTAGAGCCAAAGAAAAAGCTGGCTGAATTTCGCGTAACAAATGATGCGTGCCCTGAAGTTGGCGCCGAGATCGGTGCTCACCACTTTATCGCAGGTCAGTTTGTAGATGTGACAGGCCAGTCAATCGGTAAAGGCTTTGCCGGTGCGATGAAGCGTCACAACTTCGGTGGTATGCGTGCCTCCCACGGTGTATCTATCTCCCACCGTGCGCATGGGTCTACTGGTCAGTGTCAGGACCCGGGTCGTGTTTTCAAAGGTAAGAAAATGGCAGGCCACATGGGTGACGAGCGCGTGACGACACAAAACTTGCAAGTTGTTGCAATTGACGAAGAAGATAATCTAATCCTCGTTAAAGGCGCAGTACCAGGCTCTAAAAGCGGTTGGGTGTTCATTCGTGATGCAGTAAAAAAACCTGCACCGGAAGGCGCGCCAATGCCAGCAGGAATTATCGCCTCTGCGAAAGCAAAGGCTGCACAGGACAAAGCAGAAGAAGCAGCAGCACAAACTGATGCTCCGGAAGCTCAAGAAGAACCGAAAGGTGAAGAATAATGAAAATCGCCGTTAAAACATTAGACAATAAATCTGCTGGTGAAGTTACACTGGACAAAGAGATTTTCGGTCTGGAAATCCGTAATGATCTCCTGCACCGTATGGTGAATTACCAATTGGCAAAACGTCGCGCCGGTACGCACAAAGTGCAAACCCGCAACGAAGTAACAGGTACAGGTAAGAAGCCTTGGTCACAAAAAGGAACAGGCCGCGCACGTGCGGGTGACCTTAAGCGTACACAAGACCGCGGCGGTGCCCGTGTTCATGGTCCAGTTGTTCGTTCACACGCGATCAATTTGCCGAAGAAAATTCGTAGACTTGCGCTAAAGACAGCTTTGTCTGTTAAGGCATCACAAGGCAAGATTATCGTTTTGGACGATGCAAAAGCAAAAGATCACAAGACAAAGCCAATGGCTGATGCGCTTAAAAAGATGGACATCAAAAGTGCATTGATCATCGGTGGTAAGGAAATCGATACGAACTTTGCGCGTGCGACTGCAAACCTTCCACGTATCGATGTTTTGCCATCACAAGGCGCGAATGTTTATGACATTCTTCGTCGTGACACATTGGTTCTGACTAAAGAGGCTATTGATGACCTCGCAGAAAAGTTGAAAGGTTAATCGTTCTCATATATTGAAACGATAAAACAAAAAGGAAAAGAAAATGGCTGCTAAGAAAAAAGTAGAAGCGACCGAAAAGGACTTTACGACAATCCTTTCTCCGCATGTGACGGAAAAAGCGACATTGGGTTCCGAGCACGGTCAAGTAACTTTCAAAGTGCGCAAAGATGCGAGCAAACCTGAGATTAAGCAGGCGATTGAAAACATCTTCGGCGTGAAAGTTAAGGCTGTTAATACGCTTATCCAAAAGGGTAAAACAAAGCGTTTTAAAGGCTTCGTTGGCAAGCGTTCGGACTTCAAAAAAGCGATTATTACGCTTGAAGAAGGACAAACAATTGATACAGGAGCCGGTGTATAATCGCTCTTAATTATAAGTTTTAGTGCAACTATGGTGACCCGCCGATAATGGGTTGTCCTCAAATAGCGTAAGCGGTAGGACATTAAAATTAAATGAGGAAAAGAAAATGGCATTGAAGAAGTTTAACCCGACATCACCTGGCCAGCGCCAGTTGGTTCAAATTGATCGTGATGATCTATGGAAGGGTAAGCCTGAGAAAACACTGACCGAAGGTAAGAAGAAAACTGGCGGTCGTAACAACTCTGGTCGTATCACAACACGTCACATCGGTGGTGGCCACAAGCAGCGCTATCGCGTTATTGACTGGAAGCGTAAAAAATTTGACGTGGCCGGAACTGTTGAGCGTCTAGAATATGACCCGAATCGCACAGCTTTTATCGCTTTGATCAAATATGAAGACGGCGATCTGCGCTACATCATTGCACCACAGCGTCTGAATGTTGGTGATAAGGTTATCTCGGGTGAAAAGGTTGACGTGAAGCCGGGTAATGCAATGCCTCTTAAAAATATGCCGGTCGGTACAATCATCCACAATATCGAGATGAAACCAGGCAAGGGCGCGCAGATGATACGCTCAGCCGGTACATTTGCTCAGCTTGTTGGTCGTGACCAAGGCTATGCACAGATTAAATTATCATCAGGCGAACTTCGCATTGTCCGCAGCGAGTGTATCGCAACAGTTGGCGCGGTTTCTAACCCTGATCACATGAACACGAATGACGGTAAAGCCGGTCGTACACGCTGGAAGGGCAAGCGCCCGACCGTTCGTGGGGTTGTTATGAACCCGGTTGATCACCCACATGGTGGTGGTGAAGGTCGTACATCTGGTGGTCGTAACCCTGTTACACCATGGGGCGTACCGACTAAAGGTTATAAAACACGTAAGAACAAGAAAACGGATCAATACATCATCCGTAATCGTAAGAAGAAATAAGGAGTTTAGAGAATGGCACGTTCAGTATGGAAAGGTCCTTACATTAAGAAAAGTCTACTTAAGAAAGTAGAAGAAGTTCGTAATTCAGGTAAGAACTCTGTAATTAAAACATGGTCGCGCAGCTCGACAATCCTACCACATATGGTTGGTTTGACATTCGGCGTACATAACGGTAATAAATTCGTCCCTGTTGTGGTAAGCGATCAGATGATCGGTCACAAGCTGGGTGAATTTGCTCCAACTCGTACCTATTATGGTCACGGTGCGGACAAAAAAGCGAAGAAATAAGGAAGTTAAGTCATGGGACAAGAGAAAAACGCACCCCGCGTCGCTGAAAATGAAGCCAGAGCATACGGTAAATATTTTCACACAAGCACACAAAAGCTTAATTTGGTTGCACAAACAATCCGTGGCAAAAATGCTGGCCGCGCGCTGACAGACCTTGAGTTCTCAAAGCGTCGTGTTTCACAGGATGTTCGTAAACTATTGCAAAGCGCTATCGCAAACGCCGAGAACAACCATGGTCTAGATGTTGACCGCTTGGTT
Organism: Micavibrio sp.; assembly: GCA_019634145.1. GTDB lineage: Bacteria > Pseudomonadota > Alphaproteobacteria > Micavibrionales > Micavibrionaceae > TMED27. The sequence continues at coordinate 38,679 of JAHQVU010000002.1, read as the reverse complement.
GTGGCCGAAGCGTCAGTAGGTAAAACAATGAATTTAAAACGCTTCCATGCCCGCGCTCGTGGCCGTGGTGCACGCGTTGAAAAGAAAATCAGCAACATGACCATCGTGGTTCGTGAAGCACAAGAAGCATAAAAGGAGCTTTTGAGATATGGGTCAGAAAGTCAATCCAATAGGCCTACGGGTCGGGATCAACCGTACATGGGACAGCCGCTGGTATGCAGGCCGTGACTATGCAGATAAGCTGGTTGAGGATTTGAAACTCCGCGAATTCGTTCAAGAGCATCTGAAAGCTGCTGGCATTTCAAAAGTGATCATCGAGCGCGCTGCGAAAAACGTGAAGGTAACAGTACACACTGCCCGCCCTGGCGTAATCATCGGTAAAAAAGGTGCTGACATTGAAAAGCTCCGCGCACAACTTTCCAAGCGTGCAAGCGGCGAGGTATCTTTGAACATCGTTGAAGTGCGTAAGCCGGAAGCGGATGCTCAATTGGTTGCAGAAGGTGTTGCACAACAGCTGGAGCGCCGTGTATCTTTCCGTCGTGCAATGAAGCGTGCGGTTCAAGGTGCATTGCGTAATGGTGTCGGTGGTATCCGTATCAACGTATCGGGACGTTTGGGCGGCGCAGACATTGCGCGTACTGAATGGTACCGTGAGGGTCGCGTGCCTTTGCACACACTTCGCGCTGATATGGACTATGGTTTTTCTGAAGGTTTGACAACATTCGGTATCATCGGTGTAAAAGTATGGCTTTATAAAGGCGACATCATGGAGCATGATCCAATGGGGCGTGATAAGCGTCTGGAAGCTGCTCAAGGCGGCGCACCAAGAGGTCGTTCATAAATTTTTTAACAAGTTACGAGAAAGTTCTTGTAACTTGTCTTTTATTCGGTTATAAGCCGATACGAATTTAATAATTTGGTTATTTAAAACATATAGGGACTATTGCGAAACAGCGAAAAGTCTATGTGTTTGAATTTTTTTTGACTAGATAAACAGGAAAAGCAAATGCTGAGCCCAAAAAAGTTGAAATTCCGCAAGCAGCACAAAGGCCGTATTCACGGTCTGGCCAAGGGCGGCACATCTATTGATTTCGGAGCCTATGGTCTAAAGGCGCTACAGCCTGACCGTATTACAGCCCGTCAGATCGAAGCCGCACGCCGTGCAATTACCCGTCACCTGCGTCGTCAGGGTAAATTGTGGATCCGTGTATTCCCTGATGTGCCTGTATCCAAAAAACCTCTTGAGGTTCGTCAGGGTAAAGGTAAGGGTTCTGTTGAATTCTGGGCAGCGCGTGTTAAGCCTGGCCGTGTTCTATTCGAACTTGATGGTGTTTCTGAAGAGATGGCGCGCGAAGCGTTTTCATTGGCTTCAATGAAGCTTCCGATTAAAACAAAATTTGTTGCCCGTGTAGGCGCGAAAGAGGAGGCTGCGTAATTATGAAAGCCGAAGATTTAAAAACAAAAACTGTTGATGAGCTGCAAAAGATTTTGCTTGATCAGCGTAAAGCGCAAATGAATATGCGTTTCCAGCGTACAAACGGTACCCTTGAGGGTGCATCCGAGGTACGTAAGGCGCGCCGTACAATTGCACGCATCAAAACATTTTTGAACGCTAAAGTTAAAGAAGAGGCCGGTCAGGGCGCTGCTAAAAAAGCTGCACCTAAGAAGGCCGCTTCTAAAGAAAAAGCCGCTTAGAGCGAGAGGATAGTAAACAATGCCAAGACGTATATTAGAAGGCGAAGTGGTCAGCAACAAAACCGACAAGACTGTTACGGTTAAGGTCGAGCGCCGCTTCATGCACCCGATTTATAAGAAATTTATTAAGAAGTCCGACAAGTTCACCGCGCACGACCCCGAGAACGTATATAATGCCGGTGACCGTATTTCCATTATCGAATGCGCACCGATTTCAAAAACAAAGCGTTGGATGGTGATGATTGACGGTAAGCCAGCGATGGACGGCCTTTCACCTCAGTCAAAAGCGGGTAAGCCTGCTGCTCCTAAGAAGGCGGCTGCGCCTAAAGCAGAAAAGACTGAAAAACCTGCTGTAAAAAAGGCAGCTGCCCCAAAAACTGCAAAGAAGAAGGACGCCTAAGCCATGATTCAGATGCAATCAAGAATGGAAGTTGCCGACAACTCCGGCGCTCGTGAAGTTCAGTGTATTAAGGTGCTCGGCGGTTCTAAGCGCCGCACAGCTAATATCGGTGATGTTGTGGTGGTATCGGTTAAAGATGCCATTCCACGCGGTCGTGTAAAAAAAGGTAATGTGCAGCGCGCAGTTATCGTCCGCACTAGAAAAGGTCTTAACCGTCCATACGGTGAAGCGATTAAGTTCGACACAAATGCGTGTGTTCTAATCAACAATAACGGTGAGCCAATCGGCACACGTATCTTTGGCCCCGTAACCCGTGAGTTGCGTGCCAAGGGTTATACAAAAATTATATCTCTTGCTGGTGAGGTGCTCTAACAATGGCAAACGCCCAAAAACAAAATAAGTTGAAGATTAAAAAAGGTGATCAGGTTGTTGTCCTGACTGGCCGTGACAAAGGGTCGAAAGGTGAGGTTCTTAAAGTACTGACCGATGAGCGCCGCGTTGTGGTTCAAGGCATCAACATGGTAACAAAACACAATAAGCCGTCACAATTTGCTGCCGGTGGAATTGAGAAAAAAGAACTTTCAATTCATGTATCAAACGTAGCCTTGGCCGATCCTAAAGACGGCGTAGCAACACGCGTTGGTTACAAAACATTGAAAGACGGCAAAAAAGTTCGCGTTGCGAAAAAGTCCGGCGAGACCGTGGAGTAAGAATTATGGCACAAGCAAATACAAAGACGCGTTATCAGGAATTTTACGAGAAAGAAATCGTCCCTGCGATGACAAAGAAATTTGGATACAAAAACGTACACGAAATTCCAAAGCTCGATAAAATCGTTATAAACATGGGCGTTGGTGAGGCAACACAAGACCGTAAGCATATTGATAATGCTGCGAATGATCTTGCTGCAATTGCCGGTCAAAAGCCTGTAATCACTAAAGCGAAGCAATCAAACGCATCCTTCAAAATTCGTGAAGATCAGGCGATCGGTTGTAAGGTGACAATGCGTCGTAAACAAATGTACGAATTCCTTGACCGCTTTGTGACAATTGCTCTTCCACGTGTTCGCGACTTCCGCGGCATCAGTGGTAAAAGCTTTGATGGTCGCGGCAACTATGCTTGCGGTATCAAAGAGCACATCATTTTCCCTGAGATCCAGTACGACAAAGTCGACAAGATCCGCGGGATGGACATTATTATTTGTACGACGGCAAAAACAGATGACGAAGCACGCGAATTGCTCCGTCTCTTCAAAATGCCGTTCACTAAGTAAGTTTAACGTTTAAGACAAGAAGGACGTATTAAATGGCAAAAGTTAGCATGATCGAGCGCGAATTAAAGCGTAAGCGCTTGAATAAAAAATATGCAGCCAAGCGCGCAAAGCTGAAAGATATCGTGCGTGACAAAGATGTCGCACCCGAAGAGCGCTTTCAGGCAATGTTGCAGTTGGATGAATTGCCAGCGAACTCTGCAAAGGTTCGCCAGCGTAACCGTTGTGCAGTGACTGGTCGCCCACGTGGCTACTACCGCAAACTTAATCTATCACGCATCGCATTGCGTGACCTTGCATCTCGTGGTGAGTTGCCGGGCGTTGTAAAATCTAGCTGGTAAGAAAGAGGAGTATTGAATCATGGCAATGAGTGATCCTCTCGGTGATATGCTAACTCGTATTAGAAACGGTCAAATGGCAAACAAATCGGTCATTGAATGTCCGTTTTCTAAATTACGCGAAAATGTTTGTAAGGTTCTGGCAGATGAAGGTTTCATCCGCGCCTATAAAGCAGAAGACGGCGAGAACAACAAAAAGAATTTGTTGATTGAGCTGAAATACGCTGAAGGCCGCGGTGTTATCCGCAAGCTGGATCGCGTTTCTAAGCCTGGCCGTCGTGTTTATACAAGCATGAAAGATATGCCGCGCTTTTATAACGGTCTTGGTATTTTGATCGTGTCTACACCGCGCGGTGTTATGGCCGACCATGCAGCACGCGATGCCAATGTTGGCGGCGAAGTTCTGTGTCAGGTATTCTAGGGAGTTGATGAGATGTCACGTATTGGAAAAAAACCTGTTGAGATCCCAAGCGGTGTTGAACTCACCCTTGACGGTCAGACAGTAAAAGCTAAAGGCAAACTGGGCGAGCTGACACTTGATGTTCACCCTGAGGTAAGCATTAAGCTGGATGAAGTAGCCAACGATGATGGTAAAGCAGCAAAAATCGCTGTATTGGCACCGACATCGGATAGCCGTTTTGCCGGACAAATCTGGCCGACAATGCGCACTTTGGTGCAAAACATTGTTGTTGGTGTAAGTGAAGGCTACTCCAAAAAGTTGGAAATCAAAGGGGTAGGTTTGCGTGGGTCTATGCAAGGCAATACTCTTGTGATGTCCCTCGGTTTCTCTCACGAAGTACGTTATGACGTACCACAAGGGGTGAAAGTGACGATGGACGGCCAAACAAATATCGAGGTGAGCGGTATCGACAAACAACAAGTTGGTCAGGTTGCTGCAAAAATCCGTGGGTTTAAACCTCCTGAGCCATATAAAGGCAAGGGTATCCGCTATGCTGACGAGTTTGTTGTCCGCAAAGAAGGTAAGAAGAAATAATCGCTATTAAAGGATTAGAGCAATGGCAAAATCATTAACATCCGCACAGCGCAGAACGTACCGCACACGTAACAAAATCCGTCGTGTGAATATTGACCGCGTTTCAAACCGTGAGACACGTCCGCGTTTGTCTGTTCACCGCACTGGTAAGCAGATCTACGCGCAAGTGATCGACGATATCAAAGGCGTAACATTGGCGGCTGCTTCGACTGTAGAGGCCGATTTGAAAGAAAAGCTTAAATCCGGTGCAACTGTCGATGCTGCTTCTGCTGTGGGTAAAGCCATTGCCGAGCGTGCAAAAAAAGCCGGTGTTGAAAAAGTGGTTTTTGACCGTGGACGTTTCGTCTATCACGGACGCATCAAGGCAGTAGCCGAAGGTGCACGTGAAGGCGGACTGGACTTCTAAGAGAACAAAAGGAAGAAATAAAAAATGGCAAGAGCACAAGAAAACCAAACAGAACGCGATGAACCAGAAATTCTGGAGCGTCTGGTCGGTATTAACCGCGTTGCAAAGACCACCAAAGGTGGACGTAATATGGCATTCGCTGCGCTGATGGTTGTTGGTGATGGTAAAGGACGTGTTGGATATGGTCACGCTAAATCCCGCGAAGTGCCTGAAGCGATTAAGAAAGCAACCGAGCAGGCAAAACGCAAGATGATCCGTGTGCCTCTTCGCGAAGGCCGTACACTTCACCATGATGTGAAGGGCCGCCACGGTGCAGGTAAAGTTCTTCTTCGCTCTGCTCCACGCGGTACTGGTATTATTGCTGGTGGTCCTATGCGTGCGGTTTTCGAAGCACTTGGTATTCAGGACATCGTTGCAAAGGCAATCGGTTCTAACAACCCATACTCAATGGTGAATGCGACTTTTGCTGCACTTGAAGATATGCAAAACCCACGTCAGGTTGCAACGCGCCGTAATAAAAAAGTTAGCGATATTGTTTCTAACCGCGAAATTATGGCTGGAAGCGAAGTTGAAACTGCAATCGAGGAAGCGGAAGGTTAAGATTTTATCGGCGAGCCTTTATCGGATCGCTTGTTAAACTTATAAGGAATTAAGATTATGGCAGACGAAGAAAAGAAAAAAGCACCAGCCAAAAAAGCGACAGCTGCGAAGAAAACAGCCACGCCTAAAGCGGAAGCGAAAAATGAAACAAAGGCTGAAAAAACGCAGCCTGCGAAAAAATCTGAGGACGCTGCTCAGAAGAAAGCGGCTAAAAAGCCTGCTGCAAAGAAAAAACCTTCTGGTAAAACAGTGACCGTAACACAAACTGGTTCAGCGATTGGCCGTAAGGGTGATCAGCGCGCTACACTGGTTGGTTTGGGTCTGAACAAATTGCACCGCACGAAAACATTAGAAGATACAGCTGCTGTTCGCGGCATGATCCGTAAGGTGCGTCACTTGGTAAAGGTTGAAGACGCGGCTTAAATATTTTAAACCGCCCTTAAATTAAGGAACGAAAAATGAAACTGAACGAATTACAACCTAAAGACGGCTCTGCAAAAGCTAAAATGCGTGTTGGCCGTGGTATCGGTTCCGGTAAAGGTAAAACTTCCGGGAAAGGTCAAAAAGGTCAAAAGTCACGCTCTGGAGTTGCGATCAAAGGCTTTGAAGGTGGACAAATGCCCCTTCACATGCGTATGCCGAAAAGTGGTTTCAGCAATGCACAGTTTACAACAAGCTATGCCGAGCTTTCACTTGGTCACTTGCAGGCGGCAATTGATGCAAAGAAAATCGATGCGAAAAAAGCAATCGATGAAGACGCTTTGGTGACAGCAGGTGTTGTTTCTCACAAGAGGGACGGTATCAAGCTTTTGGCTAATGGCGCGCTGAAAACAAAGGTTGAGCTGAAAATTACTAAAGTATCTCAAGGTGCTGCCGAGGCAGTTGAAAAAGCCGGTGGTAAAATCGACCTAATCGTACGCGAAGTCGCGCCAGTGAAAAAACGCGGCGAAAAAGCTGCTGCAGCGAAAAAAGCGGCTAAGTAATATCGCCTCTTATAATTTCAAAAAACCCCGCTCTCTCGATTAGCGGGGTTTTTTGTGTTTAAAATAGGGCGTATATTAAACACTTCTTCATCCAATGACTTTTATACTTTATGATAAAGCTGATTTTGATTTAAAGGCGGTCCCCCTATATGCAACGCGCGCAACACCATATATGCCATTTGATCATCCTACTTGTGGGCCTGGCATCCATTGGTGCGTTCTCTACCCCCGCGGCTGCGCAACGTTACTGCGCTTTTGAAAAGCCAAAATTTACAACGCGCTTGGCGATGACAAAGACGCGATATATCCGAACAAAATCCTCTCGTGAACTCACCGATCTGGCTGGTCACATCAACTCGCAAGTCGGAGGGCTTGGCGGCGGAGAAATCGGCTTTAAACTGGACACGAAATTTGAGGTGCGCGAGGAGGGTGGCCGCTATTGTGTTGGCCTGACACATGCAAAGGTCATTTTCTACGGTAAGCCGGAGGTTCATATCGCCAGTAACTTCAAAAAAGGCACCTGCGAATATACGGCTGTTCTGGGGCATGAGCAGCGTCACATCCGCACGATGAAACAATTTATAAGCGAAAAAGCGCCTGATTTTGCCCATGAAGTTAAGCGCATTGCAAGAAGCACGCGCTATAAAATCGGCCCGATTGCCGAAAATCAGGTCGAAAATGCACAAATGGATTTACAAGAAGATATTATCCGACAGGTCGAAATTTATCTAAATTCGATCATGCCGACTTTAGCAACGCGTCAGGCAAAACATGATACGCCAAAGGAATATGCGAAAGTTTTCGATAAATGTAAGCGTTGGGACGAAAAATTTAATAGTAATCCTTAATATGCGGCACTGCAAAAGAATATTTTAGGTGATTATCGTCATAAAAGCGAACATGGCACTTGCAGCCCTTTTATTCTTCTTCTATGAATTAAACGCAATACATAAATTTTGAAAGGGTATATCCATGGCTTCCGCCGCTGAACAGCTTGCCAAAAACGTTAATTGGGGGGCATTTTCAAAAGCAAAAGATTTGAAGCGCCGCCTTCTGTTTGTGATGGGCGCACTTTTGGTCTACCGTCTTGGTACTTATATTCCGATTCCCGGTATCGATCCCCATGTCTGGAGCCAAATTTTCCAGCAAAAAGGCGGCGGTATTTTGGATATGTTCAACATGTTCTCGGGGGGGGCGCTTTCGCGTATGACAATTTTTGCCCTGAACATTATGCCCTACATCTCGGCATCCATTATTATGCAGCTGGCAACCGCTATGTCGCCAAAGCTCGAGGCTTTGAAGAAAGAGGGTGAGTCTGGCCGTACCAAAATCAACCAATATACGCGCTATTTCACAGTGCTTCTTGCTACAATTCAGGCATATGGTCTGGCCGTGGGCCTTGAAAGCATGACCGGCCCAGGTGGCGGCAGTGCAGTTATCTATGATTCGGTGCTCTTCTTCCGTATGTCCACAGTGATCACAATTGTTGGCGGGACAGTTTTTCTGATGTGGCTGGGTGAGCAAATCACCGCACGTGGCATCGGTAACGGTATTTCCCTGATCATTTTCGCAGGGATCGTGGCTGAACTTCCACGTGCGGTTGCGACAATGCTTCAGCTCGCAATGGAAGATACCGTCGGTGGTGCGCTTCTGCTCTTCATCGCTGTTATGATCATCGGCGTTATCGCGTTTATCGTATTCATGGAGCGCGCCCAACGTCGTGTACTTGTGCAATATCCTAAGCGTCAGGTTTCCGCTGGCCGTATGAGTGGTGGCGAGACAAACCACATTCCGCTCAAGCTCAACACAGCCGGTGTTATCCCGCCGATTTTTGCATCTTCCTTGCTGCTCTTGCCATTAACCATTGTGGGCTTCAGCGGCGCAGAAGGTGGAGACTTCACAGCGACCATTGCGCGTTATCTACAGCATGGTGAGCCGTTATATATGTTCCTTTATGGTGCGCTGATTATGTTCTTCTGTTTCTTCTATACTGCGATTGTATTCAATCCCGAGGAAAACGCGGATATGCTGCGTAAGCATGGCGGCTTTGTGCCCGGTATCCGCCCTGGTAAAAACACAGCTGAGCATCTGGACTATACCCTGACGCGTATCACCTTGGTTGGGTCTTTGTATCTCGTATTTATCTGTTTGTTGCCGGAGTTTCTAATATCTAAATTCGCACTGCCATTTTATTTCGGCGGGACATCGCTTTTGATTGTGGTGAGTGTGACAATGGATACGGTTGCACAAATTCATTCGCATCTCATCGCCCACCAATATGAGGGTCTGATGAAAAAAGCGAAATTGGGTGGTCGTAAACGATAAAGTCGATTATGGTTTTAATGCTATAGCAAAAATAAAGGAGAAGCTTAGCACATGAATTTGATTATGTTTGGCCCACCAGGCGCCGGTAAAGGTACACAATCCGCGCTTTTGCAAAAGAAATACCGCATTAAGCAACTCTCAACCGGTGATATGTTGCGCGCCGAAGTCGCTAGCGAGAGCGATCTGGGCAAGCGTCTTAAGGGCATTATGGCGTCCGGCCAGCTGGTCTCTGATGACATCATTATCGAGCTAATCGCCAATTGTATTTCCGAGCCAGAATGTGAAAAAGGCTTTATACTTGATGGTTTCCCGCGCACATTGGCACAGGCTGAAGCTTTGGATAATATGCTGTCTCATATGGGGCGTAAGATTGATCATGTGATTGCACTTCAGGTAGACGAAGAAGCATTGATTGACCGCATTCATGCGCGTGCAGCCGAAACCGGCGGTGCTCGAAGTGATGATAATGCCGAGGTTCTTAAAAATCGTTTGAAAGTCTATAACGATCAAACCGCACCTGTTTTGCCATTTTACGAGCAAAAAGGACTGCTGCGTAAAATCGATGGTATGCAGCCTATTGAAGACGTTTCAGAGCAAATTGAGACCATATTAGAAAATTCAAAAGCAGCCTAGCTTGACTCAATTTTTTTTAGTGGTATAACCGCCTAAAATAACTCAAAAAGTTGAGGCTTTCATGTTATATGATCTCGACCCCGTCATTCTGGCACGTATCCAGTTTGCCTTTACAATTTCTTTTCACATTGTTTTCCCGGCCTTTACGATAGGTCTTGCCTCTTGGCTTGCGATCGTCGAAGGTCTGTGGCTGAAAACAGGCAAAGACGTATATCAAGACATCTATAAATTCTGGATTAAGATCTTCGCTGTCTGTTTCGGTATGGGGGTGGTCTCTGGCGTGGTGATGTCCTATCAGTTCGGCACAAACTGGTCGGTTTTTTCTGACAAGGTCGCCAATGTCATAGGCCCGCTTTTAGGGTATGAAGTTCTAACGGCCTTCTTCCTCGAAGCATCATTTCTCGGCGTAATGCTCTTTGGATGGGGCAGGGTGAGTAAGAAGATGCATTTCGTTTCGACCTGCATTGTCGCGGTTGGCACGCTCATTTCGGCTTTTTGGATTTTATCCGCAAACAGCTGGATGCAAACCCCGCAAGGCTTTGAGATCCGTGAGGATGGCCTTTTATACCCCACCAGCTGGTTGGAAATTATATTCAATCCGTCCTTCCCGTTCCGCTTTGCGCATATGGTGACAGCAGCTTATCTGACAACGGCCTTTACCGTTGGCGGTGTTGCGGCGTGGTATCTCTGGACAAAACAGCACATCCCCCATGCGCGCATCATGTTCGGCATGGCGATGATCATGGCGGTGTTTGTTGCCCCCATTCAGCTCGTGATCGGTGATACGCATGGCCTTAATACCCTCGAGCACCAGCCCGTTAAAGTCGCGGCAATGGAAGGGATTTGGGAAACCGAAAAAGGCGCGGATTTGCGCTTGTTCGCCATTCCGAATGAAGCCGAAGAACGCAATGATTATGAGGTTGTCATTCCCGATCTGGCCTCTTATATCCTGACCCACCATTGGGATGGTGAAATTAAGGGTTTGAAAGAATGGGCGAAAGAAGACCGCCCACCGGTCGCGATCGTTTTTTGGTCTTTCCGCGTTATGGTCGGCATCGGCATGGCGATGATATTGACAGGGATAATCGCGCTGATCTTGTTCTTCCGCAAAAAACTCTTTGATTCACGACTTTTCCAGCTCTGGTGCATGGCTCTGACACCTGCGGGTTTTATCGCGATTTTGGCGGGGTGGTTTGTGACCGAGGTTGGCCGCCAGCCTTACACCGCTTATGGTGTTATTCGCACATCTGAATCCGTCTCCCCCGTTTTGGGTGAGCATGTCGCGCTTTCACTTGCCGCTTTTATAGTCGTTTATACGGTACTTTTCGGCGCGGCGACTTATTATATTATCAAGCTGATCCGCAAAGGGCCGGGCACAGGCAAAGAAGGTATGGAGCGTCACAGCAAAGTGGCCGCGCCTTTTGTCGATCCGGCATCATCCGGGCAGGAGGGATAAATCATGTTCTCGTTCGAAAACTATATTGATTTACAATTTATCTGGGCTGGCTTAATCGCGACTGCTGTGCTGCTTTATGTGCTGCTCGATGGTTTTGATTTGGGTGTTGGTATTCTCTTCCCCTTTGCCCCCAGCCATAAATGCCGCAATAAGATGATTAACTCTATCGCCCCTTTTTGGGATGGTAACGAGACATGGCTTGTACTGGGCGGTGGCGGGCTGTTCGCTGCCTTTCCGTTGGCTTATGCTATTATTATGCCTGCGCTTTATATTCCCGTAATTTCCATGCTACTCGGCCTTATTTTCCGCGGTGTATCACTGGAATTTCGCTATAAGGCCGATACCTCAAAATATCTCTGGGATTTTGGCTTCCACTTCGGCTCGCTGCTTGCTGCCTTTATGCAAGGGGTAATTCTCGGCGGCCTCGTGCAGGGGATCGAAGTTGACGGACGCAACTTTGCGGGCGGCGCATTTGACTGGCTCAGCGGCTTTTCGATTATGTGCGGCGTGGGTGTTATTTGCGGCTATGTCTTGCTCGGCGCAACCTGGACAATCCTTAAGACAGAAGATAATACGCAAGTCTGGGCGCGTGGCGTTGCGAAGTATATCTCGATCTTCGTGCTGATTTTTATGGGTTTGGTAAGCCTGTGGGTGCCATACCTCGAAAACGATCTGCACACGCGCTGGTTCGGTGAGTCCTTCTATTGGCTGTTGCCGATCCCTATGATTACGGCCATTATATTCTTTACGCTTTTTGCATCACTTCAGCGCGAGCGCGAGCTAGTCCCTTTTATCTGCGCAAATCTTGTTTTCGTGATGGGGTTCATTGGCCTGGGGGTAAGCCTGTTCCCTTATTTTGTGCCTTATGAGGTCACAATATATGAAGCTGCCGCCGCGCCCGAAGGGCTATCCCTCATGCTGGTCGGGGTTGTGCTGGTTTTACCGATAATCCTTGGCTATACGGCTTATTGCTATTACCTGTTCCGCGGGAAGTCCCCCGATGAAGCGCATTACTAAGGATATGAGTGAAAAGCAAAAAGAGTGGCTCTGGTTCGCAGGCCTATGGTCGGCCAGTTTGGCCACGGTTTTACTTGTAGGGTATGGCATTAAATTTGTCATCGGACTCATATAAAACGATATGAGCGCATCGCGCGAACTGTTTCGCGTAAACACATTAATGTGATTCGTAAAATAAAAGCTTGACCTGCCTCGCTATTAATATATATATTCCGCGCGTGACTCTAGGATTCCTAGTGTTACGTGGTTTATGAACCGGCGGGCAAGCATTTATTAGTGGGCGCCTTTTACGGTTCAAATTGAAATTGAAAGGAAAAACTATGGCACGTATCGCCGGGGTAAATGTACCCGACAAAAAACGTACGCCGATCGCCCTGATGTATATTCACGGTATCGGTCGCACAACAGCTTTCGCAATCTGTGAAAAATTAGGCATTGATCTGCAATCCCGTATAGGTGCGCTGGACGAAGACACGCTAAACCGCATCCGTGCGGAAGTGGATTCTGACGCTTACACCATCGAAGGGGATCTGCGCCGTCAGACATCTTTGAACATTAAACGCCTTATGGATATGCGTTGTTACCGTGGCCTTCGCCACCGTGCAGGTCTGCCCCTTCGTGGTCAGCGTACAAAAACAAATGCGCGTACACGCAAAGGCCCTGCAAAAGCAATTGCTGGTAAGAAGAAATAAGGAAGGGTTTGAGATATGGCTAAGCCAAAGACAAAAGCTAAAAGAAAAGAGAAGAAGAACATCGTTGCTGGCGATGTGATTGTAAACTCTACATTCAACAACACACTCGTGACCTTTACTGATAAGCAAGGTAACGTTGTTTCATGGGCAACTGCCGGTATGATGGGCTTCAAAGGCTCACGTAAATCTACGCCTTATGCGGCGCAGGTTGCAGCAGAAGATGCAGGCCGCAAGGCTCAGGAACATGGCATGAAGGAACTTGACGTTCGCGTTAAAGGTCCTGGTTCAGGCCGCGAGAGCGCCCTGCGTGCGCTACAGGCAATCGGCTTCGTGATTAAAACAATCAACGACGTTACGCCTGTTCCACACAATGGGTGTCGCCCACCAAAGCGTCGTCGTGTGTAATTAAAGAATTGGGGAGTCCCGCCGCGGTGGCGGGACAACCTTTAAACCTTGCCTGAAGAGGCAACCAAGAGACGGGTTAAGAGCCCGGTGAAGGAGTAAAATACTATGATACAGAATAACTGGTTAGAATTGATTAAACCAAGCAAACTGGAAGTGAACGAGGCAAATGCCCTTCACGCCGGTAAAGTGGTTGCAGAACCTCTAGAGCGCGGCTTCGGCTTGACGCTTGGTAATGCACTGCGCCGCATTCTTCTTTCATCCCTTCAAGGTGCGGCTGTTACTGGCGTACAAATCGAAGGCGTGTTGCACGAGTTTTCGTCTGTCGAAGGCGTACGTGAAGACGTAACAGACATCATTTTGAACATCAAAGCTTTGGCTGTGCGTATGCACGCTCAAGGTCCAAAGAAAATGCGCCTAAGCGCTGTTGGTCCTTGTGAAGTCACTGCCGCTCAAATCGAAGCTGGTGCTGATATCGAGATCATGAACCCTGATCTTGTGATCTGTACATTGGATAAAGGCGCGAAGCTTTCAATGGAGATGGTTGTGGACACTGGTAAGGGCTATCGTCCTGCCGCGCAAAACCGCCCTGAAGAAGCACCTGTTGGCCTGATCCCAGTAGACAGCGTTTTCTCACCTGTTCGTAAAGTGTCATATGAAGTAACCGACACACGCGTTGGTCAGATCACAGACTACGATAAGCTAACACTTTCAATTCAAACAAACGGCGTGATCACACCGGACGATGCTGTAGCGTTCGCTGCGCGTATCTTGCAAGATCAGCTGCAAGTCTTTGTTAACTTTGAGGAGCCTGAAACAGCATCTGAGAAAGAAGAAGCAGAAGAGCTGCCATTTAACAAAAATCTTCTTAAGAAGGTTGATGAGCTTGAGCTTTCTGTACGTTCTGCGAACTGCTTGAAAAACGACAACATCGTCTATATCGGTGACCTCGTACAAAAATCAGAGAGCGATATGCTTCGTACACCTAACTTTGGTCGTAAGTCATTGAACGAGATCAAGGAAGTATTGAGCACTATGGGTCTTCATTTGGGGATGCAAACCGAAGGTTGGCCTCCAGAAAACATCGAGGAATTGGCTCGCAAAACTGAAGACCAACAGTTCTAGAGCGTTTATTATTTCATGTGGGCGGCGTTGCTCGGTCGCTTATGTAGGTTAACTACACTGCGCCCCTCGCGTCTAGCCCATATAAAATACTATCGCTCCAGGGCGCAGTATATAAGAATTTAGGTCAGGTGACCTAAAACGTGAATTTTTCGAAGAGAGATCTTAAAGAGGTTCACGTCATGTAAAATGGCTTTTCCAAGGAAGGCCGCAACCGCCCAATGGGGCATATTAGGAGTACATACTATGAAACATGGTATCAAACAACGTAAACTAAACCGCACAACGTCCCACCGTAAGGCGATGCTTGCAAATATGGCTGCATCTCTCATCAAGCATGAGCAGATTGTAACGACACTTCCTAAGGCAAAAGAACTAAAGCCTTATGTTGAAAAAATCATCACAATGGGTAAGCAAGCCGCTGCTAACCCTGATTGCGCGCTGTCAAAGCGTCGTCTCGCGATTTCAAAAATCCGCGATGAAGCAATGGTGAAGAAGGTTTTTGACATTCTGGCCGAGCGTTATGAAGAGCGCGCAGGCGGCTATACACGCGTTCTTAAAGCGGGCTTCCGCTATGGTGACGCGGCGCCAATGGCTGTGATCGAGCTTGTTGATCGTGATGAATCTGCCAAAGGCAAGGATTCCGGTCCAACTGGTGAAGACGCTGAAGAGTTCACACCTGGCGCGTCCGAAGAAGTTAAAGAAAACCGTAAGAAAAAAGCGGCTGCTTAAGCTTTAAAGATATATGAATTTCTAAAAGCGGCCTTTCCTATGGAAGGTCGCTTTTTTATTGGATGAACATGAAAAACACGCTTTCAAAAATCCTTATATCGCTCTGTGCGCTGGTTTGCCTGCTGGTCGCCATTGACCCTGCGCTGGCCTTGATAATGGGCGCAGCGATCGCGCTTTTCGGCCTTAACCCCGACAGCGATAAATGCGCGAAAGCCGCCAAAAAACTCCTCCCCTTATGCGTCATCGGCCTAGGCGCAGGCATGAACCTCACCGCTGTTTTGCAAGCTGGCGCGAGCGGCTTTGCCTACACCGCGATTAGCATCGCCGCGATCATCGCTCTAGGCATGTTTCTCGCTCGCACGCTCAAAGTTGGGCGTACAAACGCCGCCCTCATAACCATCGGCACAGCCATCTGCGGCGGCTCGGCCATCGCCGCGCTCGCACCTGTCATACATGCGCGCGGGGCTGCAATCGCTATATCGCTTGCAGTCGTTTTTGCGCTCAACGCGCTGGCACTCTTGATCTTTCCTCCCCTTGGCGATGCGCTTCACTTAAGCCAGCATCAATTCGGCCTATGGGCGGCGCTAGCGATCCATGATACCAGCTCGGTTGTGGGCGCCGGCTTGAAATACGGCTCCGAAGCTTTGCAAACAGCCACATCCGTAAAGCTCGCCCGCGCACTATGGATTGTGCCACTGGTGCTGCTCGCGGCTAAATTCTGGCCTAAGGTAGACGACGAAGAGGCGCTGCGCATGCGTTTTCCCTTCTTTATTCTGGGCTTTATTGCGCTCTCTGCGCTTGTAACATACGTTCCCCAAACGCAAGAAATTGGCGCTTGGGCTGCCTTCGCCGCCAAGCGCGGCCTCGTCCTGACGCTGTTTCTAATCGGCGCGGGGCTCAATGCCAAAGCCCTCAAGGACGTGGGTATAAAGCCGCTTCTTTTCGGGCTAATTTTGTGGATATGCACGAGCGTGGGCACACTCGCCGCGATAAAATTCGGCCTTGTAAGCTAGGTTACTGCTCAGATTACTGGAGCGTTCCCTGCCAATCGGCAAAGCGGTAATCACCGGGCGTAATCAGGCTTTGATGGCCGATATAGACCGAATGCAGCTTGCCCTCAATCTCGCGCTCCCAAAAATCCAGAAAGCCTTTTAGAACCGGAAATTTCGGTGCGATGTCATATTCCTGCCAGATAAATTCCTGCAGCAACTTCTCATGATCGGGCATGTGATAAAGAATTTTCGCCGTCGTTAGGCGATAATCAGAAATTTGTTTACTCAAATCCGCCATAAAACCTCCTGTCATATAACGTGTAACGCGCACTGCGCCTAGCTTCATTATATCAAAACGGTGTGTGGCAATGCAATTTTTGGGTGGATATGCGCCATAATATGTCTATCTGGGAATTACTCTACGATTCCTCTTGAAACTTATAGATGCCTGTTCTATATCTTTGTTGCCTTTGCTGAGATTCACTTTTCGGTAATTTTTGCAAGGCAATTGGAGGGACTTTTTAGCTGGCCCGCTAGGGAAGTTTTAAAGTCCGCTTGTTAACAATGAGAAGAAAGAAGGAGACACGAAATGAAATTTCGTCCTTTACATGATCGCGTACTTATCCGCCGCGCGGAAGCTGAAACTAAAACAGCAGGCGGAATCATTATCCCAGGTACTGCAGAAGAAAAACCGGCCGAAGGCGAAGTTGTCGCCGTGGGTTCAGGTTTTGTAAACGATAACGGTGAAACACGTGCGCTAGACGTTAAAATCGGCGACCGCGTTCTGTTCTCAAAATGGGGCGGAAACGAAATCACTGTTGATGGTGAAGAATTCATGGTTATGCATGAAAAAGACATCATCGGAATCATGGCCGCTTAAATCCTTAAGCGACTGACACTAATTTAAAGCAAATACTTAGGAGAAATCATTATGAGTTCTAAAGACGTAACATTCAGAGAAGAGGCCCGCGAAGAGCTTCTTAAAGGCGTAGACATCATTGCGAACGCTGTAAAAGTAACATTGGGGCCAAAAGGTCGTAACGTTGTAATCGAAAAATCTTTCGGTGCGCCGCGCACAACAAAAGACGGTGTTTCCGTTGCGAAAGAAATCACGCTCAAGAACAAGCAGCAAAACCTTGGTGCGCAGCTTATCCGCGAAGTGGCTTCAAAAGCGAACGATCACTCTGGTGATGGTACAACAACGGCGACTGTTCTTGCACAATCCATCGTTCGTGAAGGTATCAAAGCAGTGTCTGCGGGTCGTAACCCTATGGACCTTAAGCGCGGAATTGATGCGGCTGTTAAGGCAGTTGTTGAAGACCTTGCTAAGCGCGCCAAAAAAGTAAAATCCAACGAAGAGATCAAGCAAATTGGTACGATCTCTGCAAATGGTGAAGCGTCAATCGGTGAGTTGCTTGCAGAAGCGATGGAAAAAGTCGGTAACGAAGGCGTGATCACAGTTGAAGAAGCAAAATCTTTGGACAACGAACTTGAAGTTGTTGAAGGTATGCAGTTTGACCGCGGTTACTTGTCTCCTTACTTCATTACAGATGCAGACAAGATGGTTTGTAACATGGAAAACCCATACATCCTCCTTAACGAAGGCAAGCTGTCTAACCTACAAGCGATCCTTCCTATCTTGGAAGCAGTTGTTCAGTCATCACGTCCTTTACTTATTGTTGCAGAAGATGTTGAAGGCGAAGCGCTTGCGACACTCGTTGTTAACAAACTTCGCGGTGGCCTGAAAATCGCAGCTGTTAAAGCTCCTGGTTTCGGTGATCGTCGTAAGGCGATGCTCGAAGACATCGCGCTTCTAACTGGCGGTCAGGTGATCTCCGAAGACCTTGGTATCAAGCTTGAAGACGTAACACTCGACATGCTCGGCAGCGCTAAGAAAGTGGCGATCACTAAAGACGACACAACTGTTGTTGATGGTTCGGGTGACAAGAAGGACATCGAAGCCCGTTGTAAGCAAATCAAAGCTCAAATCGAGTCAACATCTTCTGACTACGACAAAGAAAAACTTCAAGAGCGTCTTGCTAAGCTCGCAGGCGGCGTTGCCGTTCTTCGCGTTGGAGGGATCACAGAAGTTGAAGTGAAAGAGCGTAAAGACCGCGTTGATGATGCACTTCACGCAACACGTGCTGCTGTTGAAGAAGGTATTGTTGCCGGTGGTGGTACAGCTCTTCTTTACTCAGTGAAAGCACTTGAATCTCTTAAAACAGATAATGATGACCAAGGCGTAGGCGTTGAAATCATTCGCCGCGCTCTTCAGGCGCCTATCCGCCAGATCGCAACAAATGCGGGTGATGAAGGCTCTGTGATCGTGGGTAAGCTGCTTGAGCAAAAAGACACAAGCTTCGGTTATGACGCACAATTAGGTGAATTCACTGACCTTGTTAAGGCTGGTATCATTGACCCAGTTAAGGTCGTGCGTAACGCACTTCAAGATGCTGCCTCCGTTGCTGGTCTATTGATCACAACAGAAGCGATCATCACAGACGAAGAAGGCGATGATACAGGCGCTGGCGCTGCTGCTATGGGCGGCGGCATGGGTGGCATGGGCGGAATGCCCGGCATGATGTAAACCTGTTGCGTCTTTTCGCTTTTGGCGTTCTCAGATGGCGCTCGCCTAGGTTAACCTAGGCGACGCCTGATCTTCTTAGCCAAAATTCGAAAATACTTTGCAGATTTTATAGGTGTCATTGCAAGGCGTAAGCCGAAGCGATAGAGCCAAATAAAGAACACAAAGCATCCCCTCGAAAGAGGGGATCTTTTTTTATGGGTTATACTGTAAGAAAAACAGCCCAAATAAAGAATAAACAAAAGCCCGTATCGAACATGATTCGTATTTTTTATAAGGTTATTTTCATAAAATGATTGGCATAATAGAGGTGTGCATTATTATCCCGCAAATTATATTCAAACAGGAGTGATTGCTATGAAAAATATGGTGGGGCAAAACAATAGTGCCGATATGGACAATACACAAATAGAGACTCTCAAAGTGGTTTATAACGACTTACAACGGCAATTGGTACGGTCAAAAAGATTAAGTGAAAGCTGCTTAGCTACTACGGCACTATCTTGTGTTGTGATGTTTGGGGGATTATCGCTCAAAGATAGTTTTAGAGAACAAGCTTTGCCTTCGGACAATTATATAACGGAATATGTGCAGCAGAAAGAAGTCTCACAATCTAAAATGCGTCTGCTGAGCAATGGTTTAGCTGGGGGAGCGCTGGTGATGTCCCTCGCTGGATTTTTCGGGCGTAGAGCAGCAGAGCGTTCTATAGCTGGCACAACGGAAATGAAAAATTATATAGGGAACAAAACCACCCCTGCAATGCACATGGAATAACCAATAAATTCAGATCATTAATTTATAAAAATCCGATCCTGTAACCACAAAATAGACGGATAGGACGCGATCCAAACCCAGATAAAGCGGTTGAGCCCGAACAGAAATGCATTAGCGAGGTGGAATATAAATCCTATGCCCAAAGCCATGATAAGTGCGGGCTGCCACAGCAAAAACAGCGGAAAGGCCAGCTCGAATATAATCACGAACCAACCCGCGAAGCATAGTAATCGAGGGCGGCTTGCCAAGGCTCGCAAATCATCACTCACCGGATAGCTCGAGAACAGGAAAACATCGCGCAAAGCGCAGCCCGATCGCCATTCGCGCTCCACCACTTTGACCGCCCCCGATATAAAATAGGACAGTACCACCTGCACGGCCAAATAGCCCAAGACAAATGTTTTCCAGCGCTCATCAGGAAGAAATGCAATAAGGGTCAACGCTGATAAAATCAACATACCCATACGATCTGCGCCGCCATTATATGGCCCTTGAAAGCGGTAAAGATCATATAGCCCGAGTGCAAACAGCCCTAAAAGCGCAAAAGGAGCCCCGATGCCGATCAGAATAAACCCGCATAATATAAGGCGCGCAGCATTCGCGGATAATTGTCCGTAAACGCTTCTGATCTGCTCTATAGCTTGCTGGCAGAATGCCAAAGCGAGCAAAATCTCGGACAGGCGTAGCGCAAGTTCGAGGGTCATATCGCGCCCCCCACTTCATCATATTCACCCGAGATATATAAAACATCATCGCGTAAATCTGCGCCATCGCGGCTGGTAAAGACAAGGCGAAATTGAAAGTGCGCATTTTCATCGGCTTTATTCAGATCTGCTGCGATGAGGCGCGCCATCATGGTGCTGCTATGCTCGATTTGTCCGCAGATTATACGCTCGGCGCAACTGCGCGCGAATAGCGTATCATTTTGCCATGGCGAATAAAGGAGGTGCAGGAATTTGCGGGGCAGGGGCATTGCGCTCGGCGCGGGTCGAAAAGCGCACCATTCATCTGCATCGGCTCCGCTTATAAGCCTGTATTCAATGCGCGGTGCGGGCTTAATGATGTCAAAAAACCTCCATGACGGGATAAGCACGGGTAAGATGAGCTGGAGGATAGTGAGCTTTCGATCCTCCACGGCGCTTTAATCCCCGTAAAAAGCGAGCTTAAGTTTTAAACCGTCAAGGCTTTCATCCATGATCAGCTGGCAGGATAGGCGCGAGTTATCCTCGACCTCAAACGCTTCATCGAGCATTTCTTCTTCTTCATCGCGCATATCGGACAATTTAGCGAGCCATTCATCATCAACATAGACATGGCATGTGGCACACGCGCAGCACCCGCCGCATTCGGCCTTGATCGGTAGGCCATGCTCTCGGATAATTTCCATGACGCGCCAACCCTCGACGGCGTCCAGCGCGTGTTCTTTACCCTCTTGATCTGTCACATAAATCTTCATTTAAATGCCCTGCCTGCTTACCAAATCGAGACCTTCTTTGTTCCGTCCCTGAAAATTGAAATAATTCCATACGCCATGCCGATGCTCACAATTAAGCTTAATGCATAATCAAAGCTGACACTGAAAAGTGAAAAGACCAGCTTGAACGCAAGCGGTGTCGGCTCCCCTTCTATGAATTCGAAGGGCGAGGCTATAACCCCGCGCACTAAAAGAAGGGCGATATTGATGGGAACTGAGCACATCAGCCAAAGACCCAGCATATAGAACGAGCTTTTAAATCCTTTGGCTTTCTTAAGAAAAACCTCGATCGATAGGCCAAGAGCAGGGGGGATATAAACCCAAAGCAACTTAAAGGCCCATATCAACATGGCGCCAGCAACCACCACCATAAAAAACGCAGCGCCGGAGCTTTGATCCTGAGTATCCAGCGGTGTGCTGGCTTGCATGGCTTCTGGGCTCATCGCAAATGGCAGGCCGATTAAAACAGCCAGAGTGATCTTGATTAGTACATACAATAATGCCGCGCTTAAAACCGCGTTTTTCAAATTGTAGTTTTCATTTGGAATAAAGGCGTAGTCTTTTGATTCCTCGCTCATCATCGCGCGTACGGTCAGCGTCGCAATGACCCACCCTTCCAAAAGATATCCGGGGATATACACCAGCCCCTGACGCAGGAAGTTTTGCTCCATGCTGAAGCTAAAAATTGCCATGGTGCATAGGATTTTAATAGCGATAGCGATCAATGATAGGGGCAGTAAGGCTTGAAAATTCTGCCCCACATACCTAAAAGCTTTTATTGAACATTCTATAAAATCAAAACTGGCCATTCATCTCTGCTTGCGCTATATATCTTTCAATTTTTCTAGCATACCTTATGCGCAAAACATAGTGCTATTGCCTTAATTAACATGGATAAGATATTGCAATGACATCGCCTAACCCGTCCATCCGTCCGTTGATCATATGGTTGTCATTTTGCATCTTCATGGTGTTTGCGATGACCATTATCGGCGCGGTCACACGCCTGACGGGATCAGGTCTTTCAATTGTTGAATGGAACCCCCTGATCGGTGCCATCCCGCCGCTAAGCGTGGCCGAGTGGAACGCGACTTTTGATCTGTATAAACAAAGCCCAGAATATCAAAAAGTCAATTTCTGGATGGGGCTAGAGGATTTTAAACGCATCTTTTTTTGGGAATGGCTGCATAGGCTCTGGGGGCGTTTGATCGGCCTTGTCTTTGCGCTTCCTCTCGTATTTTTCTGGCTGCGCGGCATGGTTCCGTCAAAATATAAGCCCCGCTTCTTAGGGCTGCTGGCGCTGGGGGCTGCGCAAGGTTTTATGGGCTGGTATATGGTGATGAGCGGTCTGGTCGATAACCCCGCAGTGAGCCATTTTCGCTTGGCCGCGCATCTATCCCTCGCTTTGATCATCTATATGATTATGCTCTGGCAGGTGATGACCCTTAAAGGTGTAAGCCGCGCCAGTGATCGCCCGTTATTTTGGCATAGCATTGTGGCCTTTGGCGTAGTTTGTATCACTGTTTTTTGGGGCGCATTTACCGCAGGGCTTGATGCGGGATTGCTCTATAATGACACCTTCCCGCATATGGGGGCTTCTCTTGTGCCGCAGGATTTACCACAAGATCAGACACTGTGGTGGAGCTTGACCCATAATGCCTCCGGCGTACAATTTGCCCACCGCTGGCTGGCGATTGTAAGCTTTGTCGTTGTTATTGTGCTACCGCTTCATGCGTTGGTGCGTGGAAAAGTCACGGCCAATGTCATGCTGGCGGGATTGATCGTTTTGGGACAATTCGGCCTAGGCATGGCGACACTTTTTTCAAATGTGAATATCGCTCTGGCCGCAAGCCATCAGGCAGGCGCAGTCATACTTCTGGGCGTATTGGTGTCTTGCCTTCATAGATTGCGTAAAGATTAATCTTCCGACTTACCGAACGTAATTTTACCTGTAACCGTTTTGGGCTTTTCCTCTTCAGCCTCTGGCGGGCGCTGAGGGGGCGTTGATGTTGGCGGCGGGTTAAACTCATCAGGCGTTGTGGCTTGCACCTCGGCAGGCGGGCTTTGCGGTGGTAGCTCTTGCGGCGCTGGATCAGGCTGAACTTCAGGTTCTGGCGGCGTTGGCGCAGGCTGAGAAGGGTGCGCAGGCGTATCCACGGCTACAGCGTGTTGTGGCATATCCTGAATGTCAGAATGAAACGGTATATCATCGCGGCGAGGCGCATCTTCAGGCGGTAAATATCGATTAACGATCTTGGGAAGATAAACTTTCAGGCTTAATTCGCGCCCCAGTTTTTTAACTACGCCCTCTACATATTCGCTTTGCAAGGATCCGTAAAGCGTGCTGTTTTCTTCAAGCTCACCCAGTAATGTTGTTAATGCATCATGGCGCCCCTCGGCTTCTTCTTCCAGCGCGTCACGATGATCTCGATTTTCGCCGACACCCTCACGGTCATAATTCATCAAATCTTCGCCCAATAGGTAAATGGCAAGATCAGGGTGTTTTTTTGCAAAGTTTATGCGTCCGCTTTGATTGTTGCGGATATAAAGCAACGCCAGATCATCGCGTGTTTTCTCAAAGTCCTCGGCGAACAAGTCGTTAGAAGGGGGGCTTAACTCATCAATGGCTTTTTCATCGCTCATGGCGTTCTTTCCTCAATTACTGATCCTTATATATAGGATACAATTTATTCAGTTTATGGTCTACCCACCTGCGAATGGACCTGAAGAGGGTTTAGGGTCTTTCAATGCAGGGGCTTCAGGGCTTTTAAGTGCCTCAGGCGTATCTTTTGTACCGTCGGCTTTGTTCGTGAAAGCGCCCGATAGCGCGCTTTTATCAGATTCTGGCTCTGCATCGCTCTGTTTTTCACCATAGCTGTTTTCAAATGCGTTACGGAGGCTGTCATGTGACGGGCGATTATTTGCATTTTTCACATAATTTTCCACATTATTAAGCACGAGATCGGATTTTGCTGTAAAGGATTGTAGCTGGTGCTCTGCCGATGGATCGTCAAGAGATACGAGCTTGAAACCGTCATTGCTACGATTCCATGCGCTTTCGATCACCCTTGCCATTTGCGGATAATAATGCGTCAGACGCTTATAATAGTCCAGGTGCCCTTCATCAGGGTTACCTGCGCCCCTAAATTTCATTTTCTGAAGTTCTGCCGGATCAAATATGCGCGGATCAGCAGGTTCGACTTCAATAGTGACCAGTTCGGCGTCATCTTTTTTATACGGATCAGGCTTCCCGACGGTATAGGCAATAAGCGGCAGATTATTCGGGTTTTCTTCAAGATTGATATGTTGAATATGGGTTTGAGAGTTTAACCCCTTACCAATGGGAAGTTCCTTACCAAAGCGCGCATCGCGGTTATGCTCTTTAACCATGCGCAATTGCTCTTCATCTAAAAACACCATTTGACGCTTGGACCGAAACGCTATTTCCAAGATTTTCGAAACCTCGTCTCCGATTGGGTTGACGACATCGCTCTGAAGGCTTTCAAGCCTGCGCGCTTCGGCCTTAGTCAGTGTGGGTTCCTCGTTGGTGGCTTCTGCCTCAGCTTCTATGCGGGCATTTTCTCGCTCGATCTCGGTGATAGTGATTTTATCGCTTTTCATGGTAATGCGTGATTTCATCACGTCGGCATTCTCGGCGGAAACCTTGGCTACGGTATTAAGGCTTGGGGCATTGTCAGGGTTGATGCGCTCCCCATATATGCCCAAAATTGAACGGCGACCCATTGAGTTTGCCAGCAATGCATAGCCCGGATCATTCTCTATCATCTCTCTATGGACAAAGTGATCTAGATAGGCCGCTTTACCCCTGCCATTCAAATATTCGTCATGGGTGTCGATAATGCGCTGTTGCTCTGCTTTTTGTAAGTCATCCATGGTTGCGCTATGCTCATCCATATATTTTTGCGGATCGGCATAGCGGGCGTAATTCTCGTAATCGACTTTCTCGATTGTGGCTAATTGTGATTTGCGATCAACCCCTGCGATATAGACCTGACCCTCATTATCTTTGAACATCATCGTTTCTCGGTTTTTGAAGCCTGGGGGAAGGCCTGTTTCCTGCCATCCGCGGGGGGTGCGACCAACCTCATAATCATCGCGCACCTTAAAGATGTCCTCCATGGTGAACTGTTTCTCACCGAATTTAAGGGCTGCAGGATCAATAAAGCCACCATCGGCGAGCTTCGGGTCAATCTCGATGACATCGGGGTTTGAGCGCCTGATTAGTTTTTCTTCTGTGTTCAGCGCTTTCATCGCTGCCATGGCCGCAGCACTGAATTTTGCGCTATCACCGTCGGCATCTACAATGGCTTCGCGCAAAGATGTCTTCATCTGCTCACGCTCTTCGCGTGTGCCAAATGGCAAAGCCCCCATTTTGGTAATCATCGGCAGGAGATAAGCCTCGAAATCCTCCTCGGACGCATCGGGATTTGCGTTCATAAAGGCATCATGCGCACCCTTGTAATAATCCTCGAATTTCTTGTCAAAATTCTTCTGCGGATCCGACATAATGGATTGCTGTCGATCGGCATCGAGCATGTCATTGATGTGATAATCATTGTTGTAGGTAAGCACTAACGTGTCAAACAGCATAACGGCGTTATTACCCTCATCGGGAACGCTGCGCAGGCGATTAATTTCATTGACTAAGAGCTGTTGTGTGCGATCACCAAAGGACAGGCCCTGCCCACGATCAAGCTGGAAATTTTTGAGAACGCCCTGATAGTGCATATGATCAAGCGACGCGATGAAATCATCGAGCTGATTACTTTTGATCAAATGTTCAATTTGCTTGCGCTTGTCTTCGTCCTTTATATTTTTGAGAAAACTCGGCGGGTTCTCTTTGTTTCTTAGTTTTTGTAGGATTTCCTGACCCTTAAGCGGCGTATATTGCCAATCAGGAGAATCTTCGCTGACAACATTTCCGTCCGCATCTTTTGTTTTAAGTTCGCCCAGGTTTAAAACCTGACGGTGCGACAAGATGGTCATTAGACCTTGCAAGGCGACCTGATCACGCATCAAGAATTGATCATGCGGCTCTATATTTTCTTCCAATTGTAATGTCGCAATGTCGCCTGCGAACATATGCACCAGTTCGGGCGAGAGCTTTTTTCCGGCCTCGGCCAGAGTTTGCTCGCGCATAGCATTAATCTCGGGATTAAGCAGAGCCATCGCGGTTGTAATGTTAAGAGCGGCGCTTTTAAGGTCCATCTTATCCGCGGTGCTGACCAACTCGATGCGGCGATTTTGCAAATTCGCCAGCGCGTCGAAAAAGCTTTGCGCATCTTCGGGTTTTTTAAAGATGTTGGATTGGGGGGGGAGTTCTGCATCGTCCAATGGAGAGGACGGCGCGGCTTTCTTAAATTGTGGGGTAAGGGTTGATGTGCCCATCGCATCGGCGCGAAGGCTCATAAGTGCGATAAAATCCGCATTCACAAGACCGGGTTTTATGTCGGGTGTTTTACCGAGCGTCGTAATCTCGTCTTTTGTGACTTCACGCCCAAAATAAGGGTCGTTTTGCAGGCGCTCGACGAAAGCTTTAAGCTTGCCTTGCGCATCCGCGCTCCATTCCTCGTCAGCGTTTTGTAGGCCAATAACGCCTTTCACGATCTGCATATCATTGGTCAATTGGGTGGCCGGATCGGCGTTTTGAATAACGGTGTTATCAACGGCTTGCGTAACAAAAAGCCCCGATTTCTGAGCGTTTTTCAGCTCTTCGAGAACCGGAGTAGCATTGTTCAAGAGCGCTACGCTCTCGGCCATATGATCGAGAAGTTGCGGACTGTTGCGAGTTAGGTTTTGAGCCAGTGTTTTATTATTCGATAAATCCAGCAATTCCAACACAACCGCGCCGGTATCAAGCTGCCCATTATGGGTGTGCTTGTTATAAATATCCTCGACGCGCCCGCGTGCGATTTCACGCTGTGTAAGTTTTCCTATTCCTACATCGGAATAAGGCTCGACCAGAAAATCGATATCTTTCTTAACGATCGCATCAAGTTGTTGAAGCGGGGTGCGGCCATCCTCATTTTTCGTTTTAAGTGTCGAATCAATGCCTTTGGAGATAGCGTCAATGACGCTAGGCAGTTGTTCGTTCATCTCGGGTGTGAAGTTCTTAAGATCAATCTTACGGCTGTTATCATCGCCGAAAAGCTGGTTCAGCTGGTTGAGGAAAACAAGGGTGCGACTGTTGAGGGTGTCATCATTCCCACCCAGACCGATGCTACTCAGCGTCTGATTTAACTCTTTCAAATCTGCGGTATTTACATCCGCCATTAACACCCTCATTTTTTTGCCGTTTATTTAATTTTTTAGCGGCTTTTAAGTTTTTGTTTTTGTCTAAGCTTTTGATTTAAAACATTTTTACTCCGAAAGAGTCCAAACCCTTACCAAGACAAGCACATTATCGCATAAAAATGCCTGCAATGCAAATTTATCTAATAATATCAATTAGTTAACAAAAGGTTAATTTTTGGGGCGGGGGTTTTGCTGGGGCATTTGGCGCGCATCGTGATAAAATTCGAGATAGCGTTGGATGCAAATATCCTTGGTAAATTCGCCTATATAGCGCTGATAGCCGTTATCAACGAGGGCGTTCGTAAGCGCCTTATCCTCGCAAACTCGTTTAATTGCCTTCACAGTCGCATCAACATCATCAATAGGGACTAAAACACCGTCTTCGCCGTCTTTGACATACTGGCGAGGACCATCAGAAAGGCTGGCAATGAGGGGTGTTTTTTGCGCCCAACTTTGGATGAAAACAGTGCCAAACCCTTCCTCGCGGGAAATGAAGGCACAAATATCGCTGGCTTGGAAAAGTGCGGCGCGGTCATTGCGCCAACCGAGCAGTTTTACGCGAGATTCAAGATCAAGCTCTTCAATTAAGGCTTCAAGCTCATCGCGAAGTCCACCTTCACCGGCAATCCAGACGTGAATTTCGGGCAACTGCGCCGCTGCCTTAATGAGGACATCAAAGGCTTTATCATTGTGCAACCTACCAAGCCCGAGGGCAAGCGGCGCGTTTTCGGGAGTGCCGTAATCAGCCCGCTGGGTGGGCGTATCAACGTCCTCGACTTCCGCAAAATTCGGAATGATGCGCACATTTTGATCCTCCACGCCATGATCGGTGATATGTGTTTTAATATCAGGCGTCAGTGCAACGAAGAAGTCCATGTTTGTATAGTATTTGAGCTTATAAGGCGTGCCCATGCGCCCAAAGGTCACATAGCGTGGGATTTTCATAGAGGGGCTCCAGCGCGGGGTGTGCGCCGCCGCACGGCTCATCCAGCATTGAACGATATCAGGCTTGAATTTCAGAATAATTGTGTTCAACACGAAGGGTGTGTAAAGATCAACTTTGCCGCCAAAAGGCAGATGGTGGATCTTAATGCCGGCATTGACTAGGCGCGCATTTCGCGTAGGGTGCGCGCGGGTGACAACCTCGACACTCTCCCCCGCCTCATGCATGGCCATGATCATATCAATAAAGGCTGTTTCAGCGCCGCCGTTTTTCCCGCCGGCCATGACATAAAGAATGCGCATAGGTTTAAAGCCTTATTCTTCTTCTGTGGCTTTAGCTTGTTCTTGCTGAATGCTCATCGGCAGGCTGATCAGTGTGTTTTCCAGCAATTTGACAAGTGCGGGCTGTGTCTCGTCCATTTTGTCTAAGAGGTAGCGACACGCTTCTGGCGTGGTAACGGGTACGCGATCGGATTCCTCATCCATACCCTTGCGGCTATCATCAATTTTTCCCAGTAGCTTATTGATCGTTTTTGGCTTGGCATATTCTTGAACCGCGATCATGTTGTTAACGCTGGCTGCGGCTTCTTCCATGATTGGGTGTATAGCCGCCTGCCATTCGCCAAAGCGATTTTCAAGGGGTGCTTTCAGATCTTCATTTTTCTCGCCGCAGGACTCCGTGGCCATGCTCGCGCTTGCCTCGACCTGCTCTACAACTTTAATCACATTATAATTGCTAAAAATGATATTGGCGTGACGACGCTCGGCCGGAGGGAGCGGGTCCGAAAATTCGATCAAGGCTTCCATGACAGGGTTTGTCTCTTTTTCGTCTACCTTTTTCTCGTCGTCTGCAAATGCGGCGGGAGAGAACATAAAGGCGGCCAAAGCGAAGGGGAGAGCCCATTTGATCTGCATGATTATCTAATCCTTAAAACTGGAGGTTCCATTTAATATATAGGGTATAGACAACCCGCGCAAAAAAAAAGCCTGTATGATGTTATATAGCAAAAAAACATTGGGGTGCTTTTGCTAAACCATACAGGCCAAGTGCGCATGATATTAAAAGTTAAACATAAAATTTGACGGGTCTTTTACCCCCACCCGCCGGGGGAAGTTGCTTAAAAGAGAAAGTGCGTCCTTTTGCCGGCCTACTCACTGAATTGAATTTTATGCAACTAAAAGTTACAAATATATAATAACATGATAAGTATAAATGTAAGGTTAAAATTTACATAATATAAGTTTTGAATGTATTTTTATATCGGGGCGTTGTCAATGAGCCGAGTTTTTCCAAGCCACGCAGCGGCCAGAACCCGTCCCTGCCAGCTCTCGACATAATCGACCTTATCAAAGCCAGTTGTAAGTATAGATTGCTTTGCTGTTTCAAGGGCTTGGCGCTCATCCGTACCTTCGCGTATTTCATGGGCAGCCATATAGATGATCTGATTGAGCATACGGGAAATTTCCAGCTGGCCTATGCTTAAATAAGCATTGCGCGAGGACAACGCGAGGCCGTGCGCATCACGGGCAATCGGCGCCCCTATTATGCGCACAGGCAGGTTTTCGTTGATGACCATTTCGCGTATGACCTGCAATTGCTGAAAGTCTTTTTCGCCGAAAATCGCGACATCGGGCTGGACTTGGGTGAGGAGGGTGTGCACGACTGTTGCCACCCCGTCAAAATGCGTCGGGCGAAAATCAGCCTCCAGCCCCTTGGCAGCTTCGCCAGCTTTAACGGTGATGGTCTCGCCATTCGGGTAAATATCCTCAACACGCGGTAGATAGATAAGCTCAGCGCCTGCGGCTTTCAGCTTTTCTAAATCCTCATCGATTTGGCGGGGATAGGTTTCAAAATCCTCATTCGGGCCGAATTGGGTCGGGTTGACGAAAATACTGACCGTAGCTATATCGGCGTTATCTTTAGCGAGTTTAACGAGGCTCAAATGTCCGTCATGCAATGCGCCCATTGTTGGTGCAAAACCAATGGTTTGGCCTGTATTTTTGAAGGTCTGAATCGCGTTTTGAAGCTCTGCATGTGAGCGGGCAATAATCATTGTTTGACCCCGTAAAGATGGTCGGGCGAGGGGAATTTGCGCGTGCGTACATCATCGGCAAAGCGCTCTAGGGCTTCATCGATGATACCGGCTAACCCTGCATAATCGGGTGCGAATTTCGGGCGGTGGCCATGCAAAAGGCCGAGCAAATCTTCCGAGACCAAAACCTGTCCATCACACGCGGCGGATGCGCCGATGCCGATGGTCGGGATATTGACCGCGCGCGTAATTTGAGCGGCGGCATCCTCGATCGTCCCTTCAATAACGAACGCAAAAGCGCCAGCAGATTCAAGGGCTTGTGCATCCGATATGAGATTTTGAATCTGGTCGTCGTCCTTGCCTTTAATCTTATATCCGCCTTCATCAGGCGCGCTTTGTGGCAGTAAACCAATGTGACCGCACACGGCGATTTCGGCATCTGTAATGGCGCGTACGCGGCTGGCCATGTGCGCTCCGCCCTCCAGCTTCACGGCGTCCGCGCCCGTCTCGGTTATAATACGCTGCGCATTCTTTACCGCCTCTTCATCGCTTTTCTCATAGCTGCCATAGGGCATATCAACGATCACGGGCTTGCCCGTACATCCACGCACAACAGCCGCGCCATGATTAATCATCATATCGAGGCTGACCCCTTGCGTGCTGTCCATGCCGTAAAGCGTCATGCCGAGCGAGTCGCCGACCAGAATGAAATCGGCGTGTTTGGCAACGCTTTGCGCCATTGGGAAGGTATAAGCCGTCAAGCAAACCAATGGGTTGGCAGGATTTTTTGCGGTATTGATGGAATCGATTTTATTCATCTTTTCTGCTCAGCCTCTTGATCTTTGCACGGCGCAGGATTAATTTTTTCACATGAGTATCAGACTTTATTTTCTGTTTCCAGTCCTTTGCTTAACTCTGGCCCTACCTGCATTGGCGCAAGGCGATATAGCCGTGCCGCAAAGCCGTGAGCAAGTGCAGCTCTCTTTCTCGCCTGTGGTAAAGAAAACGCTGCCCGCTGTGGTGAATGTCTATACCAAACGCACGGTGTCGGGATATGCGCATCCATTTGCAAATGATCCGTTCTTCGCGCCTTTCTTCGGTCGTGGCCAGTTCGGTGGACGGATGCGTAAGCAGATCGAAAGTGCGCTGGGCTCTGGCGTGATTATTGATGCGGGTGGAATTGTAGTCACAAACGCGCATGTGATTAGAGAGGCTGAGGAAATCACGATCGCGCTGTCGGATGGACGCGAATTTCCGGCGGAAGTTATGATCCGTGATGATGCCTCTGATCTTGGGCTTCTAAAAGTGAAAACGGATGTGAAGCTGCCATTCGTCAATCTCAAGCCAAGCGAGGCATTGGAGGTTGGTGATTTGGTGCTGGCGATCGGTAACCCGTTCGGCGTAGGGCAAACGGTAACCAGCGGCATTATATCGGCGCAAGGGCGATCCAGCCTCGATATCAATGATTTCAATTTCTTCATTCAGACCGATGCGGCGATTAACCCTGGTAATTCGGGCGGGGCGCTGGTCGCGCTCGATGGTGGCGTAGTCGGGATCAACACTGCGATTTATTCGCGCAATGGTGGGTCGATGGGGCTGGGCTTTGCGATCCCGTCCGAAATGGTAGCAAGCGTTCTGGCCGCAGCCAAATCAGGGCAATCGGGCCGCTCAGGCATCATTAGGCCGTGGCTGGGCGTTGATACGCAAAATGTGACATCTGATATTGCCGAGAGCCTTGCGCTGGGAACGCCGCGTGGCGCACTGGTGAAGGCGCTGCATTCGGCAAGCCCGATGGCCGAGGCGGGAATAAAGGTTGGTGATGTGATCTTGTCGGTCAATGGCCGCGATATCCGCGATGCTGCCGAGATGAAATTCCGTATGGCGACCGTGTCAATCGGCGGGAGTGCGGATGTAAAAGTGGTGCGGGCAGGCAAGGAGAAAATTTTAGCTGTCAAAGCCATTGCTCCGCCTGATGAGCCGTCAAGAGAAGCTATCACCCTCAAGGGCAAACACATCTTGCAAGGTGTAAGCATTGCCAACATCAACCCCGCTGTTGCAGTTGAGCTGGGCCTGCAAGGTGATGAGGACGGTGTGGTTGTGATGGACGTGCCGCAAAATTCATATGCAGGGCGCATTGTTGAGGCAGGCGATATCTTGATGGAAATTAACGGGGTGGAGATCAAGGGGCCGTCTGATGTCGAAAAAGCTTTGGCTAGACAGACGCAAGCGCTGGTTCTTAAAATCAATTCCGGCGGACGGATTCAGCAAATTGTATTGAGATAAACCCTAAAAAAACAAAAAGGCGCCCCGAACGGAAGCGCCTTTGGCATTCAATTTATAAAAAGCTTATGCGACGTCGTTAAGCTCTGGCTTGGCATGATAATCAGCGTCATTAGCGGAATTGGTGAGATACCACATCATGCTATTTTTCAAACGCCTTTCGGTTTCTAATTCAAAGGCGCCTTTATAAAATTCACCGCGCTGCGCTGCACGTTTAAGCTCATTCTTACCAAAATTGATTTTTGCACCAGGTACATCCCCGCTTACACCCGCTATGGATGACGTATTGGTTGTAGACATAGTGACCTCCTTTCATAGAAGTTAAGCGCATGATACAGGAAA
The DNA here is from genome assembly GCA_019634145.1 of Micavibrio sp. Classification (GTDB taxonomy): domain Bacteria; phylum Pseudomonadota; class Alphaproteobacteria; order Micavibrionales; family Micavibrionaceae; genus TMED27. The sequence goes on along the minus strand of JAHQVU010000002.1, from coordinate 5,878 downwards.
CGTTTTAAATTTGCAAATTTCCGCCTTCTCCATTCAACCCGATATAGCGTTATTCGGTCGGTTAGGGCCACTTTTGGCCTACTCCCTCCCTCATACCTAATCTCGGATTGAATGGCTTTGGCGAGGTGACAATTGACGGATAAATGAGACATATACCCCTTGATAATCGCTGCATTTAGGGGCATGGTATCTCTCGCTCTATGCATAAGAGATCGCGACTGCGATCCGCGAATCGTTTCGTGAAGCCTGCAGCAAAGCAAATCGAAGATTTGTTTGCTTTTAATAAATTAGCGAACAAATGCACACATTTGTTTAGGGCGTTTGAACGCATATAAAGGATTTAAAATGACCAAAGACATGAAAGACATCGTAGCCCTTTGTAAACGCAGAGGTTTTATCTTCCCCGCCTCCGATATATATGGCGGTCTTAATGGCTTTTGGGATTATGGCCCGCTGGGAACCGAGCTTAAAAACAATTTGCGTGATCGCTGGTGGAAAGACATGGTCATCACGCCCCCGATCGGCCCTGACGGTGCACCGATTGAGATTGTCGGCGTTGATAGCTCGATTATCCAAAACCCGCGGTGTTGGGAAGCATCCGGCCATATTGGCGGGTTTAATGACCCGATGGTCGATTGTAAAGAATCTAAGAAACGCTATCGTGCGGATCACGTAGTCGTTTATTTGCCTAAAGATGGCGAAGGCGTGGCCGTATCGTTCGATAAGGACGCAGAAGACGACGAGATTGAAAAGCGCCTCAAAAAGCTGACTAAAAAAACGCCAGCCGATTTTGAAACGGCCAAGCTTGATCAGGTGGATGTCGCGAAATTTGCCAATATCATCGGCCCTGATGTTAAAGAGGCAGGCACGCTGACCGAGCCGCGCCAGTTCAACATGATGTTTCATACCTATGTTGGCGCAGCAGCGGGTGACGAAAATAAAGCCTATCTTCGCCCTGAAACCTGCGCCGGGATTTTCCTGAATTTCAAGAATGTGGTTGATAGCAGCCGCGTGAAAGTGCCGTTCGGGATTGCGCAGGTCGGTAAAGCCTTCCGCAATGAAGTGACGCCACGCAATTTCGTCTTTAGATCGCGTGAGTTTGAGCAAATGGAGCTGGAATGGTTCTGTGAGGAAGAAGATGTGCCGATGTGGTTCGATTTTTGGGTTGAGCAGCGCACGAACTTCTGGCTCTCGCTGGGTTTGCCAAAATCGTCTTTGCACTTCCTGGATGTGCCAAAAGATGATCTGGCGCATTATTCATCCCGCACGATCGACGTGGAATACCAATTCCCATTTGCTGCGCCTGACTTTGATGAGCTGGAAGGCATCGCCCATCGCGGGTGTTTTGACCTGACCCAGCACGCAGAATTTTCAGGGCAAAAGCTCGATTATTTCGACCAGCCCAATAACAGGCGCTTTGTCCCGCACGTAATTGAGCCATCAACTGGCTTAACGCGCGGGGTTCTGGCGCTGCTCTGTGAAGCCTATACGGTCGATGAAAACCGTCCGTCAGGCGTGTATATGAACTTCCATCCGTCCATGGCGCCGAAAAAAGCGGCGATCCTGCCACTCACGGCTAAAGAAGATCATGTGCCAACCGCGCAAAAGCTTTACATGGATTTGCGTGATGAATTTGTTGTCGATCTGGATATTAAACAAAATATCGGCAAGCGCTATGCCCGCCAAGATGAGATCGGTACACCGTACTGTTTTACGATCGACAACGATACGCTGGCCGATGGCACAGTCACCGTGCGTGAGCGCAATACGATGAGCCAAGAGCGCATCCACCTTGATAAAGTAAAAGACTTCCTGCGTGAGAAGATTAAGGGATGATCCTTGAGGTCGCCACGTTAGGCGTGATTGAGGGGCGCGAACGTGAGTTCGAAGCCGCGTTTAATAAGGCACAAGGCATTCTCTCCTCCACCATTTCTATGATCCGTTTCCGACAGTCGAGCATTATGAAGCGGTGCTGTAATATGAGTTAAAGCCCGTAACGCGCCCAAACGGATTTTGTTTCGAGTGTTTCCATTGCTTCTTGGCTAAGGCCAAGCTTGGCATCAGGGCGGAGGATGGAGGCTACAAACCCTTTATCAGGCGTGAATTCCTTGAACTTGATCTTCTCGCCGAACTTATCTTTGCAATGACTTCGCATCTCGCCAAAGTCATCAACAAGCCCAAGCCCAAGAGCGCTCTCGCCCGTCCAGAACGCGCCTTCGAACAATTCGCTATCTTCGCCTTTAAGCTTGCCTGACCGGCGCTCTTTCACCCAATCGATGAAAATCTCATGCATATCGGATTGAATGGATTTAAGCCGCTCAACATCCTCTTCGCTCTCGGGGCGGAAGGGATCAAGGAAGCTTTTATCCTTGCCGGAGGTGTGGATGCGGCGCTCTACCCCGTATTTATTAATTAAATCCTGAAACCCAAATGAAGCCGAAATCACACCGATTGACCCCACAATCGAGGTGCTTTGCGTATAAATTTCATCCGCCGCACAAGCCAGCCAATAGCCGCCGCTGGCCGCGACATCCTCGACAAAGGCGTACACTGGAATCTCTTTATCCTCGGCAAGGCGGCGAATATGATCGCCGATCATTTGGCTTTGAGCAGGAGAGCCGCCAGGCGAATTAATAATAAGTGCCAGTGCTTTAAGGTCGTGTACCTCGAAAGCATCCTGTAAAGCCTGCTCGAAGCGCGCATGCGATATCCCGCCGCGCTTCATGTTCGCATCCGCGATCACGCCTGCTAAACGAACGACAGCTACAGTCGGTTTGGGTTTGAAGATGCCGCCAATGACGGGGGCTTCGCCCAATGCTAGGCCCATTTTTTTAAGTGCTTTTTTAACTGACATGGTGGGGATTCTACTCTATCGCTTGCATATGTCGCAAGATATTTTCGGTCTCATCCGTATAGCTGCCGTCATCTTTGTGCAGGACTAGCCCCGCATGGATAGATGCGGGGGACTTCGAATTGCGGATTGCGCGGATAATTACGCGGTTTGCAGATTGTCCCGCCTTAGAGTAAAGCGGGATAATCTCCACGCTGCCAAAGCGGTTCTTGAGACCTTTGATAATATCGTCCACTTCGCCGGCTTTGTGGATCATGGCGAATGTACCGCCATGTTGAAGGAGGCGACATCCGGCATCGAGCCAATCTTGAAGGCTGGTTTCGATGTGTCCCATCGCCAGCGCTTTGGATTTTGATGGTGACTTTACGTGCGCGCCAGCATCATTGTATGGTGGGTTGCAGATGATATGATCAAAGGGTGCGTGATCGAATTCACGGATATCAGCTGCTAAAAAATTACAGACCAAATCGTTTTGATTTGCGTTGTCAGTGGCGATCATAATCTGGTCATCTTGAATATCGATACCCATTGCGTCGATATCTGGAATGCGGCGCAAAAGGCTTAATATAGCGCTGCCTATCCCACACCCTAAATCTAATACGCTTTGTTTCGTTTTTATTTTACAGGCAGCGGCTAACAGCACAGCATCGATGGATGTGCGAAAGCCGTTTTCGGGCTGGGCGAGTTTCAGCCGCTTATCGAGAACATAAATTTCCTGCTTCATGGATTTCTAAAAATCATGATGCGAAACCAAGTGCAAGAGTTATTTAGCGATTTTGGAATTGAACGGATTAACTTGCGCCAGCATCATCACATCAATCGGGTTGCCGACCAAAGCGCGATAGGGCGCGGGAGCATATGATTTTGTGAAAATGCTGTTATGATCGGGGCTCGCATTTTGAGATTCGCGCATATAAACCAGCGAGTTGAGATAATCGCTGGTCTCGCGGGGCGCATTCGCTGCGTCCTGCATAGCGACAATCATCTCGGCAGAGGCGAGGTTTTTATACTCATTGCTGCTCGGCATATCCATTTCGTTCATCGCCACCTTAATATCGGCATTATTGGCGATCTCGAATTTTTTATCAAAGAAGGCGTACACTTCTTGAAGGGATTTTGCGCGGCCTGTGCCTTTCTCGTAAAAGACATTGCGATTCGCATTTGCGGCCCTGGGCATTATATCCGCCGCAGGCGTTAGTGGGTTACGATCCCGCGCATTCAGGAATGAGGATGCACCGCCCGCGCCGAGGAAATGAGCAAGATAAAGTTCGGTCGCTCCGATATCCTTCTCGCCTTTCGCCCAGTTGTTATTGAGGGATGTTTTATTCTCATTGGCAAATTCTGCCGCCATTCCAGCTGACAGAGAGGCATCATTACGCAAATGCAGGATGTCTTTGCGGGACATTCCGCTGGTATCTACGCCATATTTATCGCCGTGACGCTTAACCATATCCAGCCATGTGCTCTCAATAAACTGGTAAAGCCCGCTCGCGCTGGAGGTTTTGGCTTTGGCTGTTGGATTAAAGCTGCTTTCGGCCGCAGCTTGTTGGACCATATAGGCAAAATTGACCCCGGTGCGCGCAGATGCCTGTTTGATAGCGCTAACAACACCAGTGGGCGCTTTAGCGGTCATAGCCGCCAATGCATTATTCGCCAGTGATTTTGCAATATTATTCATCGGGTTAATGTTTTATCTCTAAAAAATGGTTATAATAAATATTCAATTACGACGTTGCAAAGCGCGTGCCAAAATTAAGTATAAGGGGAATAAATGAGCACTTACCGTCCGCCAATCGATGATATGCAATTCTTGCTCCACGATGTTTTCAAGATCGATAACCCCGATTTAGACCGCGAAACCTGCGAGGTTGTGTTGGATGAGGCGGCAAAGCTGGCAAGTGATGTTCTCGCCCCTTTAAACGAGCAGGGCGATAAACATGGCGCGAAGCTGGATGGCGATAAGGTTATAACCAGCCCCGGGTTTAAGGAGGCTTACGAGCAATATTGCGATGGCGGTTGGAATGCTTTGCCGTTCGATCCCGAATATGGTGGGCAAGGATTGCCATATTCGATCGCTTTTCCTGTGCAGGAGATGTGGCAAGGCTCCAATATGGCTTTCGGTCTCTGCCCGTTGCTCAACCAAGGCGCGGTCGAGGCTATTAACCATCATGGCAGTGATGAGCAAAAAGAATTCTATTTGCCCAAACTCATTAGCGGTGAATGGACAGGAACGATGAATCTAACCGAGCCGCAAGCGGGATCGGATCTTGGACTGGTGCGCACCAAGGCTGTGCAGGACGGTGATGCCTATACTATTTCAGGGCAAAAGATTTATATTACCTATGGCGAACATGACATGACGGATAACATTATCCATTTGGTGCTGGCGCGCATGGAAGATGCCCCCGATGATGTGAAAGGCATTTCACTGTTTATTGTGCCGAAATTTTTAGAAGACGGATCGCATAACGGTGTACGCTGCATTGGTCTTGAGCATAAGCTTGGCATTCATGGCTCGCCGACCTGCACGATGGAATTTGCTCAAGCCAAGGGCTTTTTGGTGGGCGAGGCGCATCAGGGCTTGAAATATATGTTCACTATGATGAACAATGCTAGGCTTTCCGTGGGGCTGCAAGGTGTGGCCATTGCAGAAGCGGCCTATCAGCACGCCGCGGCTTATGCGGCAGATCGTGTGCAGGGTAAGAGCTTTACCAATGGTGAGCGCGTCTCTATCGATCAACACGCCGATGTAAAGCGCATGCTACTCTCCATGAAATCGCAAATTGATGCGGGGCGCGCTTTGACCATGATGGCGGCGATTGCATTTGATGAGGGTGATAAGGCAAGCGTGGAGATTTTGACGCCCATGGTGAAGAGCTGGTGCACCGATATGGCGGTCGAGGTGGCTTCTATCGGTATTCAGGTGCATGGGGGTATGGGCTATATCGAGGAGACAGGCGCGGCGCAATTCCTGCGAGATGCACGTATTCTGCCGATTTATGAGGGTACGAATGGCATTCAAGCGCT
>JAHQVU010000084.1 GCA_019634145.1 Micavibrio sp. | reverse complement strand
TTTTGTGCTCCTCATAAGCTTTTTTGTACGTCTTCGACATGGCCTTTAACTTTGACCTTACGCCAAATTTTCTCGATGTTGCCTTCTGGGTTGATTAAGAAAGTCGAACGCTCGATGCCCATAAATTTTTTGCCGTACATATTTTTTTCTTTCCAGACGCCATAACGCTCGCAGATATCTGCATCTTGATCGCTGGCGAGAGGAAATTTAAAGCCGTATTTAGCCTTAAAGTTCTCGTGCTTTTTTACCGAGCACTTGGAGATACCGATTACAGCAGCATCCAGCCTTTCAAAATCGCTTAAAGCGTCATTGAAGTCACACGATTCCTGTGTGCAGCCCGGGGTGTTATCTTTCGGGTAGAAGTAGAGTATGAGCGATTTTCCGCGATAATCCTCAAGATTGACGCTCTGTCCATTATCGGCGGGGAGGTTGAATTGCGGAGCTACATCTCCGACACTTAAGTCTTTCATGGGATTACACACCTTTTATCGTGGAATATTATGCATTAGGTTATATATATTATGAACGCAAACTTATTGAACATTAAGGAATAGAGCTTCTCTTGGCAAGCAGCACAAAGAAAATATCCCGTCCTACGCTGATCATGCTTATACAAAGTCTCCTTTATGCGGGGATTTTGGTGGCTGTTCTTATGGGTTTTACAATGTGGCGCGTCGCCTATGCGCCACTTGAAATTGGCTTTGCAAAAAAGTTGGTTTCAGAGGCTTTGAGTGATAATGATCGCGGCATTCGTATTGATATGCAGGGTGTTTATTTGTATTGGCCAATCATTAGAGGCCCCTTGCGTTTAGAACTTAAAGGCACCCAGCTATTTGATGAAAGTAACCGCGAGCTTTTAAGTATTGAAGATGTATCAGTGGGGTTAAGTAAGTCCGCTCTTCTTCTGGGGCGTGCAAAGCCAGTTATGTTTTCCGTCAATAATGTAGCTTTACATGCAATTCGCCATGGCGCTTACGAAATAGATATTGGTTTAGGCGAAAATGCAGACTCTGCCAAAGCTGAAAGAAATATTATAGAGCGCATTCTTGATGTGATGGCTTACGGTGAAGGGGGGCAATCAAATGAATTTCTTTCAAAATTTAAAGAGCTGGATATCCGCAATGCCACACTTTTGGTTGATGATCGTTATATTGGTCAACACTGGAGTGTTCCCAAAGCAGACTTTACCTTTATTCGCACTGCCGTAGGTCTGGAGGCTGTGTTTGAGATGGAGTTTCCGTCTCTCAAAGAAAATCCTCCCGTTTTAGAGATGCGTTCTGTAGTCAGTGGTGATACGGGCGATGTGCATATTGATGGGGTGTTGCGCAGTTTTTCTCCCGCTTTAATCGCCGAGAAATTTCCCGAACTCAATGCGCTTAAAAATCATGAGGGGCTGTTGAGCGCGAAGGTGCAGGCGAATTTTAATCGAAGTATGGATGTTCAGGCAGCGGATTTTGCTGTGATATCGAAGAAGGGTATTTTTCGAAACCCCTCTTGGTCTGCTGAAGGAATTCCATTTAAGGATTTCGGCCTGTTGCTGACCTATAATGAGGACAGTTCAAAAATCGATTTACGCGATGCGCAGATTACTCTTGGAAACGTGCCTATCAGCGCAAATGGTGAACTTACTGTTTCCTCTGACAAAAAAAATATTGTCGGGCCCCTACGTGTGGCGATATCAGCGATCAATCATGCAGAGATCGAGCCACTTTGGCCGCAAAGCTTGCGTCAAGATAATAGCTATGAATGGGTTGTTAAGAAACTATCAAAGGGCACTATATCGAACGCGTTTGCGGAGGCTTTACTTGTTTTAAATAATGGCGAAGACGGTTGGGGTGGAAGTGTTGATAAGCTCAATGCAGGATTTGAGTTTGAAAATATGGACATCGATTATCGATCGCCGCTTATACCGGCAAGCAACGCCAGGGGAACGGGCTTCTTTGATTTATATACTGAAAAGCTGATTATCGATATTGATGAAGCAAATATATCGGATATGCGCGTGAAAAGTGCTGATCTAGAATTTATTAATATTGTTTCAAAGGGGAAGGGTGTAGCAGATTTAAAGCTAGATATATCTACGCCACTTAATACGCTCCTTTCATATGTTCAGGAGGAGCCTTTGGATGTGAGTGTGGATTTTGATCCTGCCAAAGCGAGTGGTCAGGCGGAGCTTGATATACAGCTAAACTTTCCGCTGGTCTCGGATGTACCCAAGGAAGACGTTAAAGTTGAGATCGAGGGCAAACTTACTGAGGCGTCTGTTCCTAATTTAGTTAAGGGCATGACGGTTAAATCGCAAGAAATGACCGCAAGGATCAAGGATGGTTTATTCACTATATCGGGCAAAGGTCAATTGGATGGACGAAGCGCGGATATGAAGTATGAAGAATATATTATTGGTGGTGATAGGTCTTTTACAAGCAAGGTTACGGCTAATATCCTCGGTGATGAGGCGTTGCGGAAGAAGTTTGGCGTTGACCTTCGTGCATTTCTGTCGGGGCCGGCGCGAGTAGATGTGGTTTACACTTCGTATGGGAATAACAAAAGCGAGGCTCAGATTGTAGCGGATATTACTGAATCTACATTATATTTAGAGCCGTTTTCATATGAGAAAATGCCGGGGCAAAAGGCCGAGATTCGTGCGACGGCTGTGCTGGAAAATGATGAGTTACAGCGCATAGAAAATTTAACAGGTTCTGCCCCTTCACTAACGTTAGAAAAATCCACGCTTAATTTTATAAGGACAGGGGATAATACCGAATTGGCCGGGGGGCAATTATCACGGTTTATACTTGGTGAAACTGTCGCTGCGCTGGATTTTAAAGTTGCGAATGATGTTTGGAAGATGATTATTAAAGCGCCGATGTTTGATGCGCGGCCATTTCTTGCTGATAAGGATCAGCAGGAAGGAAAGAGGGATGGCCTCGATATGATTATCTCGCTTAATGCGGATCGCTTACGCACGACGGATGATGACTTTATTAAATTTGCTAGAGCATATTTAGATATAAGTGAGGATGGATTATTTAATCAGGCAGAATTCGATGGTGTCGCCGGTAAAGGCGATATGCATATACGTTTTAAAGAATTGAATACGGGGCGTCGCGTATTTGAATTTGAGGCGGATGATGCGGGTGCTGCTCTAAAGGCATTGGGCTTGTATTCTGGCATAAATGGTGGGGAGCTGGCTATTTATGCTGATCCGAATGCAAGTGCCTATGACCGTAATCTGAGGGGAGGGGCCACATTAACCAATTTTAGTGTGGTCGATGCCCCCATACTTGCACGTCTTTTGGGCTTGTTATCATTGCCTGGGCTTATAAATTCTCTGGACCAGGAAGGCCTTAGCTTCTCAAAAATGGAGGCGGAATTTGATTGGTTGCATGATCCGAACGGAAGCGTGTTGGCATTTAAAAACGGGCGGACTGCAGGTAATGCTTTGGGGCTTACATTTGATGGAACTTATGATACCGGTGTGCATAAAATCGATGTGAACGGCACAATCATTCCAATGTCGGGCGTAAATAACCTTATCGGTTCAATTCCTTTGTTGGGTGATATTATCACTGGTGGTACGGGATCATTGATTGCCGCCACTTACACAATGAAGGGGGATGCAAAGGATCCGGATATATTTGTTAATCCGCTATCTGTTCTCGCCCCCGGTGTACTCAGGCGCATATTATTCGAGGAATAATTAACCGCGGATTTTTGTTAAGGCTTTTTCGCCTTTATTTTTACGCATAGCGATAAAGTTACCAAATAAAATCAGAGCTGCGCCTGCGATAGCTAATGTGCTCCAATTATAGCCTTCTAGATATGTCGATATGCTGAGTGCGATTGCAGGGAACATGATTGTGGCGTAGGCTGCTTTGTCTGCGCCGATATTTTTGATCAGTGTTAAGAAGCACATAAATGCAATAATCGATCCTGGAATGGTAAGGTAAAGCAGTGATCCAATATATTCAGGCGTGGTGGAAAATGTGAACTCTTTGTCCATGATCAGGCAGGCAATCAAGCTAAAGATTGAGCCGTAGCACATGCCCCATGCGGTTGAAACGGTGATAGGTATGTCGAGTTTTGTACTTTTCATCGAACACATATTTCCCAGTGATGACATCAATGCGCCGCATAGGCATAGCATTAGACCTTTCGTGCTGCTGTCAGCTAAAGAGAAATTTTCAATCTCATGGCTAAAAACGAATGCCATGCCGATTAAACCAATTAGAGTGCCAAGCACCACTTGCTTGCTTACGGGAATTTTAAAGAATAACCGCTGGTTTAGAATATTCATTATGGTCACAGTGGAGTATGCCAACGCAACGAGTCCTGAGGTGACATAGATCGTGCCATGATAGGCCATATAATAATTAGCGCTAAAAAGTGTTAGCCCCATTATGGCCATGAATAAATGCTGGCGCGTGCTGAGTTTTGTTTTTAGGCGTTTGGTCACCGCACAATATCCGAGCAACAAAAGACCGGCTATGGCAAAGCGATAAGTAACCGAAACGAATGGTTCGACCACACCCAGCTGCAATTTGATAGCATAAAATGTCGTGCCCCAGATCAAAACTGTGGCCATGTAGAGAATTGTGTTTTTCATGAGTGGCCTTTAGGTGATTCTTACCAGTGCGTGTTTTTTCTTACCGGCGGAGAGTTTAATATAGCCCTCATCGGTCAGATCAGCTCGGGCGGCAATCATATCTAAATTCATAATCGCAGCATCATTCATCTTTGCGCCGCCACCTTTGATCAGGCGCTTAACTTCACCTTTGCTCTCGGCTAGCCCGGCCTCAACAAACAGATCAGGAATAGCGATACCAACATCGAGGCGCGCAGGATTGATTGTGATAGAGGGCAGGTCATCGCCGACTGTGCCTTGCTCGAAAACTTTTTGCGCAGTTTCTGCGGCTTCTTGCGCGGCGGCTTCTCCATGGCAGAGTTTGGTTGCTTCGAATGCTAGTACTTTTTTCGCTTCATTAATCTCTGCGCCATCTAATGCTTCTAGCTTTTTGATCTCATCCATCGGCAGCAGGGTAAAACGACGAAGAAGTGTGCCGACCATTGCATCATCAACGTTGCGCCAATATTGGAAATAATCATAGGGGCTTGTCATGTCGGCGTTCAACCAAACGGCGCCGCCTTCGGTCTTACCCATTTTCTTGCCTTCAGGCGTGGTGAGAAGCGGCGCAGTTAACGCAAACAGGCTTGCGCCTTTCATCTTACGGCCAAGCTCTACGCCGTTAATCATGTTGCCCCATTG
>JAHQVU010000083.1 GCA_019634145.1 Micavibrio sp. | reverse complement strand
CAGAAAGAAACACATGCAAAATACCGATGAACTACTAACTTAATTCTGGAACATAAATTGGGGGTTGATCATGCTTCCGCTGGGAATAATTGCTCTATTTCCAAGTCTGGATGAATTTGATTACTTCGAAATGATTTTCCTGTATTACTATGATGCGCTAAAGACTTGTAAATATTGTCGTTCAAAATAGCGTCATTGATTTCTAGGTTCGACCACTGTTTGTATATAGGGTGTTGATTAGAGCTTTTGGGAGGCCATTTGAAGTCAGGATTAAAAGAAATAGTGCCGCTTTTAGAAAGTATCTTTTGTGCAATGTCTTTGACATTAGGCACTGTTCTTCTCAAAGAGAAGTCGGGATTATCTGTTTCATAAAAGGGCGGTGGTAATTTCGGAGATGGGTTATTGGCTTTAAAATGTTTCCTATGCCTTACCCTTGCCTTTCTTCTAATCTCACGAATGTCTCTGAGTTCAGGATTAGACTCTTGCTTGCCTTCAACTAGTCTCCATTCATCGTCAGGATATGCTATGCCTTGAAATACTTTTCTATCGGAAACAAAGCCTGTAATAATCAAATTGGGTAATTCTTTGGAGCACTCTATGCTTAAAGGTACTTGTAAACCACCTATAAGCTTTTGAAGCTTTATTTTATTGCCGCTAAAGTCGCTTGGGTTATCAGTTTTTATAATGATGTTGGCAGGGGCATGGCAAATATTTCCTTCTGCATACGCTACCATTCCATCATTTTCGACAATCTTACGTTCTGCATAAGCTTCTGTAGAGAAAGATACGCAAAAAGCAGCTATTGGCAGAAGTTTTTTTAAATTCATTTGTTTTTTAAATCATTGTTAAATTCTCTTATTTTGATATGACAGCATCAAAAAAAACCAGTCGGTATGTTTGATGAATTTTATTTATTTGTCAATAAGTTAATAGGTTTTACGAGTTATCGCATTTCAGGCATATGAACAAAGATTCGTTAGGTGTCAGGGGAGGTTCATCATAAGGTTCAAATGATGAAAGGTTCAGGCCTTGCTTGTCTAAAATTAAGTAATTTGCGTTTTACGCAAGATGTGCGTGTCTGACGCACGCATCTTGGCTCAGAAAATTACATTTTCTTCGGCAAGGGAGACGCTGCGCTCTCCCGTTGCATCCCTCTGGCTGTCTACAAATATCATTATATTCGTGCAAATCTTCGCTTTGCACGATCAAGAACGTCATCATAAGTAAGGAGCGTTACTGAATTCAAATCAGAGTACATCTTTTGAAGAGTAATAGGGTCAATTTCGGGACGCCTACCTATAATTAGAATAAGTCTGGGTTGATATAAGTGAAGCCCAAAAGAGCTTTTAATATTTTCTCTATGTTTTGGGTTATCAAAATAAGAGCTGTACTCACGAAGTTGTGCGCAAGCATCCGATACAAAACTTGAAAAACGTTCGCGGTTTTTTCTTAGGCTTACGAGTTTTGCTTTGGGAAGTTTAATTTCAAGAATATCTGATAAAATATTAGGCTTGTGTGGTTCCAATATAAAATCTGGAATTAATTTATCCATACCAAATTCTTCACTGGATAAAATAATTTGAGAATGGGCTTTTTTGTAATCATCAAACAATATGAAGTCTGGATGACAAACAAAAAAATCCTGCAAGTCAGCTTCTTTAGTATCTGTTTTATTAATTAAATATTCAAATTCCTCAATTGTATTGAGAATTTTTTTGTTTTCAAAATAAACTGGTAACAACAATGAGCTTGAACAAAAGGATGATGGTCTTAGTAAATTGTCTTCGTCGGCTAATTTGTATGTTCCGTCTGATTTTAGAGATATAAGACGAATTTTTCCGTTAATTTCTGTTAACCCAAGAAAGTCAACATCTTCTATACTGAAAGAAAGTTTTGGAAATAAAGGACGCTTTATACCTAAGCGTTTGCGAGCCGATTCTTCAGCCATCCGTCTTGCTGAGCTTCTTGATTTGACAAAACCAGATTGCTTATCTTTGTGATTCTTATGGACATGCCAAAAAACTCCGCTGCCAGCGTCTTCTACGTATAAGTTTAATCCTTTAAAGTTTACAACATCACTGGTGGAGCCATTCCATCCAATTAACTCTTCGCGATATGAAACAATATCGCAAGATAATAGCGAATTTTCTACGGCATCAATCATGTCAATTGGGGGCACTTTGTCTTTGAAACTAGTTTGAAGAAGTGGAGCATAAAAACCATCTAATATAGAAGTTGCAAGAAAATCATTACCGTTTCGTGCATGATAATCAAGGATACTCAGTAAACGTTTTGCACTTCGATAATTACGGTGTTTGATAGAGTAGAGAAAGTGCTCTAGCAATAAATTTATTTCTTCCTGTAGGTTGTTATTACCCCCCTGATTAATTTTTGTTTTAATTTCATCGTCTATTTCTTTGATGTCTTTTAAAAGCGCACTTCTATGAGTTGGAAACATTATTTTTATCTTTAATATATTTTTACTGAATATTCTGTTTACGCCAATTATCAACGGCTCTTGTTAATCGCCCTTCAGAAACATCTTCTTGCCATTCATCCCAAAAATCTATGGTTCCGCTATTGGGTTTATTAATGGGTTCTTCTATACGAATACGACTAGGAAGAAGGCTTGCATCACCAACGACCAAAGCTTCTCCTGTATCAAGTGTGGGTAAAATATCACTAAACCCTCCCAAGCTGTCTGGTAACAATTTTTTAATAACCCCTTGATCATCAGCGTTTGTTAAGCGCATTGAGACAAAATTACTACATTGGCTCAACATAGTTTTATTGACTTCGGAGGGGCGTTGACTGATGACAACAAGGCTAACACCATATTTACGGCCTTCTTTTGCAATTCGTTCAAAAATATCAAGAGAAACGCTGTCAGCAGAATCTGCCATATTTCTCTGTGGAATGTATAGATGTGCTTCATCGCATAACAATGCTATAGGGTGACGCAATTCAGACGGAGTCCATTGTTGTAGAGAAAAAGAAACTCTCGCAACCAGAGAAACAATTAGCGGTAATACATCCGATGGAACCTCTGAAAAATCGATAATTTTTATGCCTCCAGCGCCATTTTCATTTGTTGCACCTAGTAATACATTGGTTAGTGTTTCCAACCAGTTAAATTGCATGATTTCATCGCCGCCTTGAAAGAGAAAACCCAAGCGTCGATCTGACATTTTGTTTTCCAATCTAGCTATCATTCTAGAAAGCTTTCCATTGAATTCCCCCGCTTTAGTGCTTCCTGCTCTTGCGCCTTCTACTCGTTCTTCATTGATTTCATTTAAACGAGCAAGGAGAGATGCAAGATCGAACGGAACAGGGCTATCAACCGTAAAGTTATTCAGTACATCTTGGTGACCACCGCTCTCTAGATAGTTTCGTTTGGTTTGATTTACTTCTCTAGCCATAATCATAGCTTGGTTTGGGGCGTTTTGATCACTTCTATCCACGAAAAGCGAAACAAGGGCTTCATATGAAAGAAGCCAATAAGGTAAATAAATAACGTTATTTTGTAATGTGTGTTGTGCTTCAACATCAGCGGGTCCTGCAACTTTATAATGCTTGATTCCGTCTCCGGTTATCGGTTTGTATTCTCCATGTAAGTCAAAAACAATTGCATTTGCTGTTTTTAGTTCAGCCATTTGTTCAATTATTTTTGCTGTTGTCCAAGATTTTCCTGAACCAGTGCTGCCTCCTATAAAAGCGTGTCTTTGAAAAAATTTATTACCGTTCAGGTAAGCTGTTGCATTTTCGTCAAGGGTGTAACTACCAAGAGTTAACGATTTTCCATCTTCTTCTGTGCTGGAAAGAATTCTCATGAAAGCTGTTAAATGGTCATCTTCAAGAGAAAAGCAGTTGGCATTAATTTCAGGAACACTTTCTAGTGTTCTGCGGAAAACATTTCTTTTTTCGCCATCTCTGTCTAACAATGTGCCAATCAAAGAAATTTTGCATAGATTTTGTTCTGGTGCTTCTTCCAAGTCATCATCAATTTTTTGATCATCATCCCTTTTTCTAGTAACCTTATTGATAAGCCCAATCAGATGTTGTCCGGGTCTTGAGCTTTGTAAAACAGCTAAACGGTTAACTTGAAGTTTTTTGAGTTGTTCAAGGTTGATAACTTCGACAACAACGTTGGCTGTATCTACAGAAGAAACTTTTCCCAAAGCCTCATTGTCAGAAAAGTTGAATATTGTCATTATTTAAGTCCTTACATTATTAATTTTAAAAATCCGCTCATACTCCAATAGTTTTCATCTACTAAATTGGGATCAGTATTCAGTGAAGAGAATATTCTTGACTGACCATCACTAGAACCCCTTTCGATGGCTAAGAAATTTTTAATTTTTCCTGAAAAAAGCAGATTTTGAGTTTGTTCTGTTAGCGTGTGCGTTACAACAATAATGCTCGCATTATCTTTTTCGCATTTCGTTAACAATTTTGGCTGAATATGTTCGTCATTAAAACCAAATCCAAAGCAAAGATAAGAGTTTGCATTTTCAAGCGCATTATCAGCACTACTAATGATCGTTCGATATGGCTCTAAATGAGTTTTTTGATATTTTTGTACGCCGGGTGTAACGATTTGTGGCTGATAAATATCTGGTAAATGTTGTGGCTTAGAAAGAGAGAGTGTCTCCTGTATCTGTGCAGAACCAATCTATCGATCCGTGAACTTTCCATATGTTTGCAGTTCTGGAGCACTTAACGTGATCAAGAGTTGATAGTCTTTTTGTATGACCGTAGGAAAATCCATTGTAATAGTGTGCCTCTTCTTGGTCACAGGCATATTCAATTAAACAATCATAATTTGTTGTAATAATATCGATCTTACTTAAGCTTGTTCTAAACATATGATTCAATAGCTTTCCTAAGGGAAAGGTAGAACGATCTATCAAAGATTGTTTGTATGCGGCCTCATCACAGCTATTTATCAATTCCCAAGCAGCTTGTACGCTAATATTTGTAGCTTCTTGAGAAAAATTGACTTGATGCAAAGCTTGCTCTAAATCCACGCCAGATTCTAAAAGACCACAGAATTCAGACCAATTACCTGTTTGATCAGGAGGGATAAGGCTCGTATCTGTATTATCTTTAATATGATCTGCTAACTGCGTCATACTCGGAAGCCCAAAGGGAATTGATGCTCCACTGCCTATAATAAGTACTGGTGCTTTTGCATAGTAACTTTGAGCCTGTTTTTGGTAGTCAAATTCTGTCAAGTATTTAGTCCTATTTAAAAATTTAAAAGCTTCATTTCGTCTTTTACCCAATCGGCTCCGTTCCTTTGCTTAATAGGTCAAGGTAATGACCATACACAAAGACTTTATGCCGTTCTTTTCCGGTGATTTCTCTTACAATTCCTAATTCTTCCAGTGCAGACAGGTTGCGCAAAACAGTCGGCAATGAAATATCGCAAGCATCTTTAATCTTGGCAGTTGTTGTGATGGGGTTGCTCTGCATATAATTGTGAATGGTCAACAACGCTGCCGTAGCTTTGCCGGATTGTTCAACGTTTTCTCTGTCTTGTTTGAAAAGCTGGACAATCGCTTGTGCGGTTTCTGTCGCCTGATTGGCTGTATCAATCACACCTTGTAAAAAGAATTCAATCCACGCTTCCCAATCTCCGGTTTCTCTGACGGATTGCAGATGATTATAATAATCTTGGCGGTTGGTTTTTAGATAGAGACTGAGATACAAAAGTGGTTCTTTTAAAATGCCGTGTGTGCAAAGAATAAAAGTAATCAGAAGCCTTCCTAATCGTCCGTTCCCATCAAGGAAAGGGTGAATGGTTTCAAATTGCACATGCGCAAGAGCCGCTTTAATAAGCACAGGCAGCTTTGTGTTTTCATCGTGTAAAAACTTTTCGAAACTATCTAAACATTCCATCAAATGTTCTGGGGGAGGCGGAACAAAAGTGGCTTTGCTAGGCCGTGATCCGCCAATCCAGTTTTGGGATGTTCTAAATTCTCCGGGCTGTTTATTACCGCCGCGTGCGTTATCCATAAGCTTTTCATGAATTTCACGGATTAAGCGAAGCGATAAAGGAAATTCTTTTAAACGCTCTAATCCATAATTCATGGCTGATACATAACAAGAAACTTCCCGGACATCATCAAGCGGTGCGCCCGGTGCTTCTTCACTTTCAAATAAGAGCAAATCGGATAGTGAAGACTGTGTTCCTTCAATTTGTGAGGACAAAACGGCTTCTTTACGAACATACATATAGAGAAATAAGGACGGGTCCGGTAAAACCATGCTCATACCATCCAAACGGCCTAAAGCTGTATTGGCTTGATCTAATAGAGGATAAAGGCTGTCAATATCAATTGGTGGCTCTGGTGGTAAAGGTTCAGGGATATAGGCATTATAGCTCTCACCACCAACGATGGAGCTTTTGACTATACGGCCTACGCGGTTTTTTATATCCATTGAACCCTCTAAGTAACATATAATGAGTTTTTTGTTAGTTATTCCAAGCTAACTCACATCCATGAAACTTGCAAGGGGTTAAGTAACAAAAATCAGAGAAAATGTTATTTAATTGGCGTTATCTAACATACATGAAAGTTAAAAATACCCGAAAACATACCCGTAAATACCCGATTTTGCATGATTGTTAGGTTATTATGTTGTGCGGTTGTTAGGTTTTTGTGCTGATTATTTGAAAAACTTTCCCTTAGATTAATTAATTTTAAGACTTAGGGGCCAGCCCCTCAGCGCACTTCATAAAAAATAGAACAAGACCGTGGCTCCGCAGCCATAGGCTTTGTTCGCCCGCACCAACCTTGTCGATTTTTTCTTCCGTTTGCACACCCCGTTTTCGCCAAAGAGCAGGGTTGCATGTGCAACCCATTTCTATTTAGGAAGGAAAAGACAATGAATATCTACGATGCAGAAAACCTTGAGGTTTTCGACTGGATAATGTAACAGTCCTGCAATCATAAGGCGTATTTAAGGGGAGGCATCTCTGATGACAGAAAAACAGATCAACTTGATCACTGCACTATCTCTAATATTGGGTGCTCTGATTTCTTTTTGGACATGGCACGCAGACCTTTCTATCCAACGAGAAGAAAATAAATATCAGGGATATGTTGAGCTAATCCACACCATTACGGGAAAGGGCGATGCTGCGTACTCCGCACAGATTGTTTCGGTATTTTTGCTAGAAAAGCGATACTCTGAATATCATGACATAACTTGTAGGGCTTTCAGTGACCTTGAGGCACTTTCAAAAATATCAGGACAAGGTTGGATTGATAATGTAGTGCCACATATTGAAAAGCTACTTGAAAAGATAAAGTGCGAACAGTATCACTTTTAGCAGTGTGTAGAGGGAGTTAAATTTCTGTATCAGGTATAGGGCAGTGAATGTGGTCTTGCGTTTGTTTTTGAGCCTTTCGCTTTTTCATGAATTCCTTTTTGCGATCTTCAAAGTCCGGTTCTTTCATTTGCCGGAAATATTCAGCATCGGATTTGAGGTCTTGGGCTTGTGTTTCAAACTCCTTTTTCTTCTCAAGTCGCTGTTGCGTGAGTCGATCTTGTTGAGCCTGTTGTTTGGCCAGTAAATCGGCTTTTACTTGCTTGTCATAGAGCACGGTTTTTTGCCGTTCCTGTTCATTCTGTTCTAAAGTGCGCTTGCGTTTTCCAGTCAGTCGATCCATTAAACCCAATAATCCGTGCCGTAGACGCGCTTGACGTAACTGGTTTTCCTGTTCTTGCCGCGCTTTGAGGCTAACAGCTTGTTTTTCTTTTTCGGCTTGTTGCTGTGCTTCCAGTTGTTTTCTTTGTTCCTCGGTTGCACGCTCTTTTTGTTGTTGTGCTGCGCTGGTTTCATGCTGAAAGCTATCAACTTTTTTCAGCATATCTTTGGAGATTATAGCTCTGACATCATCTACACTTTGTAGCTTGTCTATATTCCCCAAGCGCTCTTCAATTTGTTTTGGCTTCACACCAGCCCAACGGGATACTGGATAAACTTCCCCGTTATAATCCACGGCAACATAACCACGCCGATCACCTCGCGCTAATTTATAGCCACGTTCTTGCAAGGCATGAGAAAAGGCGGTTTTTGAATCCGATATTGCCCATGAATCCTGAAAATCCATTTTAGCCTTTTTAGGGTCTTTTCCGGCGCGGCGTGCTTGTTGCCATTCAGCTAATGTGAAATTGCGTGGATCGCGTTCTTCACTATTGGCAAGGCCCCGCGGCATTTTCCAGCCATGCTCTATAAAGAGTTCACGCGATAGAGCGTTAAGCTTTTTATGATCGAATGACATTTGAATGGCTTTCATTTCCTGAATATCAATCCGGCTCCACACAGCATGAGCATGAGGACGCCCATTTTTTGTATGAAATACGATTCCACGCGGTTGATCGCTCAGCCCTAATCTTTCTTCTGTACGGTTAATTGTATCTATATAATCTTGCTCTGTAACTTCTGCGTCCGGTGGTGGATTGAGAGATAGGGAGTACATAAATTGTTTGCACTGTGTGGCCTGACTTATGGCGTAGATTTCATTTAAAGCCTCCATAAGATCATCAGACATAAAACCCCGCAGTTCATGAAGTTCAACACGCTCATTTTCATCTTTCATAAGATGTAAGGCTAAATCTTTAGCTCCACCGCGCTGATTACCAACAAGGATCATGTGTATTCTCCTTGTGGTTTAACGCCCAAAGCCAAAATCAGGGCGGTTCTCATATTGTGAATATCGTCACAAGCCTGTTCCAGCTTGTCAGATACATCTGGCGTTACATCCAAATCACCTGTTTGAGCCGCCAACGCAAGGGCTAACATACTTGTGGCGAGTTCGGATTGACCAAATGTACCGAGCAATTTGGCAATCATTTGGGCATCCATATCAGGACGGGATTTGGTTTTGCGGTATTGGCGTTTACGGGGTGCACTCCCATCACCAAACAGTTTTTGCCTTATATAAGCGCTTATGGATAATTTACCTCGATCTTGCTCAAGGCGTTGGTATTCATCCTCTTTAAAGCGGATTGTGACGCGGTGAGAGCTTTTCATAGGTCAAGCTCCTCAAATTCGCGTTTTAAGTCTGGTTCTAAGTGCTTTAGTTGGTGTTCCCAATCGGCTAATTCATCAAAAAGGGAGTTTAAACTTTCTCCCTCTTGGATCACCATTTTTCTTCTGCTCTATTGATATTGAACTTCATTGTTAATAAAGGTGTTGGCTATATATCGTGGGATTCAGTAACCCTTGCCTAAAGCTAAAAAACTCTCTAAAACTCTATACATCTGGTGACAGATAGCTAACAAATGAAGAGGAGCAATGTAGCTATGTCTAACTTTTTTATGGTCGAATACCTTTGGGTGGACGGCACGGAGCCAACGCGTTTTATCCGTTCAAAAGCCCGCGTGGTTAATATCGGAAACAAAGCTAAAATCGAAGACTTTCCTGAGTGGAGCTTTGACGGCTCTTCAACTGGTCAGGCAGCTGGTGATGATTCTGACTGTATCTTGCAGCCTGTATCATTCTATGCTGACCCAATCCGCGGCGAAGGTAACTACCTTGTGATGTGTGAAGTAAATAACCCTGATGGAACACCACATGAATCAAACTCACGCGCTCAATTGCGTGCGGTTCTTGATGCTGGTGCTGGCAAGCAGGATCCATGGGCTGGCTTCGAACAGGAATACACAATGTTTCCAAAGGGTGGACGTACACCTCTGGGATGGCCGGATAATGGTTTCCCTGCGCCACAAGGTCCATATTACTGTGGTGTTGGTGCAAACCAAGTCTTTGGTCGTGAAATTGCCGAGGCGCATGCTGAACTATGTTTGGCCGCAGGTTTATGTTTCTACGGTATCAATGCTGAAGTGATGCCCGGTCAATGGGAATTCCAGATCGGTTATCGTGGTGATGATAAAGAAGACACTGGTGTGTTAGCTATGTCTGATCAGACATGGGTTGCTCGCTGGTTGCTTCACCGTGTTGCTGAGGAGTTTGAGGTTGAGTGTATGCTTGACAACAAGCCTGTTAAAGGTGACTGGAACGGCGCAGGTATGCACACAAACTTCTCTACGAATGACACACGTGACAAGTCAAAAGGTAAGGCCGCTATTCAAGCAGCTGTCGATGCTTTGTCCAAAAACCACAAAGATCACATCATTCTTTATGGTGCAGGTCTGTCTGATCGTCTGACAGGTGATCATGAGACATGTGACATCAACACATTTAAAGTTGGTGATGCAGATCGTGGGTGTTCAATCCGTATTCCTAAGCCTGTTGCGCTTAAAGGTTACGGTTACTTTGAAGACCGCCGTCCCGGTGCCAACGCTGACCCGTATCTTGTTTCTGCTCGTATATGTGCGACAGTATGTGGGGTTGATGAAGCTGTAATGCAATTCACTAGCTGGCCACGTCAGGAAAAAAAACTGAAGATCGCGGCTGAATAAGCACTTTCGACCATAAGTAATTATAAAGGGCGCCTGAGTGGGCGCTCTTTTTTTTTATGAAAATGCAGGTGGTGGTTTTGTTAACATTTTTGAGGTATCTTAATGATGAAAGTACTTCTAGAATCCTAACAATTTTTCAAAGAGAGTTAAAAAAATGATCCGGGATGAGGATAATAATAAGGGATATGAAAACGATGTTATCGAAGGCAGCTTCGAAGATTTGTCATTGGAAGATGATAGTGCAGCTGCGCCCTTGAACGAAACGCCCGATAAAACATCTCCTGTATCGGAAACGGTTAAGGGGCAGGTTCATTTTGAAGAGAAAGAAGCGTCGCAGCCCGCGCCGGTCTCAAACCCGTCTTACGGTGATGAAGGACTGTCGATGAATATTTCACCTAACTTAAGTATGGAAGACTTAGGAGCTGAGCCGAGCGTTAAGCCTCAATCACACGCTTCCCACGATGAACGTGAGGTTACGCAAGAGGGGCGTGATAGCTCAGATTCAGGTTCATCTAATCTGCCAGTTCAAGCGCCAAAGG
The DNA here is from genome assembly GCA_019634145.1 of Micavibrio sp. Taxonomy (GTDB): domain Bacteria; phylum Pseudomonadota; class Alphaproteobacteria; order Micavibrionales; family Micavibrionaceae; genus TMED27. Next base: position 14,139 of record JAHQVU010000083.1, on the reverse strand, counting down.
AGATCACTGTAAATGAGGTCACACCTAACGCCTCGGGTTTAAGGGTTTATCATGACAACCCTGTTGGAGAGGTAGGTGACTCCAGTGACGATTCCAAGAAGGGCCGTATGGGGGATCATATGGTGACAATGGGCCTAATCACCGAAAACCAATTGAACGTCGGGCTTCAGGAAAAGAAAATTACCGGTCGTATGCTTGGTGAAATTCTGGTTGATCTTGGTTTCATTACTCAAGAGGAGTTAACCGAATTTCTGGCCAAATCATCGGGATTTGATCTATTCGACCCAAAAACGACTATTTTTGATGGAGATGCACTTGCGCTCATTGATAAAAAGACCGCCCTAAAACATCATGTGCTGCCAATTTCAATCCGCGATGAAAAAGATCTATTGGTCGCTATGGCTGATCCGTACGACATCGTCGCCATCGATTCTTTGCGCGCATTGGTGCCAAAGCATCTGAATATTAAGCCTATGGTTTCCAATTCAACCATTCTATCCGAGGCGATCGACGTGGCCTATGGGTATGCCAGTTCGATTACGGATATTTTGAAGGAGTTGGAAGAGGGCGGTAAATCGGAAGATTTAAATAATCTTGATGGTGATGCAGGCTTTACGCATCCTATCGTGCGTTTGGTCAACGCACTTGTGTTCGATGCGGTGAAAGCGGGCGTATCCGACCTTCACTTTGAACCGGAAGAAAACTTTATCCGTCTGCGTTATCGTCTTGACGGTGTTCTATTTACGGCTCAAATTCTGCATAAGCAGCACTGGAACGGAATTTCGCAGCGTATCAAGATTATTTCCAAGATGAATATTGCCGACAAACTCTCGCCGCAAGATGGGCGCTTTAGCATGAATGTTGGCGGAAAAGAGGCGGACTTCCGTGTGTCCTCGCTTCCGACGGTTCACGGCGAAAACATTGTTATGCGTGTTCTTGATCAAAGCTCCAGCATCATGCCGATGGCCAAGCTAGGCTTTTCTGAACATAATCTTAATTTGATCAAAAAATCACAGAGCAAGCCAGAGGGGATAATTATTGTAACCGGGCCGACAGGGTCGGGTAAGACAACCTCCCTTTATTCGATGCTCAATGAAATTAATAACGTGGAAGTAAATATCCAGACCCTAGAAGATCCGGTTGAATATGCGCTGCCCATGATTCGCCAAACCTATGTTCGCGAAGGTGTGCTGGATTTTGCCGATGGTATTAAAGCTTTGCTCCGACAAGATCCTGACATCATCTTTATCGGGGAGATTCGTGATGGTGAAACGGCGGGCATGGCGCTCAAAGCAGCAATGACAGGTCACCAGGTTTACACAACCCTTCACACAAATGATTCTTTCGGCGCTATTCCGCGTCTTTTTGATCTGGGCTTGAAGCCCGGAATGGTCGCTGGTTCAATTATTGCAATTTTTGCACAGCGTTTGACCCGTCGTGTATGTGGATCGTGTCGCGAGGAATACACGCCCGATGTGCATGAGTGTGAAGCATTGAAGGTTGATCCTGCTAATCCGCCTAAAATATTCCGTGCGGCGCAAGGTGGTTGCCAGGCTTGTTCTGGGCAAGGCTATAAAGGGCGAATCGCGGTTGTCGAGATTCTGACTTTCGATGATGAATTGAACGAATTGCTCGCGCAGGGCGCAAATAAAGCACAGCTTAAAAATCTGGCTGTAAAAAAAGGCTTCAAAAGTATGAAAGACGATGGCATTCTTAAAGTACTGGAGGGTATAACCTCAATCGAGGCTGTATCCAAAGTCGTTGATATGAATTAGAATGACAGTCGAAACATCTTTTGAGCCGGTTTCTCGGTGACTTTAAAAATATAATCAGGAGCGTACACGATTGCAGCGCTATAAGTACAGAGCTATAAATTCCAAAGGCCGCCCGATCCGGGGGGCTATTGCTGCTGCGGGTGAAGCTGATCTGTACAAGCAATTGCAATCAGCCGGGTTGGAGCTTATTGATTGCTCTGTGGTAGGCGAGGGCGGCGGCTCTACTTTTTGGACAAATATCTCGGCCAAAAAAATTGTTTTACGTGATGTAATCCAGTTTTTTGTCCAGATGGAGCAGATGCAAAGTGCCGGTGTGCCGCTCCTTGATTCGTTATCCGATATTCGTGACGCGTCAGAAAACCAGCGCATAAAAGATATGCTGACCGATATTCACCGTGATGTATCAGATGGTAGTTCTCTTTCCGAGGCACTCGCGCGTCACCCTAAAGTTTTCAAGCCTCTTTATATTTCGTTGATAGAGGCAGGAGAAGAAACCGGTGATTTGACTTCTTCCTACATTCAACTTGTTCGTTATTTGAAGTGGGTGGATGCAACACAAGCAAAAATCAGAAAAGCAACACGCTATCCGATAATTGTGACGGTCGTAATTCTACTGACGGTTATCTTTATGATGAGTATGGTTGTGCCGCAGATTACAGGATTCTTGACATTTTTGAATCTGGATTTGCCATGGTTCTCCGTGGCGTTGATCGCGACCTCTGATTTCTTTGTTGAGCCTACTTTTTCAATTTTTGGATTGCCGGTCTATGGCGCAATCATTGTAATTGCTGTTCCTGCAATTTTGTTTGCTATCGTAAAATTTTTGCGAAAATCATCCGATGATATCGCATACCGTCTGGATGCTTGGTACGTTAAATCACCCATTATCGGTGTGTTGATCCGTAAAGTGTCTATCGCACGCTATGCACAGACTTTTGGTGCACTTTATGCGAGTGGTATCGATGTTATTCGCGCGCTTCAGGCATCTAAGGAAACGGTGACTAATCTCTTTATGCTTGATGCTATGGATACGGTCGAGGCGCATATTCAAACAGGAAGCTCATTGTCTAAGGCATTTGATGCCAGTGGGGAGTTCCCTTCTATGGTCGTGCGTATGGTTAAGATTGGCGAGGAGTCAGGTAATCTAACCCCTGTGCTTGATCAGGTTGCTGAGTTTTATACAAACGATGTAAACGAGGCGATCGACGGCATGATCGAGATGATTCAGCCGACGCTAACCGCCATTTTGGGGCTGATTATTCTATGGATTGCCGCCGGAAGTTTAGGGCCGATTTATATGAACCTTGGGAATTTTATGGATTTTTAAGGGAAAAAATAAGGTACAATAAAATAAGATGTCATTTCTATCGTCAAATAAAACTGTTCTGCTTGTCTCCGATGACGCCCTATATATTTACGCGGCGACCGGCAAGAATGTAAAACTTATAGAAGCTGTGCCTTGGAGTGCGCAAAATTTCATTGAGAATGTGTCGACAATTATAGCCAAGGACTGTGGACGGCGTCCGGTGTTACTGCTTAACGACATGGTTGAACAGCACTATCGTAAGGAGCGCTTGATTAAAACAGGGGTCAGCACCTTTGATCGCTCGACTATGTTGAAGCGCCGCCTCTCAGTGGCCTTCGGTAAATATCCCGTGCGTGCGGCTTTACCGTTAAAAGAGAAAATTGCGAAAACCAATGATCAACCAGCCTCCGATGTCTACATCTTTGCGGCTATTCCCGATACCGAGCAGCTTGAAAAATCAATGGGCGCTGTTCGTAAGTCTATGGCCTCTATATCCGGTCTGTGTTTGCTGCCGGTCGAATCTGCGGATATGGTCAAAACCTTATCGGCTAAACTAGCGCCCAGAAATTCCAAAAAAGCCCTGTGGTCTATCTTCATTGGTCAGCATCACAGCGGCAGTTTACGTCAGGTTGTTACAAAAAATGGTGAACTGGCACTGACCCGTATGAGTCCGATGACAATGAACCGTCAGGATCCCTCATTGTGGGCGCAGGAAGTCTATAAAGAGTTTAAAGCAACCATGAGCTATCTCTCGCGATTCGGTTATGAGCCGGATGAAGGGCTGGATGTAACAATTATTTCTGACATAAATGCTGCCGAGCACCTGCAGAATATCGTTAAAGAAGATTGTAACTTAAATGTTTTAAATGTTTTCGATGCGGCAAAGGCTCTGGGTCTTTCTCTTGGTCACCCTCATGAGCCTGATTTTGCTGATCCACTACATATTGCATGGGCCGCTAAAAAAGCCCGCTTAGCCTTGCCGATGAAAGCGGGGAGTGTAGATGAGGTGCACCGGCCCCGTCAGATTGCAATGGCTGCATCACTATTATTATTATGTGGCGCCGCTTATCTGGGCTATGAAGCGATGAACAAGTTTGGAGAGCTATCGACTGTGTATAGTAATCTTGATTCTGCACGCACAAAACAATCAACGCTTCAGGCTCAATATGATGTACTGATTAATCGTAAAGAGGAGATGGGGTTTGATGTGCGCGTCATCCAGAGTGCTATTAGCGTGTATGATCAGTTTGAAGCGAACAATATCGACGCCCTAGGGCTTTTCAAAGGGATGGGGCGCGCCCTTGGTAAGGATTTGAGAATAGACGGGGTTGAGTTGCTTCGCCCTGCAGGTTCAAATGTTCAAGGTGTTATTGCCGGATTCGTCGATGGCATGCAGGGAAATGTTCCTCAAGGGCCGCCAATATTTAAAGCCCACATGAAAATGACTTATCCGGGGACAACGGATGTAGATAAAGGAAATGCGGAAGTAAAATCTCTCAGCGAGCGTTTGTCACAGGTCATGCCCCAATACGAAGTTGAGGTTGTTAAGTATTTGAAAGATTACGGATATACCGAAGGGCTTGTCGTGGAAACCGGTGATTTAGAGCAAGAAAATTTGCAGCAGGATTTTGTGGCAGAAATTGTTGTAAAAGGTTTGCCTCCTAGGAAAGAAGAGGGGGCGATGCAATGATAGCTGTATTGGGCGCGAAGCGCGTAATTACCCTTGCCATTCTAGCCGGAATAAATGTCGCCCTGATCTTGGGGGTGTATGTATTCATGATCCCGGATTTAGATAAAAAAGAACGCGCGCTTAGAGCTGTTCGCGGAAAGGTCTCCACAATTCAAGGTGATATATCGAACCTTCAGATTGAGTTCGAGCAATTTGAAACACAAAAAGAGCGATTTGAGCAATATAAACAGGACGGTTTTTTTGTTCAGCAAGACCGCCGCCAGGTCGAAGATTTGTTTAAGCTTATACAGGAAAAGTCCGGTGTCGTAACAGCAAAAGTTGCTGTAAATCCGGCTATAGTTGAAGAAAATCAAGAGGCAGAGAAAGCGGATCATAAAATCTTGCGTAGCTCGATTCAAATCCAGCTAGATGCTTTGAATGACCGTGATATTTATCACTACATTCATTTGATCAATAGCGCTTTCCCCGGTCATGTAACTATTGAAACACTAGATTTTGAACGCACATCGGTCGTTAACGGTACAATATTACGCGCCATAGCAGGGGGGAAAAAATTCCCCTTAGTCAAAGCGAGTATGGAAATGTCTTGGAGAACTATGGTGCCGAATGACCATATCATAGCAGAAGGGGGCCGATAAGATGACAATTTCGACCTCTAAGAAAATGCTTAGAAGCGCGGCTTTCATGGCTTTGGCTGTGGGGCTATCAATGCCTTTATATGCGCAGGATGCCCCGCCATCTTTAGAACAAGTTCAAGCTGATGTAGTTGCAAATCCACCCGATGGATCAGCTGAGGAGATGCAAACGGCTTCACTTCCTCCGGCGCAGCAAGCGCCCATTAATCCGAATGTATTTAATCCGAATGAATATAACTCTCTTTTATTCACGTATTGGGAATTAACCGCCATCGAGGATGCGCGCGCATCTACCGGGGATGTTCGCGGCGTTGAAGATTATGAATTGGCGCGCGCAATGAAGGAAGGTGAGGGCGATCCAAAGCCAATGCCACCGCCAGAACAGCGTGATATCAAACTTGGTGGAATCGTTTACCACGGTAAGGATGATTGGACGATTTGGTTGAACTCCAAACGTGTCACGCCAAAGGCATTGCCAACAGAAGTTCATGATTTGCGCGTGCACAGTGAATATATTGAGATGAAATGGTTTGATGAATATACAAACCAGATTTTCCCCATTCGCTTACGCCCCCATCAGCGCTTTAACATTGACAGCCGCATGTTTTTACCCGGTTAATAGATCATATCAAACAGCGGGGAATAATGTCTGATTCTACTCCACATAAAGAAGTCATTCTGAATATCCGCAATGTCGGCGTCTCATATGCCGATAAATGTGCAATACAGAATATTGATCTTGATGTCCACAAAGGCGAATTTTTCGGGCTGATTGGAATAAATGGTGCTGGCAAAACCACGTTAATCAAAACCATCCTGGGCTTACGCGATCCTGATGAGGGAGAGATTTATATCGCCGGTAAGCGCGTGACGCAAAATACAACCAGCCGTAAAATTGCTTTTCTACCCGAGCGTTTTGAGCCTTCGTGGTTTTTGAGTGGTATTGAGTTCTTAGAATTTTCCTGCAAGCTGTATAATTTAAAATGGAGCAAGGACGAATATAGAGGCTATGCCGAGCGCCTGGCCCTTGACCCGGATGCGTTGAAACGCAGGGTGCAAACATACTCAAAGGGTATGCGTCAGAAATTAGGCTTATTAGCCACGGTTATGACTGGCGCCGAGATGCTCATCCTTGATGAACCCATGAGCGGTCTTGATCCGGTCGCCCGTACTCTGGTTAAGGATTTGCTGGTCGATGTGCGAAAGCAAGGGCGCACGGTATTTCTCAGTTCGCACATTCTTGCCGATATGGACGAGATTTGCGACCGCATTAGCCTGATGCATAAAAATGAACTTCGTTTTGTCGGCACACCTGCCGAGCTAAAAAAACAAACTGGCGCACAAAATCTTGAGCGCGCTTTCCTACAATATATTGAGACAAAGGCGGCGGCGTGATAGAATTGTTTGAAATTATACAGGTTCGATCAGTTGCCGCTCATTCGGTAATGCATCTCTTAGATTGTAAGTACACATGATGAAATTGAAAAACAAAGCCCGCATCAGGGGATATCTTTTAACGGTAATCCTACCGCTATTCTTAGTTTGCGCGCCCGCCTATGCGCAGGATGTCGGGTTTGAACCTCCGCCCTTGGCGCCTGAATTGAATGGAGGAATAGAGCCTCAAACTGTTGCTCCTAAGAAGGCCGATGATTCGATTCTTGCCCCTGTCCCAGCCGAAGCAGAGTTAGAACCATTACCGGAAATAGATGAAGGACTTCCATTGGGGAATACTTCATCATTTGAGCCGCCACCTGCCTCCAACTTACAGGCTGCTCCACTTCCCACCGAACTTCCCGATGCTGTGCCATCGAATGAAATACCCGAAGATTTGTTCTTTGATGCCGAAGCCTATGTACCTTCTGGCGAAATGGGCCGTAAAGCCGGGCCGAAGAAGGTTGATCCGCGCACGCAGCCCGCAACAAGACTTATTATCGTAAAGCCGGGCGCCGCTGCAACGACCAAAACCGCGCAATTGACTGCGGCTGAGCGAGCAATATCGCTAGGGCGTTACGATTCTGCGCTTGAGATTTATAATCGTCTATATGCGACTAACCCCCGTGATCCAAATGTTTTGATGGGGCGTGCGCTAGCATTGCAGCATCTTGGGCGTTTCGATGAAGCAGTTATGGCTTATGATAATATGCTTACTGTCAAGCCTGACAATCTGGAAGCACAGATTAATATGCTGGGCATGATGGCTGATCAATATCCGGCAGTGGCTTTGAAGCGATTATCCGATTTGTCGGATAGATATCCGCAAAATATAGGCGTTGTGGCACAAATGGCCTTTATTAATGCCAAAATGCAGAATTATGACGACGCTATACGCTATCTCGGAGTAGCTGCAAGTATTGAACCGCAAAATGCGAACCATATGTATAATATGGCTGTGATTGCAGATCAGGCGGGCGCAAAAAAACAAGCGATTAATTACTATGAGCAAGCTTTGGAGGTTGATACGCTTTACGGATCAGGTCAAACAATCCCGCGTGAAAAAGTGTTCGAACGCCTTGCGCGTATTCGCTAAAGGGCAGGCGCGGTGCTTTTTGATTTATTCGGCATAGAGGGGGAAGGTTTTCTCCCTTTTGCTTTTGATTTCATATTTTTTACGCTCATCGGTTTATGTTTCGGCTCTTTCGCCAGTGCTGTGGCTTATCGCCAGCCACGCGGATTGCCTTGGGCTGCGGCGCGATCACGCTCCCAATGCACATCTTGTGAAAGAGTGTTAAACACGCTCGATCTGGTTCCTGTTTTTTCATGGCTTGTACAAAAGGGGCGCTGTCGAGAGTGCGATAATACAATTTCTCCTCGCTATCCACTTGTAGAGCTGACGGCGGTATTCTTCACACTCGCGGCCTATTTTACCTACGCGGAGACCCCACTGTTTTTATTGCCACTATTGATTTCGATCCCATTTTTATTGGCGCTAATTCTGATTGATCTGGAGTTTAAATTATTACCAAATAAGCTACTCATCATTTTACTCGTAATAGGCTTAGCTAATTTTGGATTGAAAATCGAGGCGCAACCGTCGAATTGGTTGGAAATCACCAGTATATATATTGGTGGGTTTATCCTGTATCTCGTTTTCTCCCGTCTTTTAGCAGGCATAATGACCGCTCTTTTAAAAAAAGATGCCCTTGGAATGGGGGATGTAAAATTTTTTGCAGTGGCCGGGCTGTGGCTAGGCATCCCTCTGCTTGGGATATTTATGATTTTAAGTGGGTTTTTAGGCGTTGTTCTTGGCCTCGTATGGAAGGTGATCACTAAGGAGGAGGCTTTTCCGTTCGGGCCAGCTCTAATTGTGGCCTTTTTTGTACTTTTGATTTTAGATGGTTCATCTTTCCTCGAAAAAGCGCTACAATATTTTTGATAGAGAGCATTTATGCTCATATATTTCAAATTTTTACGGAGCATTCATAATTATAGTCTATAAATGAATAAGCACCGCGAATAGGGCATTTTTAAACATCACTTCCCCTCGGCTTCGAGGGTCATTACTGGATTTTTACAAGATCAGGAGAGCACATTGGACTTAACTCAGCTTCTCGCATTTACACTTCAAAATGAAGCATCCGACTTGCATTTGAGTGCAGGCAGCCCGCCAATTATCCGTCAGCACGGCGGGTTGAAGCGTGTGAAAGCGGATGCTTTGTCCAGTGATGATATCCGAACAATGCTTTATTCAATTATGACCGAAGAGCAGCGTTCAGAATATGAAGATCACATGGAAATCGACTTTGCGATCGCATTGGGCGAAAAAGCACGTTTCCGTGTGAATGGGTTTACGACGCGTCTTGGTGCCTCGGCCGTGTTTCGTACCATTCCCTCCGACGTACCAACGATGGAACAATTGGGGCTTCCCCCTGTTTTACGCCGTTTTGCCGAATTAGAAAAAGGAATCGTGCTGGTGACAGGCCCGACCGGATCGGGTAAATCCACAACGCTCGCCTCGATGATCAACCATATCAATATGTATCAATCGCGCCATATTCTTACGATTGAAGATCCTGTAGAGTTTTTCCACAATTCCCAAAAGTCACTTGTGAATCACCGCGAAGTAGGTACCGACACCAAATCCTTCGCGCGCGCTCTGAAGTCAGCACTTCGTGAAGATCCGGATGTTATTTTGGTCGGGGAGATGCGTGATTATGAAACAATTTCACTTGCATTGACAGCCGCTGAGACAGGGCACTTGGTGTTCGCTACGCTTCACGCAAACTCTGCCTCCAAAACTGTAGACCGTATTATTGACGTGTTCCCGTCAGGGGATAAGGAGATGGTGCGCGCTATGTTAGCCAGCTCGATCGAAGGGGTGGTCGCCCAGTCTCTTCTCAAGAAGGTTGATGGAGGGCGCGTTGGCGCGTTTGAAATTCTTGTCGGCACAAATGCCGTGCGCAACTTGATCCGAGAAAATCAAATTCCTCAAATGTACTCATTAATGCAAACAGGGTCTCGCTACGGTATGATTACGATGAAAGATGCAGTGCAGGATCTTCTTGATGCTGGCTTAATTGATAAAGATGAAGCGCGCCGCGTTCTCGTTGAAGCGATGGATGAAACAGGAGATGAAGATTACGCATCTTCAGCCCTTGGCGGTGGTAAGATGGATGGCGATGTTGGGAATTCGCAAGGAGGATACTCCTTCTAATCATGTCAAATCAGGCACCTATAGTTTTAAAATACCTTCAAGCCATGAACCATCGTGGTGCTAGTGATTTATATCTAACGGTAAACTCGCCTGCCCAACTGCGTATCGAAGAGAATATGGAGGCGGTCGACGATATAGTCCTTGTATACGAGGATATTGACGCGATTATAAACTCAATACTAACCGCTCGTCAGCGCCGATCATTTGAAAATGAACTCGAACTTAACACGTCTTTGGATATGGGGGCTGAGGGCCGTTATCGTGTAAATATTTTGCGTCAACGCCAAAATCCAGCAATTGTCATTCGCCGTGTTATCAGCAAAATTCCGACATTCACAGAGTTAAGGCTACCCAATATCCTTGAAAATCTCTCCATGGAAAAGCGCGGCATGATCCTCTTAACGGGGATTACAGGGTCGGGTAAATCGACGACGCTTGCCTCTATGATCGATCATCGTAATGAAAACGCGCAAGGTCACATCATCACGATCGAAGACCCTATTGAATATTTTCATGATCATAAGAAAAGCGTTATCACTCAACGCGAGGTTGGCGTTGACACATCCTCATTTCCTGCTGCAATGAAAAACTCTTTGCGTCAGCGCCCGGATGTGATTCTGGTCGGCGAGATTAGGGATCGCGAAGTTATGGAGCAGGCGTTAACAGTTGCAGAAACAGGCCACCTGTGCCTTTCGACTATTCACACGAATAACACATATCAATCTATCGAGCGTATTGTAAACCTGTTCCCTGAAGAGATGAATTATCAGGTGCGCCTCAATCTCTCCATGAATCTGAAAGCCATTGTTTCTCAGCGTTTAATCCCGAGTATTAATGGGGGGCTGGTTCCAGCCGTTGAAATCATGCTTAATCAAGGGTTGGTACGCGAGCTAATTCTTAAAGGTGAGATTCGTAAAATTTACGAAATCATGGAAAATAATGTATCTTCGGGGATGTGCACATTCGATCAATCGCTCATAAATCTTTATCGCCAAAAACTCATAAGCGAGGATACTTGCATAATGTATTCGGATCGCGCGTCTGACATGAAAATTAAGCTTCAAAAACTTCATATGGATGCAAATGATATAGGGCTAGATAGTGGTCTGGCGCATTATGACACCTCATCGATTTCCTTTAGGGATTAATGTGGGCAACCACTTGACGGCTCTTGAAGGCTTTCTTGGACTATGGTCTACTTCAACTTAAGATTCTGCGCTATGCTGCGAATCTGTTTCAAATTTACTATCTTGTTAAGGTCAGATTGATGATGTCATTTTCCGTGAAAAAATTGCGCTTCGCCTCGAAATTTGGGCTATTTGCCGTAGCTATGGTCTCGCTCATGCTTCTTGGCGGATGTGATCTGTCGCAGAATTATCTAAAGGCTGACCGTGAAGCAAGCTTGGAAACGCAAGATTACCGTGACGCCATGGCTTCTCGCCTTGGTGAAACACAAGAAGATGATTGGGGCAGCGATGCCGCCAATGGCCGCGCTGGTGGTGTACCTGAGCTGCAGCCATATATTGCCCAACCCGGCGGGCGTATGAAGTCTATGCCGCTCGTATCTGTTAGTGTAAACCAAACTGTTCCACTACGGGATGTACTCTATGAGCTGGCAGAACAAGCCGATTATGATATTGAGCTTGATCCGAATATTCGCGGTGCAGTTATATTTTCTGCCCGTAATCGCCCGTTTGACGAGGTTGTAGAGCGTATCGCATCGATTGCAAACCTACGTTATAAATTTAAAGATGATGTATTGCGTGTTGAAGTCGACACGCCTTACAACAAACTCTACAAGATCGATTATTTGAGCTATTTACGCTCATCCACCAGCCAGATTGGTGCCAACATTTCTGTTACATCTGGTGGAAACGTCGATACAGGGTCTAATTTCCAGACAACGGCTGAAACCAATATTGATTTCTGGGGGGAGCTTGAGGCTAACCTTGAGCAGATATTAGGATGGGCGCGCAGTAACTCACTTACAACGCGTCGCAGCCCACAAATTCAGGCGACAGCTGCAAACCCGAATGTCGAGGTCGTCGCGCCGACGGGTGAGGATGGAACACCTGCAAACTACGCAGCGCCTGAAGCTGTTGTGAATATTAGCTCTTTACCGACAGATGAAGAAGATTTGGGGCAAAATGGTGGTAGTGCCGAAGACGGAAACGGTTTCTCATTCTCTATGAATAAACAGGCCGGTCTTATCAATGTCTATGCAAATGAACGTGCACATAAAGAAATCCACGAATATCTGACAGCTATTAAAAAGTCGGTTGCTTCACAAGTATTGATCGAAGCGAAAATTCTCGAAGTTCAACTCAATGATGAAAGTGCAACAGGGATTGATTGGTCCTCACTGCAGAGATTTTCGGATAAGTTAATTGCGGCAAAAGCTGTGCCAGGTGTTCCATTAGGTTTGATTGATGAAAATACGGCAATTACACGGGCTGCAAGCACCGTTTTTTCTGGTGATACAAACTTTTTTCTTAGCTATGCGGGCGATGTAGAGGTTCTTATTCAAGCATTATCTGGCTTTGGAACAGTAAAAGCGCTCGCTTCTCCACGCATTACAGTGCTCAATAACCAGCCTGCAATGTTAAATGTCTCAACCAATCAGGTCTATTTCGAGGTCGATATCGATGTTTCGACAACAGACGCCGGAACGCAAACAGATATCAGCTCAACGTCCAATAGTGTTCCTGAGGGGGTCATTGTGAATGTGCAGCCCTCGATTAACCTTGAAAACAGCACCATTTCCATGGCTGTTCGCCCGACTGTAACTTCCGTATCTGATAATGTGCCAGATCCAGCCGTCCAATATGTAACTGCGGCTAATAATATCGAAGGCGTGGTATCTACAGTCCCAGAACTAAATGTTCAGGAAATTGATTCGGTTATTAAAATGCGTTCCGGTCAACCGGTCGTTATGGGCGGTCTGTTACAGGATCGAGTGACATCAGTCCGTGAGGGGCTTCCTATTTTGCAGGAAATTCCAATAGCCGGAGCATTATTTAGAGATCAAAACGATTTAATCAAAAAGACAGAGCTGGTGATATTCCTAAAGGCTACAATTCTCGACACGCCTGAGGACAGCGTTCACTCAACAGATAAAGATCTCTACCGTAAATTTTCGTCAGATCGACGTCCGCTGAGATTTTAGTAAGCTTAGATAAATATAAATTAAGCGGCTTTGTTTTTTAGCCGCTTTTTTCACTTAAGGGCCAGCAGATGTTCATCTCATTGTTAAAATATGTGCTCAAGGCAGCTATTCGCGATCGGTTAATTATATCGATGCTCATATTGATGGCTTTATCTGTGTCGCTATCGATATTCTTCGGATCAGCAGCCATTATTGAAAAACAGCAATTTGCTTCAGTATTTTTAGCAGGCTCTCTAAGGCTTATAAACGCCTTTGGCCTTTCGCTATTTGTTGTTTTCTTTATTCGCCGATCTTTCGAAACCCGCGATATTGAGTATATGCTAACCCGCCCGGTCAGCAGAGCTGGATTTATCCTCTCTTATGCCTTTGGCTTTATGCTAATCGGCATCTTCACCGCTCTGTTTTCTGCGCTGTGCCTTTATGTATTGCAGCCCTCGATTTTGGTCCAAGGCTTTATGCTTTGGGCTTTCAGCATAATGGTCGAAAATATAATAATGGTCTCTGCGTCATTGTTTTTCGCAATGGTTCTATCCAGCCCGGCCAGCGCAGCTTTTGCCACAATGGGGTTATATGTGCTTAGTAGACTCATGGGCGGAATTTTAGGCATCATTGATTCAGGTAAACATATCAGCCAATTTAAAGGCTTGGAACTAACAGTTGAGCTTGTTTCATTCCTGACTCCACGCCTTGATTTACTGGGGCAGACATCATGGCTGATCTATGGGCCAAGCGATGGCTTTGGTTTTGCGCAGGTCGCTGCGATAGGTATACTCTACACGGCTCTTATTCTTATGGCCGCAACGCTCGATCTGGTTGTCAGGAAGTTTTAGGGGAGTATGAAAATATTGTTTTCATCCTATACGCTTAGAGTAAAATTTGCCTTGGCTATAGCGGTTTGCGCCAATGGATTGCTGTG
>JAHQVU010000007.1 GCA_019634145.1 Micavibrio sp. | reverse complement strand
ACAAACCTCCAGCCCCAATGGCGAACTTCTGTGTTCAGCCCCATTCCGCTTCGCTCCATGGGCCTAAATACAGAAAGAAACACATGCAAAATACCGATGAACTACTAACTTAATTCTGGAACATAAATTGGGGGTTGATCAATGCACCAACGCCAACAATTTAGCTCTCATATTATCTTGTATTGCGGTTCAATATCGCATGCCGCATAATACTAGCAAACATACTAAAAGAGCTAGGCGACATGAACATTGAACAAATCAAAGACCATGAGCATAATATATCAGAAAAAGGCTGGACTGTTTTTCGTAGCCTTTATAGCCAAGAACAAATTAACATCGCCAATCAAGAGCTTGAAGAGATAAGACCTGTATATGACGCGGTTCAAAAAGAACAAGGTGTCTATCAGGAAACCAAGAACGCCTATCACCATACAGTTGTCATGAGCCCTGCGCAACTCGCGCTTATAAACCCGAACCCTTTACACGATTTCTTAGAGCATTTTTTCAATGGGCGGTATATTCTCAACACAATGGGCACTAGCTATATAGAACCGAACACGGGTATTTATACGCAAAATATTCACCGTGATATTCGTTCGTTTTCCGATCAAGCACGCCTGATGGTGAATGTACTCATCATGCTGGACGACTCAACAGAAGAAAATGGCGCCACATGGATGTTGGAAGGCAGCCAGAATACGGGCAAGAAACCGGACAATGGCTATTTTTTTAAAAATGCAATCCGCGCCACCGGTAAAGCTGGTGATGTTTTAGTTTTTGATGGCAATATTTGGCATGCCGCTGGCGAGAATAAAACCGACAAGCCGCGGCGTATCATCACCCCCTTCTTCTCAAAACCTTTAATGAAACAGGGCCTAGATTACCCGCGCGCCTTTGGCTACGATTTTGCACACCGTATCCCTGACCAGCTTAAGCAAATTCTGGGCTATAATGCCCTAACCCCGACAACAATTAGCGAATTTTATAAACCCAGAGAAAAACGTTTTTATAAAGCAGATCAAGGATAGCCCCCCCTGTGTCTATACAAACGCCATATTGGACAGAACCTACATATTTACAAACCATATGCGGACGCCTTTTCGCTCAGAACGGTTGTCTCTATGAAGGCACACAAACCCCCTTAGTAAAACTACGCTTCAAACCTGAGTTACCAATACATCTGGCCTCTCCACCCGGCTTTTTAAGCGCTTATACATTAAACACGTTCAAAGAGATGCTGTGCGATTTAAGTAGAGACCCACACGGATCTGCCACAGCCTTTTTACAATGCCGCGCCCCCAATGCAGAAAAGGAGATAAAAGACGTCATTAAACAACACTTCAAAGATCCCCCCTGCCTCATTGAACCAAGAACATTGGTTCAGATCGATCTTACACACGCTGAAGACTACATGTTAGCAGCGTGCAGAAAAGACACGCGTTACCGGATCAAGCAGAGCAAGAAAATGGATACCTCTTTTCGAGTCGAGTATAATGCGCAGTTCTGGGAGCTTTACAATCATATTGCAGAGCGCAACAGCTTTTCGAATACATATAAATATAGCACCAAAGATATATCTCAACTCATTTCTTCAAGCGCTATAAAAGCCATATCCGTATATCATGGCCAAGAGTATATAGGCGGCTCAATAATTGGTGCCGTAAACAAAGAGCGCTGTGATTATATCTTAAGTGCCTACACCTTAAACGCCCCCAATGCAGGACGCAGTGTTTTG
Source organism: Micavibrio sp. (assembly GCA_019634145.1). Taxonomy (GTDB): domain Bacteria; phylum Pseudomonadota; class Alphaproteobacteria; order Micavibrionales; family Micavibrionaceae; genus TMED27. The sequence goes on along the minus strand of JAHQVU010000007.1, from coordinate 10,152 downwards.
TGGCAAAGTCTTTTGGCAGCAAAAAGCTTAGGTTTTGAAAATATTAACCTTGGTGGAGGCGTATACGAGGAGGATACGCTATTTGATTTCAAAATGTCCTTTGGCGGACAAAGCGCACCGTTCTATACAATCAAGCTTGTTCTTGATGAAGCGCTATATCGCAAAGCCTATAATGTGGTAAACTCTGATATTGATTTAACAGGGCGCTTTCCGCCTCAGGCATAAGACATGATCATACATCTCGGTTATCCACGCTGCGGCTCCACATCTTTTCAACAAGCGCTAGCTCAATGCAATGGCGGACACTTTGTTGGCTGCAACCCCAAAAACAAACCGGGTGAGTATTTTGATGCCGAAATTGGTGATTTTTTTGAAAGCACTTTTCGTTTTGGAAAAAATGCATATTTTAATGCAGAGAAAGCCCGCATAAAAAACTATCTAAGCAGCCTCAGCAACCCCATTCTTTCCTATGAAATGTTATCCCTGCGCATCACACCTTTTGATCTACCAACAGATATAAAGCTTGAGCGTTTAGCGCAGATCGTCCCCGATACTACTCCAGTTACACTTATAATAATCTACCGTCCGGTGCGTGAATTAATTCTCTCCCTATATAAAGCTTATTTGCACTTAGGCTATACTGGCTTATTAGATGAATTCTTATCCGAAATCTGCATTCTCAAAGATTTTGGCGCTTTGTCAGACTTAGATTTAGAGCTTATGCATGAAACGCTGATCTCCAATTTCAAAAACTGCAAGATCATCATAAAGAACCTGCATAGCCCCGATGCTTTCGAAAACTTATTAGAAAATCTAAACCTATCACCCTCTGCAAATTTAGATATCCAGCATCACAACCAAGGCTTCTGCATCGGACATATCGAAAATATGCTGGAATTCAACAACAATCAAAAGCCGCATAAGACATTTCTAAGCTGGCTCGACGCGCACCGTTTTTTATCATTATCCAGCAATTTACCTGAAGAGCAAATTTTCTATCTCGCCCGACATAGAAAAGCGATGCGAGAATATTTAGAAAACAAACCAAAACAGCCTTTTGATGAAAGCACTATCCATTGGCCGAACGAAATCCTAGATCTTGATGAATGTAATAAAAAATTCATTCGTGACATGGCTTAGACCCATTTTTACTGCTATCCTCTTGAAATAATTAAAAGGAACAAACAATGATTGAAGCGCAAAAATTTGATTATGCATCCCGAGACAAACGCCGCTGGGAAAAACTCGAAGCCCTTTGCAAAGAATGTGACTTAAGTCTCGAAGATGTGTTGCACAATTTTCCAGCCTTCATCCGCCGCCGTGACATGGTGCGCTTCCTCTCCCATTATGAACTTTTTAAAGAAATCGTCGATCTGCCAGGAGTTGTCGTAGAGCTAGGCGTATCCAAAGGTGTCAGCCTTATGACTTGGGCAAACCTCATGGAAACATTTAGCCCTGGCGACCGTACGCGCAAAATCTTTGGCTTTGATCATTTTGAAGGACTGCAGGACTTCACGGAAGACGATGGAAAAATGGTATATAAAGACCGCGCAGGTAAGAAACAAGGTGGGTGGATCGCACCACGTGAGCTCGCGACCACCCTGACGGAAATCTCTAACGAAGACCTACTCCTTCCAAATATTACACGCACAGAAATAGTAGAGGGGGATATTTTCGATACACTACCTAAATTCATCGAAGATCACCCAGGCCTCAAGATCTCACTTCTCCACCTTGATGTAGACCTCTATAATGTTACAAAATTTGCACTCGAACAGCTTTACGACCGCGTTGTTACTGGTGGCTTAATTGTGCTGGACGAATATGGTCTCATCCCATGGGAAGGTGAAACCAGAGCCGTCGATGAATTCCTAAAAGAGCGTGGCATTAGCCCTGTTATCCAAAAGCATCCTTTTACGGTAACGCCAAGCGGATACTTCTTTAAGGAATAAACTTGATTGATCAACATCGTTTTGAGCGACACCTTAATCAAAAGCTATTATTTGGCTTTGATTGCAAAACAGATCAAGCCGCCCTTCAGCTTTAGCTTGTAGGTATCCCATGCGCGCGCAAGCGTCAGTGTTTAGGAATTCAAGCTCTATACCGCTCTTTTGAAAGTGTACTGGCTCATAAAGTTTCTTGCCGCCCGGCAAGTTAACATAATGATCAGCTCCAAGCACCTCACATATCTTTATCAACCGATCTTGCCCTTTAAGTTCCGGCGCAATTTGAAGCGACGAACTTCTAATGATTTTGGTCTCAATTCCGAGATCCTTACACGCCATATCATGGTGTGCGCCCAAAAAATCCACAAAAGCGCAATCCCCTTCAATAAAATCTTGCCCTGCGGTCTCTTGCAATAGCTTTTGATCTTGCGCACTGAAATCAGCCACCTTCAATGGCTTCATTCGCAAGTCTTTAATCGCTGTATCTTGCGGCATTTGTTCTAAAGGCAGAGTAAGCCATCCCGCCTTAAAGCTCTCACTATCATGAATTTGAGAACGGTGCACACGCCCGCGCCGTGGGAACTGCACACAATCAAACAACACAAAAATATCTACCGCGCGGATCAAAGCAAAATACCCCGCATAGGGCGAAAAATAGGGCTGATTAATTGCTATGATCGTCATACTCTAAGCAGTTCTTGCTACGAAGTAATGTAAGTGTCGCACAAACCCTTCACACTCCTCAAGAATCTCCCCTCTTTTTTCGATATCAAAAAGGTTATCAACAACCTCAAAAATATCATTTTTTGTCCATAGTGGGCGAATGACGGTCTCGTTTCTAAACCCTAAAAAATCCTGTTTTATAACCGCATTTTCTTTTCGCTTCATAGAGCCCTTCAAAATACTGTGTTTAGCGCCCAGCATACTGAATATAAATACACCGTTGTTATTTAGTATACGTGCACACTCACTAAAATTCTGACGAATATCATCTACTTCACTCTCCAAATAATAAATAGAATTGCACGCCAGAAGCATATCAAACGTATCATCTTTGCATGGTGTTTTTGAACTTAGACCACAGTAAAAATGACTATCAGGAAAGTCAGATTGAAGCCTTACAACTAGTTCTTCGGAAACCTCAAGCCCACTCACGTCTAGACCTAATGTTCTTAAAAATGGAATATGCCGTCCGTAGCCACAACCTATATCCAAAATCTTTTCACCTCGATAACTCTTATCAAGAAAGCTTACAGGCTTTTCAGATAAAAAAACCCTCGAAACAAAGTTTTCAGGAAAGAAATTTATGGGATCATGAAGGTCGGCATAAAAACCGGACCACGCCTGTCCCCCTGTATTTTTAGCAATACTCATACCCTATTCCTCTTACCTGAATGTATAAAATCATTGATGATTTCTTCCAAGTACTGCCCATAGCCGCTTTTGACAAGCGGACCATGTGCGATCTTTAAAAGCTCATCATCAGTAATCCACTCCTGGCGCCATGCAACTTCCTCCGGACAACCGACTTTGAACCTCTGATGACGCTCTATCATAGCTACAAACTTGCTAGATTCTAACATAGAGTCGTGCAGCCCCGCATCAAGCCAAAAATATCCCCGACCAAGCTGTGCAACACCCAGTGTTTTTTCTTCCATATAAAAGCGGATCATATCTGTAATTTCTGTCTCACCGCGGGCGCTTGGCTTAAGATCGGCTGCGATATCCGATGCGCGCTCATCAAAAAAATATAACCCTGTTATCGCATTATTGCTCTTAGGGTTTTTAGGCTTTTCCTCAATGCTAACCGGAACTTGTTTCTTATCGAGGTTAATTATACCAAAGCGCTCCGGCTCTCTGGTTTGATAGGTGAAAATTGTCGCGCCCTTAGGCTTTTCACAAGCCTGAAGCAAAGGCGCGGAAAGGCGCGCACCGTAAATAATATTATCCCCTAAGATCATTGCCGAAGGCTCACCATTCAAAAATTCGCGCGCAATTGTATAGGCCTGCGGCAACCCTTCTGGATGTTCCTGAACCGCGTAGGACAAATTGATTCCCCACTGCGATCCATCACGGAGTAGTGTTTCAAATTGCGGCAGATCATGAGGGGTGGAAATAATCAGCACATCGCGAATTCCCGCCAGCATTAGAATAGTCAGTGGATAATAAATCATCGGTTTATCATAGACAGGTAAAAGCTGCTTACTAATCGCAAGTGTCGCCGGATAAAGCCGTGTACCGGAGCCTCCGGCGAGTATTATGCCCTTCGTTATCATACGCTACCCTTTACTTTATAATGCGCACTTATCCACTGGCGATATTCATCGCTGCGAATATCGTCCAACCATTGGACGTTATGCAAGTACCAGGCCAATGTGTGTTTCAACCCTTCTTCAAAGGACGTAACAGGCATCCATTCCAAATCAGCTTTAGCCTTTGAGCAATTAATGGCATAGCGAAAATCATGCCCTGGACGATCCGCCACAAACTCGACTTGCTCTTTATAAGTCCTGCCCTCAACACGCGGTTTCACTTCGTCTAACGCATTACAAACCATCTCGACCACCTGCAAATTGCTGCGCTCACTTTCGCCGCCAACACAGTATGTTTCACCGATTTTTCCTTTTTCAGAAGCCGCGATCAGGGCGGCGCAATGATCTTCGACATATAACCAATCACGAACATTTTTTCCATCACCATAAACAGGCAGACTCTCGCCACCCAAAGCCCGCATAATCATGAACGGAATCAGCTTTTCAGGAAACTGATAAGGCCCGTAATTATTACTGCAATTAATATTAACTGTAGGCAAGCCATATGTATTCCCCCATGCCCGCACCATATGATCGCCCGCGGCCTTACTCGCGGCATAAGGACTAAGCGGATTATAGGCGGTGCTTTCATCAAACGCTGCATCTGATAGCCTTAGACTTCCAAATACTTCATCAGTTGAAACATGGATAAATTTAAAACGCTGCTGATCTTTCTCGTACAATTTTTTAAAATAGAGATATACAGTTTCAAGCATACGCGTATGCCCCACAACATTGGCTTCGACGAACGGATCACTGCTCTGGATGGAGCGATCAACATGCGTTTCTGCAGCCAAATGAAAAATTACGTTGGGCTGAAAGCGCGCCAAGATTTCTGATAGCAGAGCCCCATCACCAATGTCGCCTTTTACAAATTCATGACGCGTCTCATCCTGTACATCAGCTAAATTCGCCAGAGAGCCAGCATATGTTAACAAATCATAAGACAGCACTTGTGATTCAGGATATTGCCTCAACAACATCCGCACCAGGTTAGAGCCAATAAAACCTGCGGCGCCCGTTACTAGAAACCTCATAACTCTATGCCCCTCGCTATTTTTATGATTATGTCAATCACTCGCCGTTGATCTTTTGGCGACAGGTCAGGATAAATCGGCAAACATAGCATTTCTTTTGATGCCTTTGAGGCTACTGGAAACTCTTGCGCATATTCTTTATAAACCGGCATATCAGTAATAAGAGGGTAGAAATAGCGCTGAGCAATGATCCCCCTCCTATCAAGCGCGCTCAATAGCCTGTCCCGGTTTAAAGAAAAATCCGCACTTACGCGTAGTGGGCAGTAAGAATAATTAGACACATCACCTTCAAATGGCTGAATAATTTTCAGCCCTTTTAAATCGGATAGCTCTTCCACGTAACGCTTATACACAGCTTTCCTGTGCGCAGTATTTTCTGCATGATCTTCCAAGTTCAACAAGCCAATCGCTGCCTGAATTTCATTCATCTTGCCATTAATGCCTAGAACCTGTGCAACCTTATGATCATCTAAACCGAAATTTCTATATTGTTTTATGCGCTCAGAGATTTGGCTGTCAGAGGTAACTACTGCGCCCCCTTCTATCGTATGAAAGCTTTTAGTTGCATGAAAGCTCAACGCACATACATCCCCATAAGAGACAAGAGATTTGCCTTGGTGCATCGCACCAAAGGCATGCGCTGCATCGTATATGAGTTTTAAGCCATACTTTTTTGCAAGTGCTTCAAATTCATCAGGTGCGCAAGGGTTCCCATAGATATGAACTCCCAAGATCGCACATGTTTTATCGGTTATGGCCGCGACCACCTTTTTCGGATCAAGGCACAACGAGTTTGGATCAATATCGACGAATTTAGGCGTAAGGCCAAGAGAACTTATAGCATGTGCTGTCGCTACAAAACTAAAGGGCGTCGTGATCACTTCGCCTTCTAAATCACACGCAGCCAATGCCGCCATCAAAGCCGACGTTCCATTGCAAAGGGCAATCGCTTCACCTCCATTTTCAAGTTTTGTAGAGAGTGTTCTTTCAAATGCACAAAGCTGTGGCCCGTGATTTGTTACTATACCGCTATGCCAAATCTCCTCTAACTTAGCGGTCACTCTATCCAAAGAAGGGAGCGAAGGTCTTCCGACAGCTATTATGTTTTTTTCAGTTTGACGCTTACTTGCCATGCTTGTAGTATAAGCCAAAATTTACAAGCGTCTATGTTCTATTTTCATCCCTCAAGGCAAACAAAGAGAGCTTTATAATGAGCAACCTATACCAGCTTGATATTGCACGCTTATCGGCATATTTGAATGCACGCGACTGGGATGGATGCTGGTCTTACCTATATAGTATTTTATCAAAAATGCATGGAACTGGGATTGATCAAAGGCTCAAAAAGAAACTTGAAACTGACTTTGAAAGCCCTGAAAAGAACAGTGAACTCATGGAGTTCAGCAAATTATTCAGCCAATTCTTAATCGTACTCTTAAAGGGTGAACATACAGAGCTTAGTGATAAAAATTTTTATAAAATGTTGGTTCACCACGAAACGATTCATACACTTTTTTATATAGGCGGCATCACCTCTGCGGAGCCAATTCTTAAGGAAATGCTCGAACAAATCCCTGGTAAAATGAGCCCAGATAAACAAAAACAGCTGCTACTTTTAATACCTCTAGATACAAACCTAGATATTGCTAACATACTCAAAAAAACCATGCGCCGCTATTACGTGCCTGCAGCGTTAGCTCTTCTGTCATATATCAAGGTTTATGAAACGAATGCTCATGACAACAAGGTTAAGTTGCTCCCCCTTGCCGAACATATAGTTAAAATGAATTTTGACATGTTAATTGCAAACCTTGCACTTACTGCTTTTTTTAGGGTTAGCTATATTGATCACCCCGACAAACATAATGTAAAAGCCTCTATCAATCGCTTCATCAAATCGGCAAATAAAATCATTCTCAAGGGAGTCGACCAGAAATTACGCACCAAGGCGTCGCCACAGAGAGACAAACCGCTCCTCCTTTTTCAAGCCGAGTACTTTCAACGTGGGCACGCTATGTACCGTTCATGGCACAGGCGTGCACAAGCTTTAAAAAATAAATTTGATTTGGTTCTACTTATCGAAAAACACAGTGTCGATAAAAACCAATACAGCGACTATGATAATATTCGAGAATTTGATCCTTCTAATATGCGCGGTGCATACGAAACTATAATGGAGATGGCTCCTGACATCATCTTTTACCCCTCAATCGGCATGACAGCGCCTACACTTATTTTTTCCAATTACCGTTTCGCGCCACTTCAAATTATGGGGCTAGGACATCCGGCCACTGCTATGAATCCCAACATTGATTTTGTAATTGGCCATGAAGAGCTATACACAGCGCAAGGCTTCCCCAGAGACCACTATTTGATGGATCGTATGCCATCGGTTTTTAGCAAACACCCTGCGCTAGAAGAGCTAGACTTGAATATTCCCGAAAAAGCACAGCCTAAAGATACAATTTCAGTCGGCATCGCGGGGACCACATTTAAATTCATTGCTCCGTTTCTAAAAATGCTCAAAGAGCTCGAGACAGAGTCTAAATATGACTTGCACATTAACTTCTTGGTAGCTGGAGAAGGGCTTGACTATATTTATATTCACCAGTATCTCGAACAGAATTTTAAACAGCATACAATGTATGGCAACCAGCTTTATGCGCGCTACTTAAATTGCCTCAAAGACGTGGATATCGTCTTAAACCCATTTCCATTCGGTCATTCAAACACTCTTGCCGACACTTTGTTATGCGGAAAACCTTGCATATCCCTAAAAGGTGATCAGCCTCACTCTACAGTTGAAGCAGCCATCCTGAAAAAAGCCGGTAACCTAGACCAGCAATTTGTTGTACACTCAGTAGAAGAATACAAAGCAAAATTTCACGACTTCACTAAACGCATCGCTCAAGGCAACATACGCTTTTTTGACCCGGCTAGTGTCTATAATAACCTCTTCGAAAAAGAAAATGATTATGATTATGGTGCAGCTATTGAATGGCTCTACCAAAATCACAAAAAGCTAAAATCTCAAAAATACGGCGCTTTTAAGCCCAAAATATAATTAATACCTAGACCTGCGCGTAAAGCACTGTTTCTCTATGAAAGATAGTATGGTGATCCAAATACAGCTTATACTCAGGCAGTATTTCCTTAATCAAAAGAGGTATTTCATGCATATGATCATAGGTGTGATAAACAGAAATAGCCAATTTGGGTTTGAACTTTCTTATAACCTCAACCGCCCCCCTTAATGCATTGGGCTCAAAAGATTCTATATCCATTTTGATAAAATCAACGCGTTCTACAACACCATCACGATATAGAGAATCTAGCGTGCGTGTCGGAATTTCATCATCAGATAAATTTAAATCAATACGCTGAGCCGGGTTTATATCGTGCTGTTCTAATTGAGCATCCTTGTTATCAACATCTCCGAGACCATAAGGCAAAACGGTCACATTTTTTTGCGCAAGCGCATTTTGTGCAATGTTGTAATTCGTGATATCAACATGGTCTTTTACAAAATCAAAACTGTAAACACGCCCCGCTTCTCCTGTCATATAAGAGAAAGCAATTGCAGAGTCTCCAAAGCAAGCCCCCGCATCAATTACGTGATCACCAGACTCTACACAAATACGAACAGGGTCTTTTAAATGATACTGGCCGATAAAGAACATATAAAAAGGCCCACCCCAAAAGCAGTCCAACTTCACTTCATGCCCTTGCCACGCAAATTCAAAATGTTGCAAAGAACCAAGGTTGCCGAATGTGTATGGAAGACTAGAAGTTTGCGCGATATTTTGCGCCCTCTCTCGCATCTCCCAATAAAATGGCGTGTTACTTGGCAATTTAACGTGCTTGTGCCCTAGAATTCGAAACAATAACACTTGTTTAAATAAGGCTTTTGATCGGCCATCTTCCAATACGCTATAAGCAGCCTCATATTGGGCGCTATCTTTTATAAAAGCTAGAAGCTGAGGATACTGCGCCCGCGCAAAAGCCTCACCACTCTCCCCAGATTCTCCAAGTGCGCGAAACACAAAATCATCATAGTTACGCTCGGTGATAATTTTATTGTGCGCCTGAAACACCTCAAGCAAAAACTCCTCAGCGAACGACGACAACTTAGCCATGTTAAAATTAAACTTTCAAGTTAGCTGTATGATTATAATCACAAGACAATAATAGCAGTGCACTTCAATAAATACCAGCTAACAAGGCTTTTGATAAAGATCAATGATGGTGCCCCCAGCGAGACTCGAACTCGCACTCCCGAAGGAACCGGATTTTGAATCCGGCGCGTCTACCGATTCCACCACAGGGGCATGATAAGAAATGCGTAAAGCGAGTATGCTTTTAGCAAGACTTTCGATCATGTCCAAGTAATTTTTTCGAGAAAACATAAATTTTGTGCAAATTCGTCATAATCTCTATTCCACAAAGGCATATTTAGCTTATAGTGCAGCCATGGCGAAATTATCAGATACATTGGTCGACCTTGAAAAATCCCTTCCCGATGAAGGCGATATTTGCGTTTTTGATATCGCACACAAGCTAGAGCACCGCGGCATCGGCTTGCTATTGTTTATATTTGCGCTGCCCGCGGCCATCCCACTTCCGGGCCTTGGTATTAATTTTATCATTGCTATTCCTTTGATGGTTTTGACCGCCAACCAAATGCTTGGGCTAAAGCACTTATGGCTGCCGAAAAGGGTTGGCAATCGCAGCATTAAGAGAGAGACGCTGCAAGGTATTTTCAACGGCGCAATGCCCTATGTCAAAATAGTGGAAAAATTTGCATGGCCGCGCCTGCAATTCTTAACCCATCAACCATTCAAAATGATCAGTGGAATT
>JAHQVU010000082.1 GCA_019634145.1 Micavibrio sp. | reverse complement strand
TAAAGGCGTATAAGGGGCGCAAGAACGGACTACAAACATAATTTAACACGGTTTAGAACTACACGGAGAACACTATAATGAAACCTTTGAACGTTACGCAAACTTGCGTGGTGTCGATAAATGGCAACCACCTTTCAGACAGCTTCAATGCCTCACCAATTGATGACGGCGAAAACAATATTTACATCGCGGAAAATGAATTTGAAATGGATGTTGTTAATGAAGCTGCCATTGATGATCTGGCCGCACAATCAGAAAACGGCCAAGTAGCCCTTGCAAAAGTAACTGACGAATTTGGCCGCGTTAGCATTATGGCTTCTGCTGGTAATGTTTTCGATTTAGAGAAAGCCCGCAAGGTTCAGACAGAAAAGCGCACGCTTACGCAGCGCGTTATCGATGCTTTGAGCGCTAATGATGACGGCTCTGACATAACTGCCAACGATAAAAATTACGGTGCGCCACAATTACAGGCCGCTTAAGACTTTAAAAACGAGGTATCAAAATCGTTTTTTAACCAGTCCTCTTCAAGGCGTTTAAGCTCGGCTCCCACTTCGGGACCGGGCTTAAATCCTTTTTGGAGCAAATCTTTTCCTGATACGGGGAATACCGGCACGTCCCACGCGTGAAGTGTGCCATAAATTTTTATAGTTTTATCAAGCGCTTGCGCACCCTTGCTCATTTTTAAAATCAATACTTGCAGCGCTGCGTCTTTACTCCACTTATAAGCTGCAATTTCCCACTCATGCAGGGTATTAGGGGCGCTATGTCTGACCTTATCTAGCGCCTCGATCTCTTTTTTCACATTCTTGGGGATAAGCAGGTGCTCTCCCCCCCCCTCTAGCTTGTCAAGATCGCACCCAGCCATTACATATAAGCGCGTTGCTATAGATTGATTGCTATATGCTTCTTGAAGTGTGGATATTTTTTTGAAACGATCCGCATCGTATTCCTGCAGGCCCATCACCTGCAACACCCCGCATTCTGCCATTAATTGCAGCGTGCAGGCTGCACCCTCACTCATAACAATCTTGAATATTTCCTGGGTTTTTCGCTCTTTAGATAAACCCTTCAAGCCGTCCGTACAGCGCGTACACGCTGCCAGAGCCTCAGCATCGGGCGGCCCTAAACCATAATTTCCATGAAACCTGAAATAGCGAAGGATGCGAAGATAATCCTCCCGTATGCGCTTATCGGCCTCGCCAACAAACACAATTCTTTGATTTTTCAAATCCTCATATCCGCAGCCCAAAGGATCATATAAACGCCCCATAGCGTCACAAAGAAGCGTATTTACTGTAAAATCACGGCGCTTTGCATCCTCAACCCAGCTATCTGAAAAAGCTACAACGGCGTGACGGCCATATGTTTCAACATCCTTGCGCAATGTCGTTATCTCATACGCCCTACCGTCCCTTACAGCCGTCACAGTGCCATGATCAATACCTGTTGGTATAACTTTAAAGCCTTCACTCTCCAGCCTCAGAAGAACATCATGGGGCAGCAAAAGCGTCGCAACATCAATATCGTCAACCGGACTACCAAGCAAAGTATTGCGGATGCAACCACCAACCAACATGGCCACAACGTTATCATCATCACCATTCAGTGCACTTAATAGCGCCTGCAATGTTGCGTCTTTTAACCACTCAAAGTTGTTGAGGTTAAGTGTATGTGGTGGAAGCGTGCTGGTCATATCTGCGGAGTTTCTATCAGTTATCGTCGTCCTCAACATCGATCTCTGATAGGGATAGCACATAGGCTATCTTTTCCCCAAGCACTGCCTTACGAATGGGCTTGCGGATTATTGCTTTAATTGCCGGATGTTCCTGCATAATATCTTGAAGCTTTTGCTCACTATAGCCCGAGAGCAACACGAAAGGTAATTCCGGGTATTCTAAATTGGCCTGATATATCATCTCCAACCCTGTCATCTTCGGCATGTTTTGATCCGTGACCACCAGATCAAAGTCAGCGTCATGTTCGCGCAAGACAGCCATAGCCTGAATGCCATTCTCTGCAGTAAAGACTTCGCATTGCAAACGCTCTAGCATTTTACATGTAATATCCATAACTTCTGGCTGATCTTCAACAAGCAATATTTTTGCCGGTATTAACTCGCCGCCGCCTTCCGCATTCAATATATTTGCTCCCATCGCCTTTTCAGTAACGGGGAAATAGATCTCAAAGCGCGTTCCCTTTCCAATTGTGCTTGTTAGATATAATACGCCGCGATGAGCAGCAATCACACCATGAGCTGTTGAAAGTCCAAGGCCAGTGCCCTTATTGACAGGTTTTGTCGTGAAAAATGGCTCGAAAATATACTCCATTATTGATCTGCTTATACCGCTGCCACTATCTTCGACACCGATGCGAACATAATTATGCCCCTTAGCAAAACTGCCGAGCAAAAGCTCGCTGGTTATCGCATCTTTATCCCGTATGCGTGCCAATGGCGCCTCCTGCGCATCCGGCAATTTATCGAGCACGCCCTCATCGCCATAACCTACGCAAGCAATCGCATCATCGAAGGAGTATTTTTTCACATCAACCTTAAGATAGCCGCGCTCATCAGCCATCGCATCCTTGGCGTTTACGCATAAGTTCATCAACACTTGTGATATTTGGGTTTCATTACCCTCAATTTTAGGCACCGGCAAATCAAGATCCGTCACCATTTCAACTGTTTTAGGAAGGCTGGCGCGCAGCATAGACAAACATTCATTAACAGGGTTCATAACATCAATTACGTCAATCTCGCTGCTCCTATAGCGTGAAAAAGTAAGCATTTGATCAACCAAAGATCGCGCTTGCTGACCGGCTTTCATAATATTTTCAGCAAATGTGTATTGAGGTGATTTTTTATCCAGATCCTCTATCAAAAATTCAGCGTAACCGTTCATAGCCGCGAGAATATTGTTGAAATCATGCGCTATCCCACCTGCCAATCGACCTATGGCTTCCATTTTTTGAGCCTGGTGAAGCTGAGATTGAATTTCTTTTCGCTGTGTATCTGCCTCAAGCCTTTGCGTGATATCCTGCGCGGTAAATATTTTTTCTCCGCTCTCAGCCTTGATCAAACTCACCAGCAACCGCGCAGTTTGATTCAAATCTTTACCCTCTTCATAGCGCCTGACCGATACCTCCATCGACCATTGCCTACCTTGCTCTAAGGCTAGAAAAGCCTCCTCCTCCGCCTCTACTTGAAGATTTTCAGGCAATAATTTAATCCATTCTTCGCCGATATAATCGTCACGTTCAAATTCTCTAATTCCGAAAAGATTTAAAATTGCATTATTGAGGTAGTAAATGCGGTTGCTATCTTTGATTAAGGCAACACCTTCCAAAATAGCTTCCATAGCGGCGAAGCGGGTATCATAATCCTCCAATCTTGACGCGCGTTTTTTATTTGCGACCTCCAAATCAGCCAGCTTGTTGGCCGTAAGCAACAGCATCAAAAAACCGCATAGCCCTAAAAATGTTACACACCAATACGCAAACACAGCACTGCTTTCGACATAATTGGCGCGCGCTTCCAGTGCTTTCTTTTCATCTATTGTGCCACTGTCATCAAAGTTGACCATATCAATCGCGTCGGCAAATTGTTCATGCAACAAGGTGTATTCGTGATGCACCGTGGAGGCGACATATATGCCGAGCATAGAAAGCGCCAGAATGACGATACCCGGCCATAAATGAAGGGAGAAATTTTTATTTAAGAACGCCAGATTTTTTAACATTTTTTAACTTTTTGAGGCCATAGGCACCGCAGGGCACAACGAGTACTCTCTTGCCTTCAGGGCAGCTTGCGTACGATTTTTCACATCAAGTTTGCGGCATATCCCCCTGACATGAAGCTTTACGGTGACAACCTGAAGCCCAAGAACGTTTGCAATCTCTTTATTAGATAGACCCTGAATAAGGTGGGATAAGACCTCTGTCTCACGAGGGGTGAGTTTAAAAACATCCTTTGAAGCGCCGACATCAGTGCCAATATTTACCACAGAGGCGCTCGGTTTATCACCGAAATAACTCGGCATTACATTATTGCCTATACCCATTGGCATATAACGCTCACCGGTTAACACCAACTTTATTGCCTGTAACAGGGCCTTACCAGACATTGTCTTTGGGAAATAACCGCAAGCGCCGTTTTCGAAAGCCACCATAACATCTTTCTCTTCCGCTACACCTGACATCAGAGCAACAGGCACATTCGGATATTTTTCCTTCATGATGCGGAAACCATCCATGCCATCCATACCAGGCATGCGCATATCGAGAACAACCAGACTGCGATCCGCATCCTCCTCCATAAACCCTAGAACTTGATGTAAGTCCTTGGCAACCTGCACATCCGCATCCAAGTCGGAACGTTCTATGTATTGAACAAGCGCATCACGAAAAAGTGTGTGATCATCCGCTAAAAGTAACTTCATTCCAACCTCAGGTTTTACGGACTTTTATTCCAATTAAAAATTTTCTAATCGTTACCATACTTTAGCATATGAAAATTTAAAAATCTTTAACGCAAGACAAAAAATTCAACCGTATGTTGTCTTGCCAGCTATCAAGTATATCAACGCTTTTTAATATCCATATTAGCCACATGCAGGGGCGTTGATGGTGTTTTTTGCTGAGACATCAGCCGTAAACGATATACGTATGTATTCTCTAACACCCTTTGAACATAGTTGCGGGTTTCATATACCGGAATCACCTCGATCCAATCGATCAAATCGACACCTCTATCACGGGGATCGCCTATGATGTCCAGCCACCTTCGCACCCTGCCCGGCCCCGCATTATATGATGCAATCGCTATTGGGTACGATCCGTCAAGCCGATCCACAAGATCCGATAAATAGCGGCTTCCGAGCAAAATATTGTAACTCGGATCATTCGTAAGACGCGACGGTGAATAACCCACGCCCATTTTACCCGCAACTTCTTTGGCTGTGCCCGGCATAAGCTGCATCAGGCCAAGCGCCCCAGCAGGCGAGCGCGCATCTTCATCAAACATAGATTCCTGACGTATGATTGCATGCACCAAGGACCACTCCAATGTTACGCCCCGCAATCGCTCTGTAATAACAGGATAAGATTGGGCAGTGAGGAACATTCCCTTTTGCGTGGCCGTCTTTGAAATTCGGACTGCATCATAGAGCATATTAAGACGCAGTGCCTCGTTTGCGGCATAGAAATAAGCCTTATCACTATTTTCATGCTCGACAAATGCGCGCATAAAACGGCTTGTCTCGTTTTTCATTCCGGCGCGATGAAAAAGACGCGCAGCCTGCATCATTTCTTTGGCAGCAAAGGCTGCATTATCCTGCGCGCTCAGCTTTGGTGGAGCATGATTAGATATATCTCCGGTTAGGCCAAGCTTCTCAGCTGCCAGCTGCCCATAAAAGACTGTCTGATATTGTGCTGCGATTTGATACCAGCGGCTAGACACAGTCTTATCCTGAAAACGCTCGGACGCGCGTCCGGCCCAATACGCTCCACGAGACAAGGATACAGGTGTTTTCACATTACGATAGAGCCTGTCAAAATGTTTGTAAGCCGCCACATCATTGTTCATGAAACGCAGTGCCAACCACCCCGCAAGCCATTCAGCCTGTGCAAAGGAAAAGCCATCTGTTTGCTTATGACCGGATGCCAGCAAATAAGCGCTTTTCCAGTGTTTTTTCTCGATCAAGCGGCGAATAATGATATGGCGTTCTTTCCACCATTCTGGCAAATTCTGAATTTTATCTGTCGCTGGTTGTTTGTGCAAAATCTCCATCGCACCAACATCCATGTCGTGTTTTCGGCGCCAGCGTAGGCGCTCATAGAGCAATCCGGCATCGCCTTGTAAGTTTTGAGGAACGCGGGAGATGAGCGCATCGGCATTTCCGCTATCTGTGGCAAGCGCAATGCGCGCCTCTGCCAGCTCCGGGTAACCCGGCCCTAAAATACCCGCAATGGCGCGTGCATTTTCATATTGCCCCTTATAGAGCATACTATCGAAGCGGCGACCATGATCTCGCAAAGTAATCATCGATTTGTATTTTCTATACAAATTGCGCTGACTATTGCGAGAAAGCGTGCTACTCGCCCACCAGTCACCAAGTACTTTTCGCGCTTTGTCGTTGCGACCAGTGCCAAGCAAGGCATCAATGTAGCGCTCCAAACCCGATGCCGTTATCGGCGGATAATCATTGAACCATGCGATAATCTCGCTGTAGCGCAGAGACATCGGCATCTTCCCCTCCGCCTTTTGCTTCATGGCAGAAATGCCGGGCCATTCCGGATTAGTGCGGATCATCTGCACCATACGCGCATAATCCTGAATTTCATTGCGCTTGGAAAAAATCATCCAATGATAAAGCTTGGTTGCGAGGGGATCTCGACTATTGGCAACCATTTGACGCGCCACATCCCATCGTCCCTGATTCATGCTTTGCAGCGCACGGACTGTTAATTCTTGTGCCGCGCGAGATTGCATTCTGTTAATCGGCGATTCTGCCGCAGTAATTATTGAAGGAGAATATAAAATTGTACCTATCACGATTGAAGTAAATATCAGCGCTTGCCTTGCCATCTTATTCTTGCCACAGAGCGTCAAAAGCTTTAGATTACGCTTTCTTTTTACTTTATTTACAAGAGATGAAAAATGTTTAAGGGTTGTATTACCGCTATGATTACTCCGCTTTCCGGCGGGCAGATTGACTGGGAAGCTTTCGAAAAATTTATCGAATGGCAAATCGAGCAAGGCGTTCATGGCCTTGTTCCCTGTGGTACGACGGGCGAATCCCCTACTCTTTCTCATGACGAACATAATGCTATCATCAAGCGATGTGTTGAAGTGGTCAAGGGAAGAATTCCAGTTTTGGCCGGAACAGGCTCGAACTCCACAAGAGAAGCAATTGAATTCACACAAGCGGCCAAAGACGCAGGCGCAGATGGTGCTCTTGTTGTTGCCCCTTATTACAATAGACCGACACAAGAAGGATTGTACGAGCACTTTAAATCCATACACAATGCAGTGGATTTACCGATCGTTTTATACAACGTTCCCTCACGTAGCGCAGTCGACATTGACAATGAAACCGTGATCCGCTTGGCCAAATTACCAAGAATTGTTGGCATCAAAGATGCCTCGGGCGATTTATCACGCCCATTGGAAATAACCCGTGAGACAGACAAGGACTTTATCCAGCTATCAGGTGATGACATCACAAGCGCTGCCTTCATGGCGCAAGGCGGTGAAGGCGTGATCTCGGTTGTGTCCAACGTTGCACCACTATCGGTTGCGGGCCTTTACGATGCCTGGATTTGCCACGAAATGCGTACCTTTGAAATGTTGCGCGACCAGCTTGGGCCTTTGGGCGCCGAACTTTTCTATGAAAGCAGTCCTGCGCCGGTGAAATATGCCGCGTCTTTGCTTGGCCTGTGCAGCCCGGAAGTACGGATGCCATTACTTACAGCCACTGTCGAGGCGCAAGAGCGTGTTCAAAAGGCTATGCGACACGCCGGATTGATCTAAATAACATTCAATGGCACAGAAAAAAAAATCCAAAGGCGGGCTTATTTCGACGAATGCGACTGTAGCGGAAAACCGTCAGGCGCGCTTTAACTATACGCTAGAAGAGCGCTTTGAAGCAGGCATTGCGCTGGTTGGGACAGAGGTCAAATCCTTGCGTCATGGTCATGCGGCAATTGCGGAGAGCCATGTTGGAGCAAAAAGCGGCGAGATTTTCATCTACAATCTCAACATCCCCGAATACAATCAAGCTGGCCCAAAAATGCAGCATGATCCAAAACGGATAAGGAAGTTGCTATTGAAACGTCGCGAGATTCATAAGCTGATGGGATCAATAAACCGTGAAGGTTACACGATCGTGCCGTTGCGGATTTATTTCGATGCGAAGGGTTTGGCGAAGATTGAGATTGCGCTGGCGAAGGGTAAGAAGCTGCATGACAAGCGTGAGACAGAGAAAAACCGCGATTGGGATCGCCAGAAATCACGGATCATGAAGAACTTCTAGAATGGTCGTGATCTGCCATTAAGACACTGATTCTAAAATATAATTCGAGTTACCCAGTTCGTTCGTCATTTTTTACAGGGAGGGGGGAGGTCCCTCCCTGCAAAACCTTAGTTATTATTTTTTGGATGGCTTTTTTGCCGCTTCTGCGCCCTTATCGTTCGAAATATCAAGCTCAGCCTCGGCAGCCTCTTTAGCATCTTCTGGACCGGTCAGCATATCCTCGGCAATCAAACCGGCATTGCCACGGATTTGTTTTTCGAGCTTATCAGCAAGTTCAGGATTTTCGCGCAGATAGTTCTTGGAGTTTTCACGCCCCTGCCCGATGCGAATACCATCATATGAGAACCACGCCCCAGCCTTTTCCACCAAATTGGCGGCCACACCGAGATCAAGCAATTCACCCAGCTTGGATATCCCTTCGCCATACATAATGTCGAATTCGATCTGACGGAATGGCGGAGCCATTTTATTTTTGACGACTTTCACGCGGGTCTGGTTACCGACCACTTCATCCTTGTCTTTGATTGCGCCGATACGTCGGATATCAAGGCGAACAGACGAATAAAATTTCAGCGCATTTCCGCCTGTTGTTGTTTCAGGTGAGCCGAACATCACGCCGATTTTCATACGGATCTGGTTAATAAAGATCACGATCGTTTTGGAGCGGTTGATAGAGCCTGTCAGTTTACGAAGAGCCTGAGACATAAGGCGCGCCTGTAAACCAACATGGGTATCGCCCATCTCGCCTTCCAATTCGGCGCGTGGCACAAGCGCAGCCACAGAATCGACCACCAGAACATCAAGAGCGCCGGAACGCACAAGCGTATCAGCAATTTCCAAAGCCTGCTCACCCGCATCGGGTTGAGAGATCAAAAGCTCGTCCACCTTAACGCCCAACTTTTTTGCATAGCCCGGATCGAGAGCGTGTTCCGCATCCACAATCGCACACGTTCCGCCCGCCTTTTGCGCCTCGGCAATTACATGAAGTGCGAGTGTTGTTTTACCGGAGCTTTCAGGACCGTAAATTTCGACAATACGACCGCGCGGCAAGCCGCCGATGCCAAGACCTATATCAAGACCAAGCGAGCCAGTAGAGACCGATTCGACATTCATATTATTTTGTTCGCCTGTGAGCTTCATAATCGAGCCCTTACCGAAGGCGCGCTCGATTTGGGACAGAGCGGCATCAAGAGCTTTTTGTTTTTCAGCGGAATTTGCGGACATGGTATCGTCCTTTCTTAAAGGTGTGACTGACATAATTTCCTCCTCTTTGTGCCGCGATTCGCCATGATTAGCAATGGTTGGCACCTTAAATTAATCATCTCCTGGGCCTTAGCTCCGGAAGTCATAGAGGCATGATGTACGGTGTTTGTTCTCATGTCAACCAGAAAAAGAACAAATGAGAACATTTATTACTTTTTAGGAATTCAATCTTCCAAAACCCCTTTAACCTTTTCCGCTAACTGCTTGAGTGTAAAAGGTTTTGGGAGAAAATGGATATTCTCGCCCATATGGTCTTTGAGCTTATCCTCTGTATAACCTGAGACGAAAATGATTTTAAGATGCGGGTTAATCTGGCGAATCCTTTGCGCCAGCGTCGGCCCGTCCATATTGGGCATCACGACATCAGTAATCAGCAAATCCAGCTGTAAATCTGGCTTCTCGTCAATAAGGCGCAACGCATCCTCACCATCAACGGCGGAAACGACCGAATAGCCCTTATTCCCAAGCGCACGGGTAGAGAAAGTGCGCACGGCGTCCTCATCCTCAACGAGCATAATACATTCAGAACCGGTCAGATCGCGCGCAGCAGTAGGCTTAGCGCTTTCTTCGGGCTCTTGTTCATCCGAATCGATATCGGTTGCACGCGGGAGGTAAATCAAGAAGGTTGTGCCCGCACCCTTTTTGCTCTGCACATCCAAATAGCCGCCCGTTTGCCGGATAATGCCGTACACGGTGGACAGGCCGAGCCCAGTGCCCTCGCCTACATCTTTGGTGGTAAAAAAGGGCTCAAAAATGCGATCAAGATTTTCAGGATCAATACCACAGCCTGTGTCGGACACCTTGATCAACGTCCAATGGCCAGGCGGCATCTTCTCGGATAGCAGCTTTTTAGGCTGGCGGTTGGTGAAATTTTCGGTCTCGATTTTGAGCAAGCCACCGGTATTATCCGCCTCATTAATCGCGTCGCGGGCATTGACCGCCATATTGATGAGTACCTGTTCCATCTGGCCAACATCGACCTTTACAAGGCCGAGATCCTGCCCATGACTCATCTCAAGTTCGATATTCGCACCGATCAGGCGGCGCATGAGGTGTGAGAGCTCGGTCAGGATGTCTGATACATCATGGATTTTAGGGCGCAGGGTTTGCTGGCGCGAAAAGGCGAGGAGCTGGCGCACGAGATTGGCGGCGCGGTTTGAGTTCTGCTTGATCTGCATAATATCGCCAAAGGACGGGTCACCCGCTTTATGGCGCAGCAGCAGCAGGTCGCAGAAACCGATAATGGCGGTCAGCAAATTGTTAAAGTCATGTGCAACACCGCCCGCAAGCTGGCCGATGGCTTGCATCTTTTGACCTTGAGCGAATTGTGCTTCGAGCGCTTTTTTCTCAGTCAAATCGATAAAGTGCAAAACGATGTTGCCGCCCTCTTTAATGCGGCGGGCATACATCTGGGTGTCGATCTGATTACCATTTTTACCATGGGCGAGGAGCGTAATTTCAAGCGGTGCTTGTAGCTGACCGCCCTGCTCTATACGATCCATCGCGGTGAGGATGGTCTGGCGGTCTTCTTCGGAGATCAGGGTTTCGAATTTCTGCCCTTCAATGGCCTCAATATCAGCCTTCACAATCGCGGCGAAAGCGGAGTTACAATCGGCGACCGTGCCGTCTTCTTCCACCAAGACGATGCCCAGCGGGGCTTCTTCAAAGAAGCGTTGGAAACGATCTTCGGAGGCCTGCAACGCGCGGGACATTTCGCGCTCTGCGGTTAAGTCATGGACAACGGCGCGGGTTCTGACGCGGCCATCGCCCTCTTCCACGACCACCTGATTAATCGAGGCAAGGAAAGATTTTCCCGCGGTCCCTTTCATTTTTAGCTCGGCGACCTGCTTATGGCGCTCGCCTGTGACGATGTCATAGGGGCGCGCACTTTCCGGCGGATCAACCATATAAGTGTGGAGCACGGCGCTGTCGAGAAGCGTGCGCAAATCCTCACCCAGCCAGCGAGCGAAGGTGGCATTGGCGAACACGAAGCGCCCCGTTTCATCAACGGAGAAAAAGCCCACGGGAGCGTTATCGGTAAAATCAATCAGCTTTTCGCGCTCGTCACGTATTGCACTTTCAGCTGTATGGCGGTCAGTGACATCATCAATACGCCAGTGGATATGACCGGGCCAGCCTATAATTGGCTGCGCCGTGACCAGCAACCAGCGCTCGCGATCTTCGAAACGGGAGAACAGCTCAATGGAATCGGTTAGGCCGCGCTGCGCCTGCTCAGTCAACAGGCGGAAATACGCGCTGCCTTCGGGGTTTGCTTCGAATAGGCGCATCAGCGTGTTAAATCCGGGTGGACCAACACCACGGCACAACCGCTCGAATTTTTGGTTGGTGTATAGAGTTTTGCTGGCTTTGTCGGTGATTAGGCGTCCGCCGCGCGAGCCCTCCATAACCTCGCGAATCATATCAAGCTCTTTGTTGCGGGCGTTGTGGATCTTGTAGGTCAGATAGATGAAAAAGCAGGACACACCCAGCAGAAACGTAATGGTAGAGACCATTAGCTTCATCCACGGTGTCAGATGCTCATCAAAATATATCAGCATCGACAAGCCGAAAAACATCACCAGCAACACGATGGCAAACACCGCCTCATAGCTTTTTTTAGGCGCGGTTTCAGCTGCGGGCATAATTACATCGCGATGGTGGCGGGCAATAAATTCGCTGTGATCTATTTTCATGGCGCTATCATGGCAGAGAAAACAGCGGTGTTTCAACCAATTAAGCGAGCAATCACCAAATTATCGGCAGTTACGAGAGGGGTAATAGCAATTTTATAATCCAGTATAGCTGCAAAAAAACCTGAACAGCGTAGAATATGCCCTTCATGCGGAGCCAAAGACCGGCGCCTGAGATGAGGTGCGCGCTTGTTTGAACGAAGCGTGCGGCAATAAAGGCCAGCGCACTGCCTTGCATAATTTCGAGATTATCGGTGAGAGCCGTGACCATGACGATGGCGGCGAAAAAGCCGATATTTTCGTAGCAATTGGCGTGAGCGCGGGAGACGCGCTTCGCAAAGGCGCTCAAATTCTCGTTGCCAGGCGTAAAATCGGCAGGATTAACACCTGCACGAACTGCCTTAATGCGAACAAAAAGCATTGCGAACAAAAGAACGAAGAATAAAAGCGCAAAAAGAAGAAGTGCGAGATAGGCGTGAGGCATTAGAGATACTTTCGAAAGAGTTACATCCGCACATTATATAATGTTAAATCCTAACGAAACCAGAGGTGGTTTAGTTTTTTGTACCGCGTTGCTTGAACACGTAGGAAATGACTTCTGCCACGGCCTTGAAATGATCGGGAGGGATGGTTTCGTCGACCTCGACAACCTCATAGAGCGTGCGCGCCAAAGGGCGATTTTCAAAGAGGATAATACCATGTTCCGTCGCCAATTCACGAATACGAAGCGCTGTCTCATCAACCCCTTTGGCCACACATTTTGGCGCATCCATCGTTTCGGGATCATATTTTAGCGCGATCGAGAAGTGGGTCGGGTTGGTGATAACAACATCAGCGCTTGGCACAGATTGCATCATACGCTGGCGCGCTTTTTCAGAGCGAAGCTGGCGGAGCTTGGCGCGGACCATTGGATCACCCTCGGTCTGCTTGTATTCATCACGAATTTCCTTGCGGCTCATGCGCATCTTCTTCATATGCTCAGCGCGCTGATAGACCAGATCAATCACGGCGATAATCATCAGCACCACGAGAACCGCAATCATGAGGCGGATGACGAGCGTTTGAATTTCGGCAAGGAGTGCAATCATCGGAAGGCCGACAATGTGGTCGATATTGTCGAAATACGGCATAAGAACGAGCGTGCCGACCGTTCCGATAACGCCGAGCTTGAGAAGCCCTTTGGCAAATTCCATCAGCGAGCGCATGGAAAACAGGCGGCCAAAGCCTTTCTTTGGGGAGATTTTGCTCCAATCCGGTTTTATAGATTCCGGCGCATAAAGCGGGCCGACTTGTAGGAAAGGCGCGGCAATGGCAGCAATGATCAAAAACATAACGGGAAAGGCAAGAATAAGCATTGTTTGGAATATACCCACCT
This sequence comes from Micavibrio sp., assembly GCA_019634145.1. Lineage (GTDB taxonomy): Bacteria > Pseudomonadota > Alphaproteobacteria > Micavibrionales > Micavibrionaceae > TMED27. The sequence goes on along the minus strand of JAHQVU010000082.1, from coordinate 8,243 downwards.
TAAGCGCCATCGCCACGCCGCCTTGCCCTGTCGGGATCTGGTGCGCATTTTCAAGAAAGGATTCCATAAGGTTGGACAGCTCCTTAAACATATGTCCACCAAGTGCGCCAATCACCATTGTGGCAGCGAAGAGAATAACCCAGTTATTCACCTCACGGCTCATCGCCACCTGCCCCTTTTTTCGCGACTCTTCTAACCTTTTCGCGGTGGGTTCTTCGGTTTTTTGGGAATCGTCGGTTTCGCTTTCAGCCATTTTAGGCTCCCATTCATCGTTACACGTTGTTGCTGCGCTCGGAAGGTAGCATACCTATCTTCTCTCGCTTGCGCCTAGTGTAAAAATGAAGCCAAGCCTAAACTACACCAGACATAATTATCTCACATGTCTTCCTATTATATCACGCGCCGGCGGAGCGAAGGAAGAAAACCATCCCTTGCTCGAACTGCGTGAGCCAATAGGTCATACCAACGCCCAAGATCATCATGAGTGCGATGATAGAGATCAAAATCTGCATTGGCAGGGCCAGAATAAAGACCTGAACCTGTGGCATTAAGCGTGTCAGCACACCCATACCAACATAAATAAGTATCGTTAACACAATAAAGGGCGCAGCGAATTTAACACCGATTGCGAAGCTTTCACTGAGGGCGCGGGACATGAGATCAGCCATAGAGTTATTATCGGGTAATGCGCCGATGGGAAACAGGTCATAGCTCTCGACGATGCCCATTAAAAGCAGATGATGCATATCAGTAGAAAGCAACACGACCACGCCCGTAATCGACATAAATGCGCCGACAAGCGAGCCTTGCTGCGCCAAAGAAGGGTTGAAGAGCTGGGCGTTACCGAGGCCGGACATCGTAGAAATAACCATACCGGCAGTATCAAGTGCGACCATAAAAATGCGCGACATCACCCCGAAAAACAGGCCAATCACGAACTCCATTGTGATCAATGTGAAAAGGCCAATCGTCGAAGGCAGTGGCTTTGGCACAGCGGGCATAACGAGCGGGAAAAGAAGAAATGATAGTGCCACAACAAAATGCAAGCGCACACGGTTGGAGATGAAAGAATCACCGACTGTCGGCATTAACATCATCGCCGTGCCCATGCGCACGACAACAAGCGCAAAGGCAAAAACGCTGGTGGTTAGAAATTCATCCAGCGCCGATTCCATGGGCTAGCCCAACCCTATAATCTTGTCAGCCAAAGATTGAGTAAAGATGACAAGGGTTTTCATCATAGATGGCAGAAAGAAGAAGAGTGCCAACAGCATGGCCAAAATCTTAGGAACGAAAACAAGGGTAACTTCCTGAATTTGCGTCAAAGCCTGTACCAAGGCAACAGAAACACCGACAAGCAAACCGATCAGCAAAATCGGCGCACCCATTTGAATGGTGATCAAAAGAGCTTGTCTTGCGGTTTCTATGACTTCGGTTTCGTTCATATTAAGGTTTTTCGCGCATCCGCGCGCCTCACACTTGTTCGGTACAATTTTTTAAGCTTGGCTTAAAAAAGCACTGTTTCCGTTACATTATATAGGAAACTGGCTTAGGGCGAAAAGGATTCGTTTAAATTATCCCGATGAATAGGAAAAATGTGACCCGGTGGGAAATACTTGCCTAGGCAGAAAAACCTTAGATCGGCATACGCATGATTTCCTGATACGCACCAACAAGGCGGTCACGTATGGCCACAACAGTGTTCAGCGTTAATTCCGCATTCGTTACGGCCTGCACAACATCGGTGATATCGGCCTCGCCTGTAATGGCTTTGGCGGACATTTTTTCCGATTCTGCCATTGTTTCGACAGATTCGCGGGCTTTTTGTTTTAGAAAGTCAGAAAAAGAAACGCCCTCTTTATCCGAGGATATACCTGCGCTGCCTATACCGGTACTGTTACCATAGGCGCGGGCGGCGATTGCGGGGTTCATAACTTTATCAACCATCTGTGCTTATTCCTTTTCATCTTCGGCCTTCCGGCCGCCTCACACGCAAAGCAAATCAACGATTTGTTTGCACTTTTTTAAGTTTACGAACAACATCTTCGATGTTGCTTCTTGTTCGGTACAATTTTTCAAGCGTGGCACGAAACATCACGTTATTTTACCTACAATACCATATTTATGCGCTGCGTAATAACTCAATAGTACGCATAAGCATTGAGCGCGATTGCTCGATCATCCCGAGGTTGGCCTCATATGAGCGCTGCGCCTCTTTCATATCCATGACCTCGATAAGAGAGTTCACGTTCGGCAACTTCACATAGCCATCTTCGTTGGCCGCTGGGTGATCAGGCATATATTTCAATTTGAAATCGCTACTCATGTCGCGGTCTATCTCGCTCACCTGCACCGTCTTGACGCCCATTTCACGATCCATTTCATTTTTGAAGGTAATCGTTTGGCGGCGGTAAGGGTCCGATCCGGGGGTTTCGCCGGTCGTATCAGAGTTGGCGACGTTCTCTGTAATCACGCGAATACGGGCACCTTGTGCGTGCATACCCATCGCGGAAATTTTCATTGCATTGATTATTTCGGAGCTCATGTCTAAATCCTTCCTGTTCCCTTAATCCAGCGCTATTAAACAAAGCGCTTCGCGACACATTTGCGCGGTGCGCGCTGTCGCATAGCCGTTTGCATCGGTTGTAAATTCAAAAACAAATTCGTTATTTTCAATGATATCTCTAGGCATTACGCACCCTTCCCTATTGCTGTTTTAATAAAGCCTGTATTTTTCTGCATCAGGTTAAGCATCATGTTGTAATCCATCATGACCTGTCCTGAATTAATCAATTGCTCTTCCATGACCACAGCGTTTCCGGCAGGAGCGGCTTCGTAAACCTTTTTAGATTTTTCATCTCTTGGGTCACGCGCGTCGCTAGGTGAGTAAAGGTGCCCTTGCTTGGTGTTATCCATATAAACGCTTTTCATCTCACCTGGTTTTTTGTCCAGATCTTTTAATAATGTGCTAAAATCAGCCTTAACAAGATCTCTAGGCTTATAATTTGGAGTATCGGCATTAGAGATATTTTGAGAAATTATGCGTTGGCGCTGGGTTAAATAATCCATTTTCGCGCCAATCGCTTTTAAAAGTGTCAAATTCTGTGCCATAATTCATACCTTAACTTTGTAATTCATCCCGTTCATAATCGGGCTTTGTAAAATACTATGCAGATAGCGTGCCAAAATGAGTGACGGATATGAAGATGGCTATAAAAAGGGCGGAAATCCGCCCCTAAGCCCTTTAAATATAAAGAAAAAACCAAAACGCCAGACCGCCGTGGCCTTGCAGGAGGCGGAAAAGCTGGGCGATGCACCGCTGATTACAGCAGCGGGGCGCGGGCTTATCGCCGAGCAAATTATGCAGCTTGCCTTTGAAAACGGTATTAAGGTGCGCGAAGACAGCGCGCTGGCCGAAATGCTGGCGATGATTGATCTGGATAGCCCTATTCCGAGCGAAGCTTTTATGGCGGTAGCGGAAATTTTATCGTATGTTTATCGTGCCAACGGAAAACCCAATCCCTATGATGTCAAACTCACCGGGAATAAAGAGGAGTAAATCATGACCGTCGATCTTGAACGCCATATCGAGCATTTAATATCTTGCGTGGATGAAGCGCATATCGCCCTGAAAAACAATACCGTCGTTGATTTAGGAACTTTGGAGAATGATGTGAACGCGGTTTGCGATCTGGTCTCGCACCTGCCGCCTGAGCGCGCCCGCGCATTGCAGCCACTGATGGCAGATTTAATTGCACGGCTGGATGTTTTGGCCGAAGACCTACAGAATTTTAAAGCCCGATATAAGGATCAATAAGAATGGACGATGCAGGCGGCCTGTATGAATATCTACGAATGTTTGCGGCATTGCTGTTCGTGCTGGGGCTTATGGGCGGATTTGCGCTGATCGTTAAAAAGCTCGGCCTCGGTGGTGTGCAGGCGCAGAACATAACAGCAAAGAAGCGATTGAAGCTGATCGAGAGTATGCAGATCGATGCCCGCCGCCGCGTAGTGATCATCCAGCGCGATGATATACAGCATCTGTTGATGATTGGTGCGAATGGCGAAACTGTTATTGAAACAGACATTAAGCCCGTCGATAATGACGCTCATGGTTAAGCGATTCCCTTTAGTGTCACTCATGGCTAAACGAAGCAATCTTTTGATTTCTGCGGGATTGTTGATTATTACTGCGCTGATAAGCTTGATCCCACATGAGGCGCTGGCTCAATCGATTAATATTGATTTAGGTGAAGAGCAAGACGGTACAATCACAGGCCGCGTCGTGCAAATGGTTGTCTTGCTGACCGTATTGTCACTCGCGCCATCAATCCTGATCATGATGACGAGCTTTACGCGGATTATTGTGGTGCTTTCTTTCTTAAGAACCGCGATCGGCATTCAGCAAACCCCGCCGAACACTGTTATGCTATCACTTGCGATGTTCCTGACTTTTTTCATCATGGCGCCAACCATTCAAGCCGCCTATGAACAAGCCGTGCAACCCCTCATCAATGACGAGATTGACGAGGTTACGGCCTTTGAGCGTGGGGTTGAGCCGTTCCAGAAATTTATGCTATCTCATGTGCGCGAGCAGGATGTAACGCTGTTTGTCGAGATGAGCGGTACGGAAATGCCTGAGGATGTTATGGAGCTACCGCTACAAGTGGTTGTTCCCGCCTTTATGATATCAGAGCTGCGCCGAGCCTTCGAGATTGGCTTTATGCTGTTCTTACCCTTTTTGATTATCGACCTTGTCACGGCCTCGATCCTGATGTCGATGGGTATGATGATGTTGCCGCCGATTACGGTCTCGCTGCCGTTCAAGATTATTTTTTTCGTTCTGGTGGATGGGTGGTATTTGATCACGGGCACATTGGTGCGAAGTTACGACTTGATTTCGACGGCGCCTGTGCCCTAAAGCGCCTCCCCCAAAACCCTTTAGGATTTTGCTCATAATTAAGGTATAATTCAAAGCATGGCTAACCAGTATCTTGGCTTATCGCTGTTTTTAATGCTGCTTTCATTCTTTATCATCCTTAATTCGATGAGCGAGTTTAAGCAGGACAAGGCTGCGCCTGTGCTCAATTCATTAACATTGGCTTTTACGCCGGACGATGAAGTCAAGTTAGATGCAGGCCCTACCGAAGCCCCGGCACCCGCAGAAAGAGAAGGCTCTACGCTTGATAAAATACAGGGTCTGTTCAATGCGCAAATTTCAGGGTTAAAGGCCAAGCAAAACCGCATGGGAACAGAGCTGCGCTTAAAAATGAATCGGGATGCTTTTATGGCAGAGGCCAATAGCACTCTGGCAGGCGATGGTAGCGCGTTTTTCCTCGATACGCTTGTATCCTTGATAGATACGCAAAATACCGCCCGTTACAAAATGGATATGGTTGCTAGTGTCGCTGGCGACGACCGCGCAACGCGGGAGAGTGTAGCACAGGATATGAGCGCGCTGGCCGGGAAGCTGGAGGCAGCCGGTTTGCCCCAAAACATGATCAGTGCCGGCATTGGCGAGGGCGAAGCGGGAACGGTGGAGCTGCACTTCCGCCCCTTTAAGCGTTTTGATGCCAAAACTTTCGAGGAGGCCACACGCGATGAGTGACGATTGGCTGGACACGGGTTTTGAAGATGAATATATGCCGCAAATGCCGGTCAAAGAAGACACGGAGGACGTGAAATTCGATTCTACAGATGGCAGCGCCTATAAGCTCCGTAAGCAAGATGGCGGGACAGAGGAAGAAGCCGCCGCGCTCTGGCTCATTACTTTTACTGATGCGATGGCGCTTATGCTGACCTTTTTCGTGCTGCTTTATTCCATGAGTGCACCGGCGGAAGAAAAGTGGGAGAAAATGACAGACGGGCTGTACCGCAACTTCGAGAAGAAACAAAAGCAGCCCTTTTCTAAAAGCAGTGTTGATAGCATTGATATTTCGAAAATCGATTATGGCGAAGCTTTGGATCTTGGATATCTGAGCAATATCATTCGCGAGAATATATCGCGCCGCGACGCATTGGGGGATGTTCTTATTTATCCGCAAGACAATCAGCTTTTGATCTCTATGCCACAGAATTTGTTATTCAACGCCGGTAATAGCGATGTTTCAGATGAAGGCAAGCAGGCTTTATTTGTGATTGGCGGCGCGCTGGTCAATATTCGCAACCGCATCGAGGTTATCGGCCATGCTGATCCGCGCCCGTTTGATCGAAGCGCTGATGGCGCGAAATCGAACTGGTCCTTATCTCTGGATCGCGCCAATAAAGTCGCTGACATTTTGAAAAATGTAGGCTATGAGCGCCCTATCACTGCACGCGGCCTTTCATCGTCACGTTATTCCGAGCTTCCTGAAAATTGGTCAAAGGATAGACGCGAGAGCGTGGCGCGGAGGGTTGATATTATGATCATGCAAGATGATGGGCGCGAATTCACCTATTAATCAAACGGCAAGATATATGCATAAATATAAGCGAATAACACGCCAAACCACACTTCACTTTCTTGTTCTTTGCCTCAACATATGGCAGTTTTAAGCTTATGCGCTTGGCTCTTTTCTTAAGTTTCCTGATGATTTCGCTGTTTGCGGCGGGCAATGCCGCATGCGCTGATGAGATTTCCGTGCGCGCCGGACTTCACGATGATTACTCTCGTCTGGTTTTTGACTGGCCGTCCCCCACCAATTATTCGACCTCGCGCCAAAATGCAGGAACGTTCGATATTACATTTAATAAGAATGCAGGATTAAATACTGCGCAAATCCAAGGGAAAAAAGTCCGAAACATTGAAGGGCTGGAGGTCTTAAGCGAGTCTCCCCTTAAAGTGCGTGTTCAGCTGCCAGCAAAGAGTGATGTTCGTGACTTCACAGCGGGAAGCCGCGTGATCATTGATTTCTATAACCCTGCTGGCGCGGCCCTTGAAGCGAAGCCGATATCAATTCAGAAAAGCGCGGCTAGCCCTACTAAGCCAGAGCCTAAAGAAGAAGAAGAAGAAGAAGAAGCGCAACCGGTAGAACAAAGCGTGGGTACGCCTACTGCTATTTCGGCCAATGAGCCACCGCCAGTAGAAGATCAACTCACCGCGATAGACGCAAACGCTGAACAGCCAAAAGATACGGCAGAACAACCTATCCGTATAACAGGCAGTGAAAAACCCAATATTATCACCGTTTCTTCAACCTCGACCTTCGGCTTTGCGTCTTTCGTTAAGGACTCAACATTATGGCTCATATCCGAAGGCGATGGTAATTTGATTGCACCGCAAGTTAACGGACCCCAGGCGCAGTATTTCAAACCTATTTTGCCCGCTGCCGCGGAAAATGCGAGGGCCTTTACGGCTAAACTTCCATTTCCGGCAAAACTTCAGGCACAAGGCGGTAACGTGCTCTGGCGCATTCTGGCCTCTAATGACATAAAGTTAGATGACGGACGAGCGCCGATACGCCGCAATGTTTATGCGGATGCAAGCCGCAGCGGGTATGTCTTCTGGCCTATGCCATCTGTTAGGGAGATCGTGGAAATTACTGACCCAACTACCGAAGAGACTATTTATGTAGCGTTAGTCGGTGAAGACGATGATTTTGTGTCGGAGGAGCATGATTTTGTTGATTTTACCGTTCTAAAATCACCTGCCGGTATCGCTATTATTCCTAAGAACGATGATATAAGCGTAAATGTAATATCCGGCGGTGTAGAAATCTCCCGCAAAAACGGACTGGCCATCAGTGAAGAAGAGCGCGCAGCGATGGTGCGCAGAAAAAATGCGGCTGAAGAGTCCGCAATAGCCGAGTATGCAGAAACAGGCCTGCAACGCATCTATAATTTTGATGGATGGAAGATGGGGGGGGCACAGGCACTGGCCGGTAACCGCACGATCATTCTCTCGCGCCTGTCCGAAATGTCACCATCGGAGCGCGCATCGAACTTACTGCTTCTTGCCAAAGCCTATCTCGCCAACAATTTCGGGACTGAATCTCTCGGACTTTTACGCTTTGTAGAAACAGAAATACCCAATATTTCATCCACTCCTGAATTCCTCGCGCTTCGTGGCGCGGCGCGGGCGTTAAGCGGTCAAAATGCGCTTGCTTTCAGTGATCTTTCAGTTGATGGTCTTAAGACCTTCCCTGAAATAAACGTATGGCGGGCTTATGTTCTTGCCGGGTTAGGCGATTGGCAGCAAGCAGCAAGTGTTGTTCCACCGAATGCCGCCGAAATCATTAACGTCTATCCCCCCTTGATACGCAGCG
>JAHQVU010000081.1 GCA_019634145.1 Micavibrio sp. | reverse complement strand
ATCCTTACCCCATGCCCGAACCATGACGCGCCTCATGGACTTGCATGGATAATACGGCTTCCCATTGTCTCCCTGATAGGAGATTGCAACTGGCTGATCTGGGTTGTCTTTTACGCGAACCTGCGTGATTGTTATAGTTTTAGGCTCGCTGATTAAATCATCAGCATTAAGCTGCATACTTTTAGGCACGATTGTGTGGCTTATATCGGTCACGCTATTATCTCCTCATGGTGGTCTATCCATTCAAGCGGCGTGATTTTGTTGCTTGAACTAGCAGTGTCGTAAAAAACATTGGTTAGAGCTTTTATTTTTTCTTCGGCTTGGTAAACCGCTTCTTTGATCTTTACCTGATACTGAGGTATTGGAAATACGCGGTAAACTGCCATGCAAAACCCATTGGAATAGCTTATAAAGTCGCACCATTCCCGCTTTGAAATGAACAAGGCCGATTGAATTTGCATAATAAATTCATCAGGTATTTCCCCGTCTTTAGCATGTGAGGCAATGGTTGAAAGCTGGTGCTTTTGATTGCGGCTTTTAACTTCAATCAGCCCTTTATCTCCAACAAGGCCGTCAGGCGACATGCCAAAATTAAATCCCAGATCATCATTGATGACAAACCCGCACTGCTGTACGCCAGTATCCCCCGCGTGGAGCCTTGCATATTCTTTGATGGCCTCACCTTCTTCGAGCTGGCCGCGCTGCATATCATAGCTTAAATAGCCTTCGTCCGGCCGATTTGTAATGCGATTGGCCGCTACTTCATATAAATAAAGCCTAACCTTTTCGTTGTTTGCAATCTGTAGCTTAGGCGTAAGCAGATGCTTTACATTGCTAGCCGTTATCATGCCGCAACGTAAAGCGTGCCATTCATCTGTTCCCTGCAAAAGGTCATGATAATAGTGGACACCATTTACAGTGGTGACGTTTTTTGAAGGTGGCAAAGTCATTCGCTCTTTCCTGAGAAAAATATTAAATCAGCGCTTAATTGTTAAGCACCAAAAGCACCGTGGCGGCCTATCCCTTGCGTCGCGCAATCGAGCTTGTGCTCTTCGTTTTCATCCTCGGAACCTTCGTCGCCATAGCAAAAGCGGCATCCAATAAGACCGCCCTCAAATGTGTATTCCCAAACACGGCTGCCATTGAGCATAAAGAAAAAATCTTCGGTCATGTCGCGGCTACGACCTTCAACGCAATTGAATTTTATAATTTGGTATAAATCATCGCTTCCCCCGGCCTCAATTTTTGCAATTACTTCTTTTTCAGATGTGTACGGGACTTGCTCAGGTATATAAAAATACCCATTTTTTAACTGGTGGATAACAAGGAATACATCGTGATCTCTCAACATGGCTGTAGTCTCCTATATTGTTCTATTATTGCTAGAATGCTCATAAAGGTACATATTAATTTTTAACCTGTCAACACTAAAATAAACAAATTGAGTTTAATTTTGTTTAGTGTATTATGATGCGTGTGATACCACAAATTTACGAGAAGGGTTGGAATATGAAGATTGTGAAAAGCGTTAATCTGCCAGATGATCTATGGGATTATCTTGATTTGATGAAGAAGAAAGAAAACCGCTCTATAAGTGGGCAGTTGATACATATCATAGAGCAGTACCGCGCGAACCAAAAGGCGAGCATTGATGGTGAGAAGTAAGCGGCCACCGCGCATATCAGGCGGCGCGGCACGCCGTCGTGCAAAAAAGATTTCGCAATGCAGCAAGTGCGACATTCAGTTCACGCCTGAAACAGACCCGATATCTTGCCCTAAATGCAGTAGCCTTGATTGCTATACGCATGACAGCAAGGCAGAGGCTCGGCGCTGGGCTGAACTACAGATGCTTGAAAAAAAGGGGCTTATTCAAAACCTCCAGCGGCAAGTTCGCTTCCCGCTTTATTGTGCATTCGAAGACGGCGAAATAGTTTTTAAAAAAAAGGTCGCGGTTTACATTGCTGACTTTGTGTATTTCGTAGACGGCGAGAGAATAATTGAAGACGTCAAGGGTGGCATGACAGATGTGGCCTCCTTGAAGCTTCGGTGGATGAAGGCAATGGGTCAACCAGTTAAATTAATATATTAAGGAGTAATGTTAAATGACTGAAAATCATGAAAAATCTAAGCCTAGACGCAGAGGCAGGCGTGGTGGTAAAGGTCGCCGGAAAACAGAAACAACGACAAAGCCTGTGCAGATGGATATGGAGGATTATGTAGGCAAACCTGCTCAGCCAGAAAAAGCTGACCCTTATGATGAGGCGGCGGCAAGTGCTGAAATAAAGACCACTGAGAAAAAGCATGAAATGAATATGCTGACTACCAATGAGCAGCTTGCAGACGTATTGCCCCTGCTCTTGCGGGATCGTGATCTTTTAGTGCTTGACTGGGTGTGTGGTGTTTTAGGGCAGACGCGGGCGCAAGTCGTTAAGTCGATGCTGACAAAAGCTATCGTTGTCGAGAAAAGGGCTTATAGAGAAGCGCAGGGCGGGGGCGGGGCATCCTCGACTGACATTGCTTCACTGTCTGCGCGTTTGACGCCGAGAAAATAATAAGCATGTAGTGGGATGATCGGCGGGTGAGAAACATTTCAAAAACTCACCCGCCTAATGACGCCGAGCGAAGGAGCCACAGTCTCCTTTTATATAAAATTGTATATCCTTGCAAGAAAAGGAAGCAGTATGGACAATGTTTTCCATCGTGAAATTCACTGGTACGCTATGGATCAAAAAGAGCGACTGGGCTTTGTGCGCGTTCTTCTATCATGCCATAGAACTTATTCTGAGATAGGCGAATATCTTGGATGCACGAAAAATGTCATTTGCGGCTTCGTCTACAAAAACCGCAATGACCCAATAATATCTCAATTTAGATTTGGCGTAAATTATACAAAAGGAAAAAGGAAAGAGAAATGAACGAAGTTTTTAATTCATCAAACCCGCCGCCCAGACCTCCAAACAAAGACGACAATACAAGCTGGCGATCATGCTTAAGATGGTTAGTCTGTGTCATGAACGACGATGACCCGTCATTATTGCTGGTAACGACAGCTCTTGCAGATTTAATGGAGGGTAGGATGCAGCCTTGGCAGGAAGGGCTTTGCCAAATAGTTCTAACAGCCATTTGTACTGACTATCATAACGGCGTCCTTGATTGCCAGAACGATGTCTATCAAGGTGAACTCGGCGACAACGTTGTCTTGTTCAAGCGCACGGAAAACCGATGACATTACCGTATTTGAAAATTGACCGCGCAATGCTGGATCATCATATTGTTGGGGTTGCTTACCCCAACAATTTTGTCATCTGGTCTGCCCTCCTATACGAAGCGACGTGGGGAGAGAAAAATATTCTCATAGCTGGGAAGCAAATAGACCTCCAGCCGGATCAAGCATTCTTTACAATAAGGACGCTATCAGCCAAAACGGAGCGCACACGCCGTGTTGTTGAGCGCACTTTGCGCGATTTCAAGGACGGGGGAATGGTTCGTGTCACGCACGTGACAGGAGGTAGTGTTATAACTATCTGTAATTACAGCCAATATCAGCCTCAAAAAAATGAGGCGGGACAGGGGCGTGACAGCGGCGTGACAGCAAAACCTAAGAAAAAGACCTCTAGTAGTGGTTCTCGGCTTCAATCTGACTGGGTTCCGTCACCAGATAACATCGAATATGCAATTGAGAAGGGCATGACACATGAGCGAGCAAGAGAAACCGCAGAAGATTTCAGGGATTATTGGATCTCTGCAACAGGACAAACAGCTTCCAAGTGTAATTGGGACGCTACATGGCGGACATGGGTTAGAAGAAACCTCAAGAAAGCGCCAAGAGGCGCAAATATGGCTGGAAGAGCACCCTTTAGAGAAGGTAGAGGAGGTCATTCGCTTGCTGACGAATACGCGCGGCGTCAAGCTGGCAGAAGAAACCCGAATGATGTTTCCAAATGATGCGCCGCCCTACCGGAAAACAATAAGCCACCGCGTTGACGGTGACGCTAAGGACATTATTGAAGTAGCAAAACGTGTAGAAAAAACAATGCTTTGCGCTCGTCCGGAAAAAATTGAGGGCTGGCTTGTGGAACTTGATGCAATCACGGCGCGGCGCGGCATAAGTGAGTTCAGCACAGCCGTTATGCTCACGGCATATACGACGCGGTTGCAAGAATATCCAGCCGATATTGCCCGCCATGTGCTTTTTTCCTGCCGCTGGAAGTTTTTCCCGACATGGGATGAGCTGAGAGAGAAGGCAGATACCCTTAAGGCCGCAAGACAAGCTAAAATAAACGCGCTTTTAAGGGCTGCTGAGGCGAAAACGATTGCTTTGGGTAGCCTAGATGCCAAATGATAAGGAATACGTCCAAAAGGGTCTAAAACGGCTTGCTGAGGAAATGCACCAAAAGCGTATTTTGCACGAAAAAGCAGACGCGCCGGAATTTAGCTATAAAAAAAGAATTATCCCCAATATCGATACGCCAGAGTTCACAAAGATGGACGCTGAGATATGGGAAAAAGCCGCAGAAAACGGCGATTTAGAGCGCTTAATGAGAGAAATAGAATAATCATGAGCGTTAACCAAGATTAAGTTAATTTTGAATTAAGCATCAAAAAATTACAAATCTCTTTTTTTTTGTGTAAAATGATTGTGCGTTGTGTTCGCTAAGCGGGTCTTCTTCGCATTATATCGCGCTAATAGATCGGGTCTCCACCTTGGCGCAAAGTGTTCTTGTCGGAACTTATGTTCTGGTTCATTGCTCTGGGTGGTCGCATAAGCAGCGGAAGAAGTTTGAAACATAGTTGGTGGCTTAATACACGCAACTTGTGCATCACGATAACAATGGCTCCGTCCTTGAAATCCATGCACTTACAAGACAACGAACGTTAATCGCGGTCGGGTGTCTTGTTCTGTGCATTCTCCTCCAATTCACCATCCTTGATATATAAAAAAAACTAACTACTAACTAACAACTTAACTCTTAACTAACTGAACAATCTAAAAAAAAAGAACTTCAACAAACGTAAAAAAAAAAGAAACTCATGGCGAGAACAGCTTCCAACATCACCGTGTTGATAATCATTCTGCTCACTGCAAATCAGGTCGTTAAAACTTGGTTTGAATACGGAGCAATAGCTGGTTACATTCATTATTCAGTGCTAATCGCTGCTTTTCAAATTGCAAGAAGTTGGATCAGAAGGAATGGAAACCCATGGACACAATAATCAAACCAACAAACGAAAACATACTTGCACTCAGCGATCCAGAAATGAGACTGGACACTGGAATGAAAGTCCAAGAAGCTCTCAAAAGAGCAGAACACTGGTGGAATAAAACAGGCTCTAAAGAAGCTCAAATTCAACTCAAAAGACAAAAAAAAAGTGTTGGTGGATTGGATAACGGGGCTGGTGTTTCATTTGCCTCTTCAAATCAAGATGATCCTAACTTTTTGCCCTCTGGCATAATTCATGGAAAACACTGGGATGAACTCACAAAACGTGAAAAGCTAATGATCACAAAGTCTTGGCATCACTTTCATGTTCGTTTGCCTGACAAAATCGGCGAAAACGAAAATATTCAGTTCCAAATGAAAGATAGAGAAAGCGTACAATGATTAGAGCTCTTATAAAAAAAATTGTAACTTGGATAAAAGACAAAGACCAGCTCATTAAAAAAAATGAAGAGTTGGCGGAACAAATAGATGTTCTGATAAAAGACAACAAAACCCTTCAAAACCGTATTGATAGATTGCCTGACATTGCATCTTATTTGGTAAGTTCAAACAGAATGACAAAAGAAGAAGCGAACCAACTTGGCATCACAGGGATAAAGGATTTCGATCCAAGGGCAATGTTGGAAGGTGGTGATGCGGATCAGGCAACAAAAGCACAGTTCAGACAAATCAAACAGCATTATGTTGCACACAAAAAAGCAACAGAAACATTGGTCAATCAGCTCAACAGCCTAACTCGAAGGAACCAAATCACAGGTAAGGATATGGATAACCTACGGGAACTATTAGATAAATTGAGAAACAGCACTAATGGACAGATATAACATGATTTTAGTTCTGTACTGAGCGGTACAAAACATATGTACTGACCGGTACAGAATGGATTTTTTTAAGTGAAAAAGACCGAAGATACTGATCCTAGATGGCGTCCTTTTCGGAATAAAAATGGCGGAATTACTAAGGTTTTATGGCATCCCTGTTGTTGTTGCGGAATTGTTTGGAATGCGCCTTTTGGATTAAAGGGTAAATGGTATTGCGGTAAATGCCGTGCGGATGTAAAAGGGTAGTAGACACATTTAACTCTTGAGGAGCGTGGATCATGCCACAAAATGCAACGATTGCCTGTGAACCTGCTGTTTGGACGCAATTGACGAATGCGGATACAACAAAGGTCACGGTTCAAAATCAAGGGATGGCGGCGGTTCATTTGAAGGCGACAACTGGCACGACCGCTCCGACTGACCTTGGGGGCTCTTTTCGGTATACGAAGAATGAGGGGCAGGCGAACATCTTGCTCGCTGATTTGTTCCCCGGCGTCGCTGGTGTGCGTCTCTGGGCTTATCCGACAGATGGCCACGCTGTTGTGAGCATTTCACATGCGTAGCAGAATGCAGCTATTGGACGGGTTTCCTTCAAGACTTGATCCGCCTTCGGCTGAGTTCGGCGCAGGCTTTGATTTCCTCCTTGATTTTAGCCAAGACAAACACCTCGTCAATGGCACTGTGTATAGCGGTCTAACGAACCTCATTGCCTCTTCTGATGCGAGTTTTGCGCGCGCTGGCGTTGGTACGGCTGAGACGAATGCAGGTGTTATTGAAACCTTTGCAGCGGTTTTTCCTTCGGATAATGAGAATTCTTTCATAAATACGGAAGCAAGCTATGTCTTCCAGAATAGTGATAATCCGGCATTTCCTACCCTGGGAATGAAATTTCTGATGCAATTCGGATATACCCATAACCTGGATAATTCCAACGGTTTTGGGTATCTGATCCCTTCTCTTGATTTTGCTTACCGTTTAGTGCCTTCAGGGGCCTTGGTCTTTGCTACAAAATCTAAGGCCCATCTGAATTTTGGAGATGATTTTGAATTCTATCAGGCCGCCAGTATTGGAGGGAATGATGGCATGAGGGGCT
>JAHQVU010000080.1 GCA_019634145.1 Micavibrio sp. | reverse complement strand
GGCACAGACGACTTGATTGATATAGGAAACTGGGAAGTTCCATCCGGAAATATCACTATGGCTGCATGGGTTTACGTCGAAGGTATATCTACCGACGGATCACGAATTATTTCAAAAACTTCCGGGACAAATTGGCCGGATCATACATGGCAAATGAGGATCATACCTAATGGCAATATCAATACAGTTCTTACAACAACCATTGGTGCGCAAGAAAGTGAAGGGGGCAGCGGCTTTTTCCTGACAAATCAAAATGCTTGGCATCACGTCGCACTCACCTACAACAGCAGCACAGATCTGATCACATATTATATTGACGGTGTACAGGTTGATACAGATACACACTCAGACGGCGGCGCGCTAGACACCTCCTCAGGAGATAATATTGCAATCGGAAACAACCCCACCAGCGCTGGTGCCGATAGCTCACGTGCATGGGACGGGTATCTGGACGATGTCCGCGTTTATGATGATGCGCTAACACCTTCAGAAATTTCCAATCTTTACGCAGCCACGAATAACTTTTGTAAAAACCCCTCCCAACCCGCAGGAACAATCCTGTTCAACACCGATGTCAATGCAATGCAATATTGCAATGGCTCAAACTGGGCCGCGATGGGGCCGAGCAGTGACGGCGGCGGCGGTGGATGTTCCAATCCCACCGGCCTTCAAGCTGAACTGCGCTATAACTTTGATCTCAACGTCGTGCAATATTGCGAAGGCGATGAATGGATCGCCATTCATTAAGATGAAAACATGCTTGCGCATGGCTTAATCGGACATTACAAACTTGACGAAAATAGCGGCCCTACACTCGCCGGACAGTTCATACAGCGGCATTGACGGCACATGGAAAGACGCCGCGACAACACCGCCCTAATCAAAGTTGAATGCATAAAAGTTTGACTTATATGCATAAAGATGTCATAAGTTGCGCCAAGTTTAAGAAATGCTCTCACATTCGAGATACGAGCTTAAGAAAAATACTGCACAAATAATAAGCAGTATATGAACGTAAAACCTCATATTTTCAGACAAGTTCACATTTTCAAAAACACCGCATATAGCCACGGTGGCAAGTGCGGGAAATAATGATTGAACATAAGGAAAATCATATGAAAACGTTCAAAGGCTTCGGCCTATCGCAAGCGCTGGAAAATTCACTCGAGCGCATGAATTACACCACACCAACACCAATTCAAGCGCAGGCAATTCCGATTGCACTCGATGGCCATGACATCATGGGTACCGCACAAACCGGAACAGGTAAAACCGCAGCATTCGCTATTCCACTCGTTGAAAAACTATTGACTGACCCGCAGGGCTGCGCTCTGGTTCTGACACCCACACGTGAGCTAGGTAAGCAGATCATGGATATCATGCACCAGCTTTTAGGCCCGAAAAGCCCGATTAAAACTGCCTTTATTATTGGCGGCGAACCCATGGGCAAACAATTCAATCAATTACGCAACCACCCGCGTCTGATCGTCGGTACACCGGGTCGTATTAATGACCATCTGGAGCGCGGCTCTTTGATGCTGGATGATGCACATTTCCTCGTACTGGACGAAACCGACCGCATGCTTGATATGGGCTTTACCATTCAGCTCGAGCGTATTTTCAAATATATGCCAAAAGAGCGCCAGACACTTATGTTCTCGGCCACTTTACCAAAAAACATCCTGAAGATGTCTGAAAATTACATGACTAATCCAAAGAGAATTTCAGTCGGTGAAACCAATGTCGTTGCTGCAAAAATAAAACAAGAAGTCATCCGCATTGAACAAGATCAAAAATATAGCGAGCTTTTAACACAGCTGACCGAACGCACTGGTTCGGTAATTGTTTTTGTAAAAACCAAACACAATGCTGATCGCATGGCCGACCGCCTACGTCGCGATGGCCATACCTCCGAAGCATTGCATGGTGATTTGCGCCAAACAAAGCGCGATAAAGTGATGGTCAATTTCCGCAAGCAAAACTTCCGTATCCTGATCGCAACCGACATTGCTGCACGCGGCCTTGACGTTCCACACATCGAGCATGTTGTAAATTATGACCTTCCACAAGTCGCAGAAGACTTTATTCACCGCATGGGCAGAACAGCCAGAGCCGGAGCGGAAGGCGCAGCAGTAAGCTTCGTATCCAATGCTGATGGCCGCAAATGGCATGCGATCGAAATGCTAATCAATCCCGAGCTTGCTGCACAAAAGAAAGCCGCAAACGGCAACGAACGTCGCCGCGGCAAAAAACCCTCAAGCGGAAAATCTTTCGCCGGCAAGGGAAATTTCAAAAGTGGAAAAGCTCGCTCTCCAAAAAAATCACATGATGACAATAATAGCTTTGGCAAGAAAAAATCTTACGGTGAAAAATCATCATTTAAACCACGCTCAGGCGAAAGTAGCTATGAAGACAGGCCAGCACGTAAAGAACGCGGTGAAGGAAAATCATATAGCGACCGCCCGAGAAATGATCGGTCAAGAGATGACCGCCCTAAAAGCGATCGTCCCGGCAATGACCGTCCGAAACAAGAGCGCGGTGAAAAGAAATCATTCGGTGATCGTCCGATGAAAAAGCGCAGCGAAGGTAAATCTTACCAAGACCGTCCTCAGGGCAAAAAGCCTGCAAACGGTAAAAAATTCACGGGAAAACCACAAGGCGCAAAACCTCAAGGAAACAAGCCTCATGGTAATAAACCACAGGGAAAACGCCGCGCAGCATAAGCGCTAAGGCTTTCACTACATACATATCTAAGAGCGCCGTCACTATGGCGCTTTTTTTGTAGGCATCTTGATAAAAACAAGACCGTGAGCCCCTAGAGATAAAAATATAATTCACACTTCCTCTTAAAGTCCGTTTTATCTAAAAGTTTCTCAAATATCGAACACATACAACTTTAGCAACATTTGGTTGCTACGGGTTTTATTGCTTTAAAAAAATTATTTTAGAAAGAATATAAAATGAGAGTGGCGCGCCCGGGAGGATTCGAACCCCCGACCTTTGGTTCCGGAAACCACTGCTCTATCCCCTGAGCTACGGGCGCATTTCAAAATTTCTTCTATCAGAGCAGCATATAAAATACAATCATAAACACACTTCCACCGCAATGCAGCGTACTTTTATAAGAACCACAACTTTAAGCATCCCGTTGTTTTATTAGCCCCCCCCTAAAAGGCAAAGCACGCATGATGAATTCCACAGAACTTAGGAACCCGAGCCTATAGTCGCTTGGGTTAAGAATAATACATCCAGCGAAAATTGTTCGGCTTTTCTAAAAATAAACGTAAGCGTATTTAATATACGTGCGGCTTATTTTTAGAAAAACGGCATTTTACAGCCTTTTTTTATTCTTAAAGCAAACGACTATATCATGCAAAAGCAACCTATACTGCAGTTTTAAGATACAAAAGAACAAAGTCGAAATCCCCTGTAAATTGCTGCGGGGGTTTTTCTTTATGCGGCTTTGTTTTGTTGCACAATCTGTAAGAACACATCTTCCAAATCGCTCTCATCCGTTGTGATATCAAGAATTTGAAAACCGGCAGAATGAATGGCCGCAATCATCTCTTCGACTTGTGTGTCCTTAGGGCTATAGCGCATAAGGACAGAGCGCTGACCCACTTTTTGTGCACCATATTTTTCCAGCTCTTTTGGAACGATAGCCAGCGCTTCGACATTTAAGCGAAAGCGGATTTCTTTGTTTTCAACGCGCTCCAGCAGTGTTTCTTTAGACTCACACGCCACAACCTTTCCATGATTGATAATGGCTATTTCATCACACATTTCTTGCGCTTCTTCCAGATAATGCGTGGTTAAAAGTACGGTCACGCCCTGCTCATTCAGTGTACGCACATTCGCCCATAACTGACGACGCAGTTCGATATCGACCCCAGCCGTCGGCTCATCCAGCACCAGAATTGGCGGAGAATGCACCATCGCCTTGGCAATCATCATCCTGCGCTGCATCCCTCCTGAAAGCGTGCGCGCATAAACATAGGCTTTTTCTTCCAAGCCAGTAAGCTTTAAAATTTCCATCGTGCGTCGCTCGGCTTTAGGAACACCATAAAACCCTGCCATTAGCTCCAGCGTTTTCGCAGGCGTAAAGAACGCATCGTTATTCACCTCTTGCGGCACAATGCCAATCGAGGATTTCGCCATGCGCAAATTCTGATCGATATCATAATCCCAGATTTTCACTGACCCCGAGCTTTTGGTCACCAACCCCGCCATAATATTTATGATCGTGGATTTACCCGCACCATTAGGCCCCAAAAGCCCAAAGATCGAACCCTTTCGGATTTTTAAATCCACACCACTAAGCGCCACCTTCGCAGGCTGCTTATTTGAAGCTTTATAAGTTTTATTCAGATCGGAAATTTCAATTGCGTAATCAGTCATGCCTGATACTTAGCGCGTTTTCACACGAAGTCAAAGCGTATTTTTAAGCCATGAGCGTGCCTGAGCATCATCTTTAAGATAGGCATCCCAAAAGTTTTGAACGGCCTCTAAGATCTGCGCTTCATGGGTTTCACGCAGATCATTATTGCCCAGCTTGCCGCGTGTGCCGTTATAAACCATGTGATCCCCGCCCTCCAGCACTTGCAAATACTGATCGGGGTGGCCAGCATTTTCACGCACGATCAAGCGGTGCTCATACCCATAGCCTTCAAGAGGAGAATCATCTTCCGTCCCCGTCATATGCAGCACCGGTCGGTCAATAGAGCCATAAAGCTCGAGCGCAGGCGCATCCGTTAGATGTGCAATCGGCACGGGGGAATAAGCAATCCCACACTTAAATTCAGAGACGCTATAATCATGTAAAGTCCCGTCATTATGCGGGAATTTCATTCCCAGCGCGGCCTGCGTGCTCATCGCACCAAATGAATGCCCCGACATGCCGAGCCGATCAAAATCCATCCCCCCCCCGACTTCAGGGTTTTTTTGCGCCCAATCTTTTAAAGCGTCCAGCGCAAATGGCACATCTAAAAAGCGGTTAATTGTAGTCTCTCTGGAGATCTTCACCTTTTGCAAAATATCCCATGGATGGCCGGGTTTCCCCTCCCAAAGGCTGCTATCCGTTCCGTGATGCGTCAGGTGAAAAACCATATAGCCAAGCCCCGCCAAATACCGCGAGATAAAGCTCGCCCCATCTCTATTGCCGCCAAAGCCATGGCTCCAGAATATTATGGGCATTTTCCCTAAATCGTGATCAACAGGGTGATAAAGCTTATAGGGAACAACGCGCTGGGAGCCATCATCATTATGGCGGCTCTCATCTGTGAACTCGCCACGCTTTAGAAGAACTTTATACATATCTGCCCCCTCTCTTTCAGACCACAAAATAACAAAGCGTGGAGAAAAAGATTGTTATTTTTTACGGAATTTATCCAGCGAGACAACCTGCCCCATTTCGTCAGATTTACCCTTCTTACCACCACCATTGGGGCCATCGTCATCAGGGCCGTCATCATCTGCGAGCTCGTTGAGTAGCGCCAGATCAGCATCCTCAATCGCTTCGCCCAGCGGCTGGAATTGAAGTGCAAAGTTAACAGAAGGATCCGCAAAGATGCTAATCGCAGCCAGTGGAACCTCTAGACGCTCAGGGATATTATTGAAAGACAGCGTTACGCTTAACTTCTCTGTGGTGACCGCAAGATCAGTAAACTGATATTGCAAGACAATTGTCATCTCGCCCGGATAGCGGTCACGCAAATAATCTGGAATTTTCACACCAGGGTAGTCGGTTATGAAGGTAATATAGAAATGATGCTCACCGGGCATAGAAGCATGCACCTCGTGATATCCCATAACTTCTTCAACAGAGGCTTTTACAACCCCTCTAAGCGCGTTCTCAACCATACGGTCATAGCGTAATATTTCATCTTCGTTTTTCATCATCTAATGTTTCGCAAGTCTCATGCCATAAATCAAGGGGGCATTTAAAATTCATCCCCCTTATATACGATTAACAGGCGGCGTTGGATGCAACTTCTCATAAGTCTTTGGATTATACGCGGCCTGATACATCAACAACGGTACTATAAACAATAACAACCCCGCAGCCAATACCATCAGCACACCTTGAAAAGAGTTCTTACCATGATCAAATAGGGCGGATTGCCGCTCTTTCAAAAGCATATAAAGCCCAATCAAAACCGCTATATACACACCGCCAATAATTGCCGCTGCCCATTCGATCCAGCCATGCGCACCTAAATTTTTTACAACGACAATTACGCAATAGCCAATAAAACCGGTGACAAAGAACAGAGCCAATACAGAAAAAACCAGCCCCATAAGGCCCAGCACCTCTTTCTCTAGAACACGACTTATGTGCGAAATTTTTTCCGCGCGGCTTTTCAAATCTTTTATCTGAAATCTTAAATAGATGGTGCCGATCACGCTCATAACAATAATCTCTGGCATAACACCCACAACAGCTTGATTACTCCCTAAAGCAAAAAAGAGTGAAAACGCCGGCGTTAGAAATGCGGCCCGACCAATAAGCGATAAAAAAACACCCTTAAAATCCCTGCCCCGCTCATTTCTAAGCGCTTCATCTAACCATATTAAAGGTGACAATATAAATACGCTCCCCCAAAACAGGCAGATCAGCGAAAACAACGGTGGGATATCAAAATACGGTGGCTCCATATATCTATGGTAGCATAAGATATTGAGATCATGGAGAAAAAATAAGGTGACTGCACTTCTGTCGCACGCGTAGCAAATCGCAGATTTGTTCGCACTAAAATAACCTAAGCAAATCTCAGATTTGGTCGCAAATGAAACGAGCTATAGTCGCTTGGGTTAAGAATAATACATCCAGCGAAAATTGTTCGGCTTTTCTAAAAATAAACGTAAGCGTATTTAAATACGTGCGGCTTATTTTTAGAAAAACGGCAATTTGCAGCCATGTATTATTCTTAAAGCAAACGACTATATAAAAAAATGCCGGACTTCTGTTGCAAGGCGTCCGGCGGCCCCACTTAAGAGACGTTAATCACTTAAGGATTCAGTGTGTAGCTGTAAAAACTGCTCAATTAAGCAGCGATTTTACCTTCACCAGAAACAACAGAGTTGTCGTTGGCTGCTACGAACGCAAAGTTATCGTTTGCATTTATAATATTGACCCGATAACGGCGGTATCATGCCGAACGCCGCAATATGCCTTTACTACGCGTGTCGAACCTGTTTCAGCCCCATGTTCTATAACAAGCCTATCTCCACTTGAGACAAGATGCGGCGACCGCCGCCCGCGAACCGTTTCGCGCAAATTATAAATGGTGGAGCTGGCGGGTACTGCCCCCGCGTCCACGACGCCTATTCCGCACCTACGTATAGCGTCATAGCTGGCGAACCAGCACTACTATTATAGCTATTTAAAACTTTAGTGCAAAACAAATCATACCCAGAGGAAATTAATGCGCCATCGCCGCATCTGACTTAACGTTCTGCCCCACAACATCCTTCATAACACCATCAGGGCTAAAGACCACGACAGTAGACTTCGAAGAACTATTCATACCGCCCACATGCTCCCCAACGATAGGCAGGAATGATTCCGGTTTAATGGTATAAACAGCACGCTTATAATGCAGATAAACATCGCCTTGAGAATCCACTGTCCGAGATGACGGCTTACCAAGAGCCTCTAGCACCTCTTCATAACGGGTAACCCCCACCTGAAAATCACGAACCTGCTCATCTTTAATCGTCCTACCAGACACGCAAGAAACAAGCACAAAGACCACAAACAGAAAACTGATCCATCTCAGCATATGATAATTATTTATCATATGCCTTAACCAACTCAACCAACTCAGAAACAGCGTCATAGCTAGCCCCCTCAAGCACATCAGAGCCAGCGCCACAACTACCGTAAGTTTCAGTCACACGTTTTTTCGATATAGAAAACGTCGTAACCTTTCCCCGCTTCGATACGGTCTTACCGGATAGGTTTACACTACCTTGGCATTTCGCAGATAAAGACGTCTCTGCCACACACCGCAGCGTTGCATTTGCCACATCAGCAACAACGCTCACATCAGGTTTCTTCGTATTCCCCAACGCAGCATCTACATCGATAGCCTCCATACTTGCCTTAAGGTCGCTCACTGTCTGCATCTTGTAATCAATCCCACTGCATGGAATACCCAAAACCATCGCATTCTGATCCAACAGATCATTCGTTTCCAATGCAATATTCAAACCCGAGCGTTCTACATACACTGCGTCCCCGTCAACAGATGGCGACGCTCCATGGTTTTCCGCATGCACATCATACGCACAACCCGACAACAGAACCGAAGCAGACAGCAGAACTAAAGGCAATATCTTCGACATGCTATTAATCCTCTTCTTGCGGCTGATGGTTTGCGTTAGAATCCATCGGCTTAAAGCCTAGATTATCCCCGATATATTCTGCAAATTGAGCTGACAGCTTCTCTCTCACACCGCCGCCGCGAACAGCCAACCCAAGCAGACCGCCCGTACCTTTAAGAACATCCACATAAAACTCGGAAACTAGCTCTTGT